>DASZMK010000176.1:0-23276 GCA_035551855.1 Solirubrobacteraceae bacterium
CCGGCGATCAGGGCGTTGAGCCCGCGCACCAGCCCGCTGATCGGCGCGGCGACCGTCGCCACCAGCTGCGCGTTGAGCACGTCGCGGCTGGGCAGGCGGGCGATGGAGCGGACCTCGTCGGCCGAGAGGGCCGACCCGTTCATCAGGCCGCCCTTGAAATCCAGCAGGTTCAGCTGGCGGGCGGCGTCGTTGAGGGCCTTGGCCGCCAGCGCGGCATCGCCGTTGACGAACGCCAGCGCGGTCGGACCGACGAGCATCGGCTTGAGGTTCTCGGCGCCCGCCTGGTCGGCGGCGCGCTCTGACAGCGAGTTCTTGACGACACGGAAGCGGGCATCGGCCTCGCGGAGCCGGGTACGCAGATCGGCGGCCTGGGCGACCGAGATGCCGCGGTAGTCGACGGCGAAGATCGCCTCAGCGGCCTGAATCTGGCCGGCGATCTCCTCCACGACGGTTGTCTTCTCATCTCTGTTCATTGGGTGTGCTCTCTCCAGAGAGACGAAACGCCCACCGGAATCGGCGGGCGTCGGAGGCACGGGCGGCGTGAAGGCCGGCCGGCTGCGAACGACTCCGCCTGCTCCGGGCTTACGCGATCACGCGGCCGGAGGTCTGGGGCTTCGTCTCGTATGAGTTGCCGGAAACAGTCTAGGCGGCGACGGACTCCTCGACAATGTCGCGCGTCTGGGACGGGTCGACCTTCACGCCCGGGCCCATGGTGCTCGCGAACGTGACCGAGCGGATGTAGCGCCCCTTGGCCGCCGATGGCTTGGCGCGCATCAGCTCCTCGATCACCGCCGCGTAGTTCTCGAGCAGCAGGCGATCCTCGAAGTCGGTCTTGCCGATCACCAGGTGCACGATCGCGGTCCGGTCGGTCCGGTACTCGACCTTTCCGGCCTTGGCCTCCTGCACCGCCCGGGCCACATCCATCGTGACGGTGCCGACGCGCGGGTTGGGCATCTTGCCGGCGGGCCCGAGGATGCGCCCCAACCGGCCCACGATCGGCATCATGTCCGGTGTGGCGATGGCGGTGTCGAAGTCGTCGAAGCCCTCCTGGATGCGCTGGGCCAGATCCTCGCCGCCCACGACATCGGCACCGGCCTCCTCGGCCTCGCGCGCCTTATCGCCCTGGGCGAACACGGCGATCTTGACCTCCTTGCCCAATCCGTTGGGCAACGCGATCGTGCCGCGCAGCTGCTCGTCGGCGTGCCGGACGTTGAGACCGGTGCGGACGTGCACCTCGACGGACTGGCTGAACTTGGCGGTGCGGAGCTGCTTGACGAGCGCGATCGCCTCAGCCGGCGTGTACTCCCGGGTGCGGTCGAGCCGCTGCTTGGCGTCGATGTAGGCCTTGCCGTGCTTGGCCATCAGTCAATCCCTCCCACAACGGTCATCGTCATACCACCTCCACGCCCATCGACCGCGCCGTCCCGGCGATGATCTTCGCCGCGGCGTCGACGTCGTTGGCGTTGAGGTCGGCCATCTTCTTCTCGGCGATCGACCGCAGCTGGTCCCGGGTGATCCGCGCCACCTTGTCTCGGTGCGGCTCGGCCGACCCCTTCTCCAGCGACAGGGCCTGCTTGATGAGGACCGCCGCGGGCGGGCTCTTGGTCACGAACGTGAACGACCGATCCTCGTACACGGTGATCACGACCGGGATCACGGTTCCGGCGTCGGACTGCGTCTGAGCGTTGAACGCCTTGACGAACTCCATGATGTTGACGCCGTGCTGGCCGAGCGCCGGGCCGACCGGGGGCGCCGGGCTGGCCTGCCCGCCAACCGCCTGCAGCTTGATCTGGGTTAGGACCTTCTTGGCCATCGGATTCTTCGCCTCTCTAGATCTTCTTGACCTGGTCGAAGCCCACCTCGACCGGCGTCTCGCGGCCGAAGATGGACACAAGGACCTTGAGGCGCTGAGCGTCCTCGTTGACCTCGGAGATCTCGCCGGAGAAATCCGACAGCGGCCCGGAGACCACCTTGACGGACTCGCCGATCGAGAACTGGGCGCGGCTGCGGGGCCGTTCGGCGGGCTCCATGTGCAGCAGCCGATCGACCTCGGCCTGGGTCAACGGAACCGGCTCATTGGAGGCCCCGACGAACCCGGTCACCCCAGGGGTCCCCTTGACCAGCGACCACGAATCCTCGTTGAGGTCCATCTGCACGAGCACGTAGCCGGGCATCGTCCGCTTCTCGACCGTCACCTTCTGGTTGTCCTTCATCTCGGAGACGGACTCGGTGGGGACGATGATCTGGCGAACCGCGCGCTGCTGATTGAGCGAGACAACGCGGTGCTCGAGGTTGTGCTTGACCTTGTTTTCGTGGCCGGAATAGGTGTTTACGACGTACCAGCGGAACATGTATCTCTTTGGACTCTGAAAGCCTTTACTTGAGGATGAGTTGGACGACCTTGTTGGCGACGAGGTCGGCCAGCCCCAGGAACACTCCGGCGACGATCACAAAGCCGATCACGACCCCCGTGGCCTGCATCACCTGCCGTCGGTCCGGCCACTGTACCCGCTGAAGCTCGCGCCAGCTTCCCTGAAGGAAATGGACCAGGCGGCTGACCAGCCCCGCCCGCCCCGCGACGTGCGACGCCGAAGCCGGAGCGAGCTCGCCACCGGCGTCGCCACCGCTGCCGCGGCCGCCACCGGAACCGCCGCCACCGCCGCCTCGACGCTGGCCACGACCGAGGCGGCCACCACTGCCGCCGGCCTCGATGGCCTCCTCCGTCAGCTCCTCATCCGGCACCGGCTCGTCCAGGTCCGGACGCCCCATGGAAAGCTGGGCGTTGGCCAGCTCGACATCCGGGGTTCCGTGCTCGATGGGGTCCGGCGCCGGCTCGCGATGCGGCTCCTCTGGGTCCTCGTGCCTCGAGCCGCTCGCCGTGGCGATTCCGGGCTCTGCCACGGGGCCGCCGGCCGGCCGGTGAGGCCGCCGTTCGCTGCGGCGTTTGCGGTTGCGGGCCACGGACGAGTCGCCTTTCGCTCAGCGTGTCTCGCGATGAGCCGTGTGGCGCCTGCACCAGCGGCAGTACTTGCGCAGCTGCAGTCGTTCCGGATTGTTCCGCTTGCTCTTGTTGGTTTGATAGTTCCGGCGCTTGCACTCCTCGCAGGCGAGGGTGGCGGCGATCCGAACGTCTCCACGGGCCATTTAGCGCTTCTCGGGTAGAAAAGTGGTAGGAAGGGCTCCGCGAGCGTGGGAAAAAACGCCCCACGGCGCCAGGTCTCAGTGTAGCGCCAGGCTTGCCGCTGAGGGCATCCTCACCAACTTGATGACAGATGCACGCGACAATGCGCCGATGCGCACGCCCGTGGGGGCCACGCCGTGATCCGCCTGCTGGGCCTGGCGATCTCGATCGGGATCGCCGATTCTGTCAATCCGACGACGATCGCGCCGGCGCTCTACCTGGCCTCGGGACGGCACCCGCGCCGGCAGGTCGCCGAGTTCACGCTCGCCGTGTTCGGCGTGTACCTGGTGGGGGGGCTGGCAATCGCGCTGGGGCCCGGCCAGCTGCTGCTGTCGATCGTCCCCCGGCCCGGGCGGCACCTCGGCTACCTGCTCGAGACACTGGCAGGTGCGGCGATGCTGGCAGCGGCCGCGTTTCTGTGGGGATACCGCGACCGCCTGGCCCAGACGACCCCCCCGCAGCCCAAGCCGGGGAGCAAGTCCGGTGCGCTGCTCGGCGCGACGATCACCGCCGTCGAGCTGCCGACGGCGTTCCCATACTTCGCCGTCATCGCCGCGATCGTCGGCGCCGACGTCGACGTCGTGCACGTCGTGGTCCTCCTGGTGATCTTCAATGTGTGCTTCGTCGCCCCGCTGCTGGGAATCGGCGCCATCCTCACGTTCGCGGGACCCAACGCCCAGCGACTGCTCAACCAGGGCCGCCGCCAGCTCGAAGCCCGGTGGCCCGTGGTACTGGCGATCCTGGCGTTGCTGGCGGGGCTGATCGTGACGCTGCTGGGCGTGACCGGGTTGGCCGGCGCCCACCACAACGATTTCGGCACGATCGCGAGGCGCCTCCGCAAGGCCCTGCACCTCCACCCCTGACTCCGGCCCGGTGCGGGCGCCTGAGGCCGGCGTGTCCTGACGCGCCCTCGGCATATGCTGTTGCCGGTGATAGCGCGCGGTCTGTCGGATGGCTATGAGGCGGTCGAGGTCTTCCCGCCTGTGCAGGATGACGCCGTCAACCCGCTGCCGGCGCCCGCGGTTGACCCCCCGTGAGCATGAATCGCGAGTTCGATCTGGCGCGCCTGACCGAACTCGAGGCGCTCCTCGGCCGGCACGTCTCGGACATCGTGGCGACACTGGTCGCCGAGTTCGCCGCCGCTCTGGACAGGATCACGAGCGCGCTGGACGGAGGTCATCTCAGGGAGGCGGCGCTGGCGGCGCATGAGGCGCGCAACAGCGCGTTGATGATCGACGCCCAGCCGATGCTCGGCTCGCTGGCCGAGCTCGAGGCGGCCGCGCGTCGTAATGATGGTGACGCTGCGCTGGACGCCCACCGCCGGCTGGGCGAGCTCTGGCCGGGGCTTCGCCGCGGGTTGGAGCTCGCGGGCGCCGCGCCCGGCTGACCCGCGGCACGCAGCGGTTCACAGGCGATCATGGCCGAGATCGACACCGTGTTCGAATTCCGAACAGGCGTGCGCAATGCGCACGCCCCCGGCAGCCTCGTTCGCCA
Organism: Solirubrobacteraceae bacterium; assembly: GCA_035551855.1. Classification (GTDB taxonomy): domain Bacteria; phylum Actinomycetota; class Thermoleophilia; order Solirubrobacterales; family Solirubrobacteraceae; genus Palsa-465. The sequence continues at coordinate 4,676 of DASZMK010000176.1, forward strand.
GGCGCACGCTCGTACCGGAAATCTGTGCAGGCTCGAGCGATAGCCGGTTCCGAGTCTCCACAAATGCTCCAAAACCTCACCTCGCGCGTGTGCCTGTGCTCAGATGCCGGGCAGTGAACAGCTCCTGGAAGCACCTTGCGGTGGTTTCGGTGCTGGGGGTACTGCTGGCAGGGGGTGTCGGGGGCCTGGCGCTCGAACTTGTCGACTCGCAGTCGCAGACCTCCGCCCAGCTTCGGCGTGCCGCGGAGGTGCGCGCGTCCCTCGGCGCCGCCCTCATCAACTCTGCGCTTAGATTCGACGGCTCCGGCGCGGGAACCGTCTCCCCCCGCCGGTCGTCCGCGGTTCCGCCGCCGCTGACGGGCTATCTCGCCGACGCCTCGCAGTACACCGTCCACCCCCTCCAGACCCAGGTCCTCCTCATCGACGCCGGGGACCGTGTCATCGCGGCGTCCGGGCGTGGCACCAGCCTGGGGCCGCTGCGCGACGCCCCGCTGCGCCGCGCGCTGGCCGGCGGCGCGGGCGCCGGGACGTTTGGGACGAGCGGCGGACGCTTCTTCGCCGTCGCCCGGCTGACGAGGGCGCCCTGGCGGGTCGTGTACACGCTGCCGACCGACGCGCTGTACGGTTCGCGCGCCGGCACATGGTCGCTGTCCTTCATGCTCCTGGGCGGTTTTGCCGCCGTGGCGGCGGTCTGCCTGATCCTGCTGATCAGGTTGCTCGGAGGCTCTGATCGCCTGGCCCGCGCGAACGCCGCCCTCGCCGAGCGCAACGAGATGATCGAGGAGGCCACGGCGGCCAAGACCCGGTTCGTCGCGAACATGTCGCACGAGCTGCGTACGCCCCTCAACGCGGTGATCGGCTTCAGCGAGCTGATGCACACCGGGCGGACCGGCCCGCTGTCCAAGCGCCAGCGCGAGTTCCTGGGGATCATCCGCGCGAGCGCCGACCATCTGCTGACGCTGATCAACGAGGTCCTCGACCTGTCCAAGATCGAATCCGGGCACATGCGACTGGATCCGGAGGCAATCGATCCGGTCGTGGTCGCCAGCGAGTGCGTCAGCTCGATGCGATGGCTGGCCGCCGACCGGCGGATCCGGCTTCAGCTCGAGGCCGCGGCTGTCGGACCGCTGTCCCTTGACCCGGCGCGGCTGCGCCAGGTGATCCTCAACTACCTCTCGAACGCGATCAAGTTCACGGCAGCCGGGGGTCAGGTGACGCTGACCGTGGCACGCGATGGCGACCGGCTGCTGGTCGCGGTCGCCGATAGCGGCGTGGGCATCGCCCCGGAAGACCAGCGGCGGGTGTTCGACGAGTTCGTGCAGGTCGGCAGCTCCGCCCATCCCGGCAGCGGACTGGGGCTGGCGGTGACGCGCGAGATCGTCGAGGCCCAGGGCGGCGAGGTCTCGGTCACGAGCCGGCCGGGGTTCGGCAGCACGTTCTACGCCTGGCTGCCGTGGGTCTCGGCCGCCACCGCGCCGCTCGCGGCGGCGGCGTCGGCGGGGTCGGTCGAGCCGGCGGGGACGGTCGAGCCGGAGCAGCCGGTCGACCCGGTGGGGGCGGTGGCGCCGATGCCGCCGGACCGCGTCAGGCGGGCGGAGTCTGCCCGCGTGCCTGTCTGACCAGGCGGCGCATCCCATTCAGCCACCGCTCCGGCTGCGCGCCCTTCAGCGCCAGGTGCTGGGCGACGGCCTCGTGCGGGAGGATCAGGAAGCGTTCGTCACGGATGCCGGCGACGACCGCATCGGCAACCTGAGGGGGCTCGAGCAATCCGCCGGCGAGCAGTGGCGCGGCCCCAATCGGATCCTCGAGGGCAAGATCGAGCATCGGCGTCCTGACCGCCTGCGGGCACAGGCATGACACCGTGATGCCGGCATCGGCGTAGATGATCGACAGCCACTCGGCCACCGCGACGGCGGCATGCTTGGTCATCGAGTAGCCGAGCGCCGAGACCTGGGTCAGCAGCCCGGCGGCCGAGGCGGTGCTGAGGAGATAGCCGTAGCCCCGCTCGGTCCACGAGGGCAGCAGCGCGCGCGCCGCCCACACGTGCGCCATCACGTTGATCTCCCACGTCAGCCGGAGCTCGACGTCCGGTGCCTCCGGTCCGCCGGGGGGTCCACCCACGCCGGCATTGGAGAAGAACAGGTCGATCTCCCCGTCGTCCATCGCCCGCGCCACGAGCGATCGGATGTCCCGCTCCCGGCTGACGTCCGCCGCCACGGCCCTGGCGCCGATCTCCGCGGCGACGATCTCCAGCTGCTCGCGATCGCGGTCCGAGACGACGACCCGCGCGCCCTCGGCGGCGAAGCGGGTCGCACACGCGCGCCCGATGCCGCTGCCGGCCCCCGTGACGACGACGTGCTTGCCCGCGAGCTCCACTCGGCGTAAGCCTACGCGCTGCCGAGGGCGACGCCGGCAGCGACGATGAGCACCCCACCGAGCGCGACCTGCAGCAGGCTGGTGCGCAGCGACACCGACAGAAAGCGCTTGCGGATCAGCGAGATCGTGATCAACTCGATCGCCACCACCACGCCGGCCACCACCAGCGCCGAGTGAAGGGACGAGATCAGGAACGGGAGCGAGTGGAACACGCCGCCGATGGTGGTCATCGCGCCCGTCACCACCCCGCGCACCAGCGCCGATCCCCGCCCGGTTTCGGCACCGGTGTCGGACAGGGCCTCGGAGAAGCCCATGCTGATCCCGGCTCCGAGCGCGGTCGCCAGGCCGACGAACAGCGCCGCGTGCGAACCGGACAGCAGAGCGGCGGCGAAGATCGGCGCCAGGGTCGAGAGGGTGCCGTCGATGAGGCCGACCAGGCCCGGTTGGACATACCGGAGGACGAACGCCTTCTCATCGATCTTCCGCAGTTCGCTGAAGGCTTCGACCATGGCCCGAAATAATAACAACTGTGTTAGAATTAGGGCTCCCTTAGAAGAGGCCAGAACCATGCTCGACGCTCAGCAACCGCCCCCCGCACAGGTGACCGGCACGGACGGTCTCGTCCGCCTGCTCCACGAGCGGGGGCGGCGCGCAACCCCTCAGCGCCTGGTCATCCTGCGAGAGCTCCAGCGGCGTGGCCGTCACGCCACCGCGGACGAGATCCGCCGGTGGACCCGCAGGGAGCTCCCCGGAACCTCAACCCCCACGGTCTACGCCACGCTCGAGCTGCTGGTCGAGCTGGGGCTGGCGCGCCGCGTTGATGCCGGATCCGGCGCGACGCTGTACGACCCGCGGATCCAGCCCCACCAGCACGCGGTGTGCCGGCGCTGCGGCCGGATCGACGACGTCGATGGCGAGCTGGATGTCAGCGAGGTGCGCCGGCGCGCCGCCGAAACCGGCTTTGCGCCGGAGGCAGTGGAGATCGTGATCTCCGGGCTGTGCGCCGCCTGCGCGGCGAGCTAGGGTCGCGCGCGCTCGGTGGCGGGACGGGTCGAGGAGGCCACGAGTTGACCCGGGTTCGCCGGCTAACGCCGGCCGTACACCAGGCGCCGCGGCAACCTGACCGGCGACAGCTTGGTGACGGCGTCGCCGAGCAGCGTCCGGGCCTCCAGCTTGTCGAGCAGGCGCTCCAGCTCGCGCCGCTGCGCGCTGGTCAGCCGGCTGGAACGCCCACGGCCGGCGCGGACGAGCGTGACGAGGCGGCGGCGTTCCTCCGGCGTCAACCGCATCAGATGGTCGCGTGCGAGCAGCGCCACCTCACCGGCCGCGATCAGGACGACGACCGGAACCCGCCGCAATCCCGGCACCCGCCTCGTGGCTGCGCCGAGCGTCTTCGTCATGGATCTGGAGGGCATGCCCTCGAGTCTAGGACCGGAGGATGCGCACGCGCGCCTGCCCGCCCGGCTTCAGGCCGAGCTTGACGATGGCCTCGCCGACCGCCACCTCCTCGAGCCAGACCTGCTCGCTGTCGTTGAGCGCGGCCAGCGCGCCCACCTGCTGCATCACCTGCGCCAGGCGGGCCACCTCCTGACAGCTGCCCTCCAGCGGCTCGATGCCCTGCTCGGTGACAAACGTGATCGCAATGCCGCCTGCCGTCTCGTGAGCATCCAGCAGTTCGAGGGTCATCTCGCCTCCACCTCCAGGACCTCCTGTCCGGAAAGAGCGCTGTTGAATCGGCTCGAACATTAGTCCCTTTTCTGCCTCGTCTCTACAGTCCCGCTTCGGCGGCGGCCGCTGGGGGCCGCCCGGTGCCACGATCCGTCGCTATGCCGCGAATCGCAACCATCGGCGTGTACGACTTCGACGCCGCCCGCTTCATCGAGACGCTCGACGACGCGAACGTCACTCAGCTCATCGACATCCGGCAGCGCCGCGGCGTGCGCGGTCCGCGGTATGCGTGGGCCAATGCGCAGCGGCTGCAGGCCCTGCTCACCGATGCCCACATCGGCTACGAGTACCACCCGGAGCTCGCCCCGGACACCGAGATGCGCCATCTGCAGTACCGAGCCGACGACCGCGAGGGCGTGGGCAAACGGTCCCGCGTCCGCCTGGACGCCGAGTACGTCCGGGAGTACACGGAGGAGATCCTCGACCTCGTGCCGCTGGAGCCGCTGGTTGCGCGGCTCCCGGTCCACGGCATCGGCGCGCTCATGTGCGTCGAGGCCACCGCCCAGGCGTGCCACCGCTCGCTCGTGGCCCAGCGACTATCGGTGCGGTTCGGCTTTGAGATCGTGAACCTCGAGCCCACCTGAGCACGGCAACGGCCAGGGCCAGGGCCAGGGGCCGCGAGATCGCCGTTGGTTATCAACCGGACGCTCAACCGGGGAGGGACACCGCGGGTAGCTTGGCAGCCGGAGGACACTCGCCCGCGTCCGGAGCCCCGAGCCGATGAACAACGATGTCGTTGAGCTGCTGGAGCGAACGGCGACGGTGCAGCGGGAGGCCGCCGACCTCCTCGTTGCCGCCGCGGCGCGCGGGGCCGACGGGAATGCCGCGCGAGCATCACGCGACGCCGTTGTCCGCCGCTGCTATCCGGCCCATCCCGCCTCGGTCTCACTCGCGCGCGCCGCCGTCGCCCGGCTCGCCGCCCAGGCTGGGATGAGCCAGGGTCGTCTCGACGCCGTCCGGCTCGCGGTCTCCGAAACGGTGACCAACGCGGTGGTTCACGCCTATCCGGCCGGCAGCGGCGAGATCCATCTCATGACCGCCCTGACGGCCACCGAGTTGACGGTGCTCGTCGCCGACGACGGCATCGGCCCCCGGGGCCCCGCTCGCCGTCGCGGTCGGGGCTGGGGGTGGCTCGTGATCAGTGATTCCAGTGACTCGGTCACGATCACGCAGCGCGGCCGCGGGGGCACCCAGGTCGAGATTCGCTGGACGCTCGCTCCAGGGGACGGCGCGCCGGGCCCCGGCGGCAATTCGGGCTCAGACGGGGACCTGAGCGCGGGCGGCGACGCGGCGACCTGACCCGGCGCCGCCCCTGGGCCTCAGCCGTCCTCCCGGGCCGGCGTTCCGGCCGCGACGAGCCCGGGAACTCCGGCCGGTGGGCTGTCGATCACGCGAGCGCTGCGTCCATGCGTGAAGAAGCTGAACGACCATCGGATCATGACGACGATCCGGTTCTGGAAGCCGATCAGGTACCACAGATGGACAACCAGCCAGACGATCCAGGCGGGGAGCCCGCTGAGACGGACCAGGCGCACGTCGGCCACCGCGCGCCCACGGCCGATCGTGGCGACATTGCCCTTGTCGTGATACTGAAATGGCGGCGTCGCCTGGTTGCTCTGCCGGTCGCGGATCAGCCGGGCGGCGTACCGGCCCTGCTGGATGGCCACGGGCGCGACCCCCGGCAGCGTGACCGGCTGTCCCGTCTGATCGCGGACCCGGACCATGTCGCCGAGCGCGATGACCTCGGGATGGCCGGGGAGCGTGAGGTCGCTCCCGACCGCGACCCGCCCCGCCGCGTCCAGCTCGGCGCCTGACTGCTCGGAGAGCCGGGTGGCGAGGTGGGAGGCCGTGACGCCCGCAGCCCAGATGACGGTCCTGGTCTCGATCCGGGTCACCGCCCCCGCCGCATCGGACATCGTCACCGCATGCTCGTCGACGCCGACCACCGTGTGCTCTGTCAGCATGGTCACGCCGATCCGGCGCAGGTCGCGCGCGGCCTTCGCCGACAACGACGGCGGAAACGTCTGCAGCACCCGGTCCACGGTGTCCACGAGCACCACCGGCGCACGGCGTGGATCGATCACGCGGAACTCGCCGCGCAGCGTGTCATGGGCGAGCTCGGCGATCTGCCCCGCCATCTCCACACCGGTGGGGCCGGCACCGACCACCACGAACGTCATCAGCGCGTCACGTTCCCGGGGGTCGGACGACATCTCGGCCTCCTCGAACGCGCGCAGGATGTGCGCGCGCACCGCGACCGCGCTCTCCAGCGTCTTGACCTCGGCCGCGAACTCCCGCCAGTCGTCGTGGCCGAAATACGAATAGCTCGAGCCGGCAGCAACCACGAGGGTGTCGTACGGAAGCGCCGCCGGAGCCGAGCCGAGGCCGGGTGTCGGACTCAGATGAACCTCGCGCGCCTCCAGATTGAAATCATCGACCTCTGCGAGAACGACCTCGACGTTCGGCGCGGACTTGAACATCGCCCGCAGCGGGTACGCGACGTCGGCCGGAGACAGAGCGCCGGTGGCCACCTGGTAGGTGAGGGGCTGAAACAGGTGGAAGTTGCGCCGGTCGATGAGCGTCACCTCCACGCCGCTGCGGCGCAGCCCGAGTGCCGCCTGAAGCCCGCCGAAGCCTCCGCCGACTACGACGACGCCGCCGGTCACGTGCCGGCCCGGGATCGCATGGTCATCCTCCGAGCATCGTAGGCGCCCCGCCCCCAGGTTCAAGTGAATCGTCGCGCCGACCCAGGAATTCCCGCTGTTCACAGCACGGCAACGCCCGTGGTGGTGGCGCTCCATATAAGCCGTGATCGGCACGCTGTCAAGCACGTGCTGCTGATCTCGGTGGACGGCCTGCACCAGTCTGATGTGAATTGGTAGGTCGCCAACCATCCGGGCTCCGAGCTCGCCAAGCTCGCCACGGGGGGCGCCGCGTTCTCCAACGCGCATACCCCGGTGCCGTCGGACTCAGATCCGGGTGGGACGGCCCTGATGACCGGCGGAGACCCGCGCGCGACCGGCGTCTACTACGACGTCGAGTACAACCACAACCTGTATCCGGCGGGCACGACGTCCTGCACCGGCCCGACCGGGGCCGATGTCGTCTACGACTCGCCTGACGACCGCGACATCACTCGGCTCGATGCCGGCCAGGGCATCCCGGCGCTGCAGAGCGACCCCAGCAAGATCATGCAGATGACCGGGACGCCGCAGACGCTGCTGAACCCGGCGACGTTTCCGGTCGATCCAGCGACCTGCCAGCCGATCTACCCCCACTCCTACCTGAAGGTCAACGCGATCTTCGAGGTCGCCAAGGGCGCAGGGCTGCGGACCGCGTGGTCGGACAAGCACCCAGTCTACGAGTCGTTCAACGGACCGTCGGCAACGGGATCGACGACTTCTTTGCGCCTGAGATCGACAGCACCGCGATCGAGCCGAACGGAACGCCGTATCCGGGCAACGTCGCCTGGACCGGCGACAACGCCGCGACACGGCAGTACGACTCGTACAAGGTGCAGGCGATGCTGAACGAGGTCGACGGTTTTGACCACACCGGCACCGGCACCAAGGTGGGCACACCGGCGATCTTTGGGATGAACTTCCAGACCGTCTCGACGGCGCAGAAGCTGCTCACCTCGGAGGCGACCATCGGCGGGCCCGTCCTGAACGGCGGGTACCTGCCCGGCACCACCACGCCCGGTCCGCTGCTGAGCAGCGCGCTCGACTACATCAACGCGCAGCTGCAGAAGATGGACCAGGAGATCCAGGCCCAGGGCCTGACCGACTCGACCGCGATCATCATCACCGCCAAGCACGGTCAGTCGCCGCAGAACCCCAACCAGCTCAGGCGAATCCAGGACGGTCCGATCATCACAGCCATCAACGACGCGTGGACGGCCGCTCACCCCGGTGCGGGAAACCTGATCGTCGCCGGGACCGACGATGATCTGTGGCAGAGCTATCTGTCGGACCGCTCACGACAGGCGGCTGACTTCGTCAAGCACTACCTGTGGACTCACGACGCTCCCGCCGTCACCTACAGCGGCAGCACCGTGATGGTGGCCCATTCGGGTCTGGCGAAGATCTACGCCGGGAACGCGGTGCCGCAGTTCTTCGGAGTCCCGGCCTCGGATCCGCGCCACCCCGAACGTGTTCGGCCGCGTCCAGGTGGGCGTCGTCTACACCGGCGGCTCGAAAATCGCCGAGCACGGCGGCAACAACCCCGCCGACCGGAGTGTGCCGATCCTGGTGTACGCACCGGGCGCCGTGAATCCCGACATCTCGGACCGCTGGGTCGAGACCACCCAGATCGCACCGACGATCCTGCAGCTGCTGGGGCTCGATCCAAACGCCCTGAAGGCCGTGCAGATCGAAGTCACGCAGGTGCTTCCGGGCATCAGGCACTGACCTGGACAGGGGCGGCGGCCGGCCGCCGTCGCCGCCCCTGGTCTCGTCGATGACCGAGCCCTGCCGACCCATCGACGAATCGTTGACTGATAGCGTCCACAGCCAGACTCATGGCTATAACCCTGACGCAGCTGACCGCGTTTCTCGCCGTCCTGCGCGGCGGGTCCGTCACCGCCGCCGCCGACGAGCTGGTCGTGACGCAACCGTCGGTCTCCTCGGCCCTGGCCGCCCTTGGGCGAGAGCTCGGCTGTGAGCTGTTTGAGCGGTCGGGCCGGGGCATCCGGGTCACGGACGCCGGCGCAGCCTTCGCCCCGTATGCAGCCGACGTGCTCGGGCTGCTCCAGACGGGCCGCCAGGCGGCGCGCGAGGCTGCCGCCGTCGCCGCGCGGAGGCTGCAGATCGCAGCCGTCACCACCGCCGCCGAGTCGTTCGTCCCCCCGCTGATGCGCGCGTTCTCCGACGAGCATCCGGAGATCGCGCTGACCCTCGCTGTCGGCAACCGGGAGTTCGTGCTCGAGGGGGTGCGAAATCACACGTTCGACGTGGCCATCCTGGGCAAGCCGCCGGAGGACGAGCGCCTCATGGCCCAGCCCCTGGCCGACAACGAGATCGCCTGCATCACCGCCGCCGACGACCCCGCCTGCGACCGGGTGCTCTCCGCGGCCGAGCTCGGCGGCCGCCTGTGGCTCCTGCGGGAGCCGGGATCAGGCACCCGGGTCCTCAACGAGCGGTTCCTCGCCGACCGCGGGCTGCACCCGTCCACCATGACCCTTGGTGCCAACGGCGCCATCAAGCAGGCGGCTCGCGCCGGGCTGGGGGTGTCGCTGGTGTCGCGCGCGACGGTCGCGGCCGACCTGGCCTCCGGTCGGCTCGGCGAGCTGCGTCTGACCGACGGTCCGCAACCCAGGTCCTGGTTCGTCCTGCGTTCCGCGATCGGCCCCATCAGGCCGCCCGTCGAGACGTTCATCTCGTTCGTCCTCGACGCCGGCGAGACCCTCGCAGTGTCGCCCCCGGCGTCGGTCTGAACGCGCTCAGCCGGCGACGTCGCTCCGAGTCTCCTCCGGCGCCCGGGCGACGTGCCGGCTCCGGGACGGAGATGCGCGCCCATGTCCGGATCACGCTGACGACGCGCCCGGATCCAGCTCTGCTCTATGGGTCGCGCGGCGCGGCCGCCAGCGGAGCCGGGGCACCGGCGGCGCTCGGCGGCACGCGGTCGACCCGGGTGTCGGTCGCACCGACTGCGACGGCGGCGCGAGCCGTCACCAGCTGGTAGAGCAGCAACAACTGGGTGATCGCCAGGGACTCCGAGCGATGCAGCTCGGTGCCCACCGTGAACTCGCCGAGCCGGTCGGTGCGCAGATGGCTGGCGAAGTGCATCCGGTCCCAGATCGCCTCCTGGATCGCCTCGCTGCGTTCGCGATCGATTGTTCCGGGAACCCAGAGCGCCGTCTCCGAGGGGCGCTCGTGGAGTCTGATCCCGTTGGGCCCCCCATCCACGAGCGGCGCGAGGTCAGGGTGAACGAGTCCGGGTCGCATCGCCACCCGCGCATCGAGGTGCTCCTGATCGCCGCGGTCACCGGGCATGAACGAGATCACGATGTCGGCGTGGCGCCGCTGTGGGCGGATGTAGATCTCCGAGTCGGCCTCGCGGCGATCCAGCTCGTCGAGGACCTCGTCCGTGGTGTAGCCGCGCCGCGAGCAGTCACGCTGGACCTTCCATCGGCGCCGCAGGTCCCCCGGTGGATCGAGATAGACGCGCACGTCGTAGATCTCGCGCATGGCGGCGGTGTGAAAGCCGAGCAGCCCCTCGACGATCGTGAACTGCCCGGGCTGAACGTATTCGCCCGGGAGGAACGCGCCGTCCCGGTGGCTGTAGACCGGCTTGAAGATCGGCTCGCCCCGCCGCAGGTGCTCCAGGTGCGCCTCGAGGATGTCGAGGTAGTTGCACTCGGGATGGAGCGGGCTCAAACCGCTCTCGGCGCGCTGCTTGCGGTCGAGGCGGTGATAGTGGTCGGTGGACACATGGGTCGCCTGGGCCTCGCCGAGGATGCGCACGAGCCCGCGGGTGAGCGTCGTCTTGCCGGCTGCGGAATCGCCGACGATGCCGAGGAGGATGGGTCTGGCCACAGGTCCGAGTATCTCAGCCGCCGAGCCGCGCGTGGCCTCAAAAGTCCTCGATGACCCAACGGTCGCAGCCTATGGGCTCCGGCGGAGCGCACTCGGCCGCCGCGGCGAGCCTTAGCCTTGACCCTATGAAAATACGGAAGATCAGTACTTGACGTTTATGACTGCTCAGATACGGTCGCTGCGGAGTTCGAACCCGGAAAGGCTCACACACGGACCATGACCCCCACCCCCTTCGCAACCACCGAGACCACCGCCACGGCGACCGCCCCAGGCACCCGGACCACGGAGAAGAAGGACCGATGGGCCTCCGGCGTGGCCCCGTACGCCGAGATGGGCTATTTCAACGCCGATTACGAGCCCAAGGACACCGACATCCTGTGCGCGTTCCGGATCACTCCGCAGCCCGGGGTGGATCCCGTCGAAGCGGCGGCCGCCGTCGCCGGGGAGTCCTCGACCGCCACCTGGACGGTCGTCTGGACCGACCGTCTCACCGACCACGAGAGCTATCAGGCCAAGGCCTACGAGGTGGCGGAGGTGCCCGGTCGCGAGGGCGAGTACATCGCGAAGATCGCCTACGACATCGACCTCTTCGAGGAAGGCTCGATCGCCAACCTCACCTCCTCCATCATCGGCAACGTGTTCGGCTTCAAGGCGCTGCGGGCGCTGCGCCTGGAGGACATGCGGATCCCACCGCAGTACGTCAAGACCTTCCAGGGACCGCCACACGGGATCGTGATGGAGCGGGAGTACCTGGACAAGTTCGGCCGGCCCCTCCTGGGAGCCACGGTCAAGCCCAAGCTCGGCCTCTCGGCGAAGAACTACGGTCGCGTGGTCTTCGAAGCCCTCCGCGGCGGCCTGGACTTCACCAAGGACGACGAGAACATCAACTCGCAGCCGTTCATGCGCTGGCGCGACCGGTACCTGTACGCGATCGAGGGCGTCAGCCGGGCCGCCGCCGCGAGCGGCGAGGTCAAGGGTCACTACATGAACGTGACCGCCGCGACCATGGAGGACATGTACGAGCGGGCCGAGTTCGCCAAAGAGCTTGGCAGCGTGATCATCATGATGGACCTCACCGTCGGCTACACGGCGATGCAGTCGATGTCGAAGTGGGCGCGGCGGAACGGCATGATCCTCCACCTGCACCGCGCCGGCCACGGCACGTACACGCGTCAGAAGGCCCACGGAGTGTCGTTCCGCGTGATCGCGAAATGGTGTCGCCTGCTCGGGGTCGATCACATCCACGCCGGCACCGTCGTCGGCAAGCTCGAGGGGGATCCGTCGATGATCAAGGGCTACTACGACACGCTGCGCGAGAACTTCGTCCCGGAGAACCCGGAGAACGGGATCTACTTCGACCAAGATTGGGCGTGGCTGCCCGCCGTCATGCCGGTGGCGTCAGGCGGCATCCATGCCGGGCAGATGCACCAGCTGCTGCGCTACCTCGGCGAGGACGTGATCCTTCAGTTCGGCGGCGGGACGATCGGTCACCCCATGGGCATCGGCGCCGGCGCGACCGCGAACCGCGTCGCCGTCGAGGCGATGATCCAGGCGCGCAACGAGGGCCGGGACTACTTCCAAGAAGGCCCCGACATCCTCGCGGAGGCGGCGAAAGGCTGCCCGGAGCTCAACGCGGCCCTGCAGGTCTGGAAGGACGTGACGTTCGACTTCCAGTCCACCGACACGCCGGACTACGTGGTCACGCCCACGCTCGCGTAGCGGATCCCGGCCCCGTCCATATCCAGAGAGGAACCAGGAGGCACCAGACGATGCGCCTAACTCAGGGGACGTTCTCGTTCCTCGATGATTTCACCGACGAACAGATCGAGGCGCAGATCCGCTATGCGCTCGACCACGGCTGGGCGATGTCGGTCGAGTACACCGATGATCCCCATCCCCGCAACTCATATTGGGAGATGTGGGGAATGCCGATGTTCGACCTGCCGGTCTCAGACGCCCGGGTCGTCCTGCGGGAAGTGCGCGCCTGCCGGGAGGCGCAACCGGAGCACTACGTGAAGCTGACTGCCTACGACCCCTCGCGGGGCCGGCAGACGACAGCCCTGAGCTTCCTCGTCCAGCGACCCTCTCGCGAGCCCGGATTTCGGCTCGACCGTACCGAGGCCCACGACCGCGTCATCCGCTACCAACTCCATCCGTACGCGGCCGACAACCCGGAGGGACGCCGGTATGAGCAGAACGGATCGTCGCGGTGACCACGGCCGAGGTCGTCGACCAGGAGGGCGCCGAGGCCCCCGCCGCGCGGCGCGCGGCCGAGATCGAGCGGGTGCTCGACCAGCTCGACGAGGAGCTGATCGCGCTCGCGCCCGTCAAGACGCGCATCCGTGAGATCGCCGCGCTGCTCGTCGTCGACCAGATGCGCCGGCAGGCCGGCCTCACCGCTGGGCGCCCGACGCTGCACATGTGCTTCACGGGCAACCCCGGAACGGGCAAGACGACGGTGGCATTGCGGATGGCCGACGTCCTCCACCGTCTCGGCTACATCGAGCGAAACCACGTCGTTGCGGTGACGCGCGACGACCTCGTCGGCCAGTACGTCGGCCATACGGCGCCGAAGACGACGGAGGTCCTCAAGCGCGCGTACGGGGGCGTGCTCTTCATCGATGAGGCCTATTACCTCTACCGGCCTGAGAACGAGCGCGACTACGGTGTCGAGGCGGTCGAGATCCTGCTCCAGGTGATGGAGAACGAGCGCGACCGGTTGGTCGTGATCCTGGCCGGCTACAAGGACCGGATGGACGAGTTCTTCCGCCTCAACCCCGGCATGTCCTCGCGGGTGGCTCACCACATCGATTTCCCGGATTACACGGTCGACGAGCTGGTGGCGATCGCGCGGTCGATGCTGGACGCCCAGGCGTATGAGTTGTCGCCGGACGCGCTGGCTGCGTTTCGCCGGTACCTCGAGCGGCGGGTCCGTCGGCCGCGTTTCGCGCACGGGCGTAGCGTGCGCAACGCGATCGAACGAGCGCGTCTTCGCCACGCCGACCGGGTGTATCGGCTGGCGCAGGATGGCGAGCAGCCGTCGCTGCAGGATCTGATGCGGATCGAGGCGGCAGACATCCTGAAGAGCCGGGTGTTCGAGAGCGAGGCCGACGGCGAGGCGGACGCCCCGGCCATGGCGAATGCGGCGCACGCGTGAATCCGCGCCCGGTGATCCTGGGGGTCGTGGGTGACTCCGCCGCGGGCAAGACGACGATCACGCGTGGGTTGGTGCGCGTGCTCGGCGAGGAGCACGTGGCCCACATCTGCACCGATGACTATCACCGCTACGACCGCGGGCGCCGGGCCGAAATCGGCATCACGCCGCTGCATCCCGACTGCAACTACCTCGACATCGTCGCGCAGCATCTCGTCCATCTGCGGCGCGGCGCCGCGATCCTCAAGCCGGTCTACCACCACAGCGACGGGACCTTCGGGCCGCCCGTGTACGTTCGGCCGGAGCGCTTCACCGTCATCGAGGGCCTCCTCGGCTACTACCTGCCGGACATGCGCGACATGTACGACGTGCGCGTGTTCCTCAACCCTCCGGAGGACCTGCGGCGCCGGTGGAAGGTGCAGCGCGACTGCTCACGCCGCGGATATACGACCGATCAGGTCCTCGCCGAGCTCGATCGCCGAGAGCCGGACTCGGAGGCGTTCATCAGACCGCAGCGTCGCTACGCCGACATGCTCGTCTCGTTTCTGCCCTCAGGCGACGCCGGCCACGATCCGGCCCATCTCGACGCCGAGCTGACGCTGCGCGACGGTCTGCCGCACCCGGACCTGGCGCCGCTCGTTCAGAGCGCGGACGACGGTCTGCAGCTGATCGAGCAGGACGGCGAGCGGCTGCTGCGGATTCCCGGGCAAATGGATCCGGAGCAGGCGGGGGCGATCGAAGAGACGATCTGGGCCCGCATGCACTTCGCCACCCATCTGCGCGCGCGCCGGCTCGGCGAGTTCACGATCGGCACCGAGCTGTATCGGTCCGAGTCGCTGGCCCTCGTCCAGCTGCTGATCCTCTACCACCTCGTGACGGCCAAGGCCGCACTCGCGCTCGGCGGCAACGGCGTCCGGGTCGCCGACCCGGGCGCGCCGCAGCCGCTGTCAACCGAGGCCGGCGTCTCGTAGCGCCGCGGGCGGGGCTGCGGCGCCGCTCGGCTCCCGGATCACCCGTCCGCCCCACGTTTGCGCCGAGCCATCCGGCGCACTGCACGTTTGGCACGTTATGCACGGTCGGGCACGCCGATCTCGTCGGGCTCGTGACTGTTGCCGCTTGCAAACGCTACGACACAGCCGCCGCCATCTTCTCGGTTCTGGGGATTGATACCCCTCCCCGCTGTACGTAACTTCGATGACGTCGAACAGCCGATGCGGCCGGCGGGAGCCGGAGCCACGTTGGCGAGCAGGAGGGAAGCAGTACCACAAGCCGGTTTGCCGGGTCCAGCGGAGGGAGCGGTGGGTATACGCGAGCGCGGGCTGCGCTGAGCCTGCGCCGGCCCGCCGTCGCTCGCGCTTCAAAAGTGGAGGGAAGACGAATGTCAGTACGAACGTGTGCGCGCCGCGCGGGCGGTGTCGGCCGGGCGAGCATGGCGGTTGCGCTCGGAATGCTGTGCGTGTCCGCGCGGACCGCCCTGGCGCATGCAGGAACCACGGTCTCGGCGCTCGCCCAGAACCACCCGTATCGCCACGGCGTGGTGCCGATGCGCGGGCGTCAACCGGCTGCCGCCGGCCGGCTCACAACCGGCGGCGAGCTTCAGTACCACGGCGGCACCGGGGGCCAGGGCGTTGTCACCGGAGCTCCTCAGGTCTACCTGGTGTTCTGGGGCTCGCAGTGGGGGTCGGTCGCAACGAACTCCGGTGGTGACGTGACGCTGGCCGGGGACCCGGTGGGAATGGCGCCAGTCCTGCAGGAGTTCATGAAGGGCCTGGGTACGAACGGCGAGACCTGGTCAGGAGTGATGACGCAATACTGCCAGGGCGCCGTAATGGGCGCTGAGACATGTGCGGCCGGTACTGCGCACGTCGGCCATCCGGCCGGCGGGGTGCTCGCCGGAGTCTGGGTTGATGGCTCGTCTGCCGCACCGCTCGAAGCGAGCGGACATCAGATCGGCCTCGAGGCAGTCAGCGCGGCGACGCACTTCGGCAACACCAGTCAGACGGCAAACGGCAACGCCCAGTACGTCATCGTCTCGCCGTCCGCCACGCATCCGGATGGGTTCAACACACCGAGCGCGCAGTTCTGCGCCTGGCATGACTGGACGGGCGACAATACGCTTTCCGGAGGCGCAGTGGCCTCTCCATACGGCCAGCTCGCGTTCACCAACCTGCCCTACGTCACCGATGCCGGCACCTCATGCGGCCAGCGCCTGGTGAACTCAGGGGCCGGCGGCGCCCTCGACGGCGTCACGATCGTGGAGGGGCACGAATACGCGGAGACGCTCACGGATCCCTATCCGTCGAGCGGATGGGTCGACAGCTCCGGTAATGAGGACGCCGACAAATGTGCGTGGATCACCTCTGGTCAGGGCGCCGCGCAGGACCTCGCCCTGAGCACGGGCACGTTTGCCGTCCAGTCGACGTGGGCCAACGACGGCGACGGCGGCAGCGGCGGGTGTGAGATCAGCCATCCGATGGTCGGCAACTGAGGGTCGGCAACTGAGGCTCAGCAGCCCACGCCTGGTCGTGTCCTGCCAACCCCAAGGCAGGACAGGACGATCTGTGGGCCGCGCCCCGGACGCATGGTGAACGAGTAGTACTTGCCAATCCAATGCTGCCGAATGATCCGCAGTGTGATCTGCGATCCGATCCCCAGGTGGTGCCCGTGAAACTCTGGCAGGAGATTGATCGACGACGCAGCACCTGACGGGATCGCAAGCTGAGTGAACGGACAGCCACTGCCACTACATGCGAGAACCAGCGTGCTTCCCTTAGCGACCTGGTTGGCGCGGAGCGTCGTGACCAGGGTGTAACGCGGATGGTAGGCGAACTGCCACTGGAGCGTGGAGCCGATGAAGCCCAGCACCACCGGAGCCGACGCGGGGTTCACGATCCGGACGGATCTCGCGGCCGAATGCGAGCCTCCAAAGTTCGCGTCGCCACTGTATCGAGCCGAGATCGTGTGGCGCCCAAACGCGTTGTAGCGAACCTTGCACGTCGCGGCGAGCCGGGTCACCGGGCGCTTCAGGCACCCCCGGATGGGCCGGCCGCGGTCGAAGAACTCCATCGAGCCGGTGGGGTCAAGCGGCCCGGAGTTGCTCACCGGGAGAACGACCGTGGCCCGGTAGATCGCCCGCCTGTCGCGCGACACCTGCTTGGTCACCGCCAGCGACGTGGACGTGCGATCCTTGCCGACATCGAGCGTGAGCTGGCTCGCCGAACCGGCGACGAGCAACCCGTCCGCGGGCGTGAACACAGCGCTGAGGCGGACGGTTCCCGCGGGGAAGGCGGTCTGGCATAGGAGCGTGACGTTTTGGCTGGCCGATTGAAATGCCTGGCGGCCGCAGTTGCCGATAGGGGTGTCGCCGTTGAAGAACGTCAGCGATCCTGACGGGTTCACATTGCCTGAACCGGAGCCCACCGTGGCGACCATTGTCACGGTCTGATTGGTCAGCGGCCCACCGGGCGAGGCCACGAACGTGATCACGCTGGTGGCGATGACCGGCCGCGTGCGGGCCGAAGCGGCCGGGCGGCCGGCGCCGCCCCGGTTGGTTGCCGTCTCCAGAACGGCGAGCGTCTGCCCCACGTCGGCGGCCCCCGCCGTGTAGCTCTGGCCGGTGGCGCCGGGGATCGCCGCGCAGCCTGGACTGCTGCAGCGTTCCCATTGGTAGCTGTAGGACGCGGGGTTGCCGCTCCAGGCGCCGTTGGCCGCGACCAGCGTCTGACCCTGCTCAGGCTGCCCGGACACCGTCGGAGGCGACTCGTTGACCGGGACCGGCACGTTTCCGGCCGGGGTGGTGATCACACCCGTCAGAGGCGAGGGGGCCGAGGCAGTCCCACTCGCGTCCGCGGCCGTCTCGACCACCAGCAGCGTCGAGCCGACATCGGCCGCGGCCAGCGTATATGTCTGGGCGGTCGCGCCAGATATCGCCGCGCAACTCGCGCCCGCTGAACTGCACCGATACCACTGGTGCGTGACCGAGGTGGGAGCCGGCGTCCACGTGCCGGATCGAACGGTGAGCACGCTGCCCTGCTGGGGTGTCCCGGTGATGGACGGGGCGGCGACCGGCGTGGGGCCAGACCCGGCGACCACGGTGGCGGTCGGCGCGGAGGTCGCGATCAGCGTCCCACGGGCGTCCGTCGCCGTTTCGACGACCTCAATGGTGTGCCCCACGTCTGCTGCGACGAGGACGTACGTCGCCGCGAATCCGGTCGCGGTGCAACTCGCTCCGCCGGGGGCGCACCGCTCCCACTGGTCACTGACAGACGGAGCGTTGGTCCACGTGCCCTGATGCAGCGTCAGGGTCTGGCCTTGGACGGCGGATCCAGAGATCGTCGGTGGGGCGGAGTTACCCGTCACCGTTGCGGTCGGCGCAGAGGTCACCGTTGTCATCCCGTCCGTGGCGGACGCCGTCTCGGCAACCTTGATCACGTGGCCGACGTCGCTCGCAGTGACCGTATAGGTAAGTGCTGTGGCGCCGGGGATATCCGCGCAGGTGGCACCGGTGCACACCTGCCACGTGTCTGTGATCGTGACAACCGTGGCGTCCGTCCACGTCCCACGTGTCACTGTCAGCTGCTGTCCCTGTTCCGGCGTGCCGGCGATCGTCGGCGCGACCGTGTTGGCCGGCGGCCCCGCCGCCTGGGCCGCCCCGGGCACCATCCACCCCGCCGTTACGGCGCTCACCACAAGGCAGACGAAGATGCGCGTCCGCCGATGCATACGTCTCATGGTCCCGTCCTTCGTCCTTCGTCCCCATGCTGACGCATTGACGCAACGAATTCACGCCAATGACGTAAACGGTCGG
>DASZMK010000177.1:0-10322 GCA_035551855.1 Solirubrobacteraceae bacterium
CGAGCACCTGCGGGGGTTCTCCGGCGCGGCCGGCGGCGTCGTCTGCAGCTCGTGCGAGGCCGGGTCGTTTTCGCTGTCGGAGGACGCCTACCGGTTCCTGGTCGATGCTCTGGGGTCGCCGCTGGCGCAGGCGCCGGAGGCAGGCGAGCTCGTCCTGCGCCAGGTGCAGCGCGCGATCGGCGACACCGCCGAGCATCACGCGCACGTGCGGTTGCGGCCGCTGCTGGCGGCGTGAGAGGGGCGGCCGTTCGTGATCGTGGCCGGACCGGGTCGCGCGCCGGCGCCCGGACGGGAACAGCCCGGGCAATGAAGTGGGGGCGGGATCAGCGGCTGCGCCCGGGTTCGCGGGCGCCGTTGCTCCGGTTCTGGCGTGCATCACGCGACAAACTGAGGCGCTGCCCGGAGAACCGTCACCAGATGCACACCCAGCCCCTGGTTTGCGCCAAATTGCCGACGAGAGGGGAGTTTTGGCGCACCATGCACGCTTCCGGCGGGCAGGCGGCGGCCAGGGGCGCACCATCCCCGCTCCCGGCGGCTAGGAGAAGCTGCGCAGGAAGGTCCTGGCCGCCGCGCGGGTCCGGACGAAGCGCGCATCGGCGATGCCGATCTCCTGGATGACGCCGTGCTGGACCTTCAGCACGCCGTGCCCCGGCGTCAGGTACCAGCGGTTGGTGCCGACCGCGAACGGCCGCCCCGGGTGCAGTCGGCGCGCGACCGTTACCAGCCGGGTGCCCGGACGGACCCCGTGCAGGGAGAAGTGGCGGTTGGCGGTCAGGGCCAGGACGACGGTGCCGCGGGCGCGGTGGCGCTGGCCGGGGCGGAGCAGGCGCAGGGCCGCCGGCGCGGGGAACCCGCCGCGGATGCCATCCGGGGTCAGGCAGTAGAAGACGATGTACCGGTGGCCGCGGGCCGAACTGGACGCGAACGCGGACCGGGCGCGGGCCCGGGTCATGCCGAGCCGCAGCGGGCCGAGGCCGGCGCCCGTCAGCGAGCCGGTCGCCGCCGGACAGCCGAGCGGCCGTGATCCCGCCGCCGGGAGCGATACCCCGGCTCCGGTCAGCGGCAGCTCGACGCTCGACGGATACGCCGCCGAGTGCTCAAGCGCGTAGACGCCGCCGACGAGGTTCGGCAGCTGGGTCGCCGCGGGCAGGGCATGCGGGAAGTCCGAGGTGGCGACCGTAACCCGCAGGCGGTGGCCCGGGGCGAGCGTGTCGAACGTGGGGAAGATCTCGACGTCGTAGCGGGTGACCTGCCCGGGGACGACCGGGCTCTGGGTCGCCTTGGTGTACGGGTGGTAGGGCAGCAGGGGCCGGCCGTCCGATCCGTACCACGTCATCGACGGGTTCAGGGCCCGCTGGTTGCCCTCCAGCAGGCCGGAGGTCAGAGCCGTCGCGTTGCCGTTGGGGGCCACGTCGGAGAGCTGGACGACCCACTCGGTGTCGGTCGTGGTCGTCGTCGCGTACAGCGTCGCCCCGACAGGGCCGGCCAGCGTCGTCGGCCTCGTGAACGGCGCGGTCGTGTAGCTCTGCTGCCCCGGCCCCACCTGCGACAGGTTGACGCTCTGCGTGCACGGGTCCTTGAGGCCGAAATACGACAGCGCCAGCGGTCCCAGACCCATGAACCACTGCTCGGTCGAGCTCGTGCACGGGACCTGGGAGCCGGTGAAGACGAGTGGGTCGGTTCCGCCGGTGCTGGGGGGCGCCGAGGCGGACAGCGACGAGCCGGGCCGCAGGTAGTACGTCGCCGGCGTCGTCTGATCCAGCGGGTACCGCGAGACGTCGGAGTAGCTCCCGCTCGCCAGGTCCTCGAGGTGCAGGGGCGTCGTCGTGTCGGTGATGCCCGTGTCGGCGCCCTTGAGCCAATGGTCGAACCAGGCGAGCTCGAGGCCGTTGAGGTCCAGGCCGTGGTAGCTCAGGCCCATGCCCGCGGTGACGTGGTACCACGGGCCCTGGATGAGCTGGTAGCGCGAGGTCACCGGCTGCGTGGGGCTCATCGGGGCCGGCACCGGGCGCCCGTCGTAGGCGTTCTGAAAGCCGGAGTAGTTGAGCAGCTCTCCACGCTGGAAGAGGTCGTACCAGCCGCCGATCAGAAACGCCGGGATGTGGTCGGCGACGATCTTGGGGATGTACTGGACGGGGTTGCGCGCGGGCCAGTATGTCTGGTCGTAGGCGGCGTCGCCGCCGGTCTCGACGTTGGCGAGCAGGCTCGCGTCGAAGTCGGCGAGGTCCCGGGCGTGCGCGGTCAGCGCCGTGGCGAAGTCGTTGTTGGCCTCGGTGGCGGGCAGGAGGAGGTTCAGGCTGCCGGTCAGCGCGAGGTAGACGCTGGAGAACTCGATATCCGGGAATCCGCCGGCAAACGCGGTGTCGCGGTACAGATCGTTGCCGGCGATGATGGGGAACATGGCCTTGACGTGCGCCGGCCCGGCGTCGGCGGCGGTCGCGAACTGGTTGATGCCGAGATAGGAGGCGCCGAGCAGGCCGACCTGACCATCGGAGTGCGGCAGCCCGGCCGCCCAGTCGACGAGAGTGGCGCCGTCGGTGCCCTGCACCGGGTCGAACAGGCCCCACTCGCCGGTCGAGCCGCCGGTGCCGCGCACGTCGGCGACGACGTCGATGTAGCCGCGCTGGACGAGGTAGGTGCTCTGGCCGGACAGCTCGGACAGCTGGGAGCTCCCGCCGGCCGAGCTCTGGTCCTTGCCGTAGGGCGTCTGGGAGAGCAGCGCCGGGAAGCGGCCGGCCGCCTCCTGGCCCGTGGCCGGATCCGTAGGGTAGTAGACGTTGACGCGCAGGACCGTTCCATCGCTCATCGTCACCGGCACGTTCGTCAGGCTCCCGGTGCCGTACGTCGCGCCCTCCGGGGTCCACGCCTGGGCGGCGGGGGCGGCCAGCCCCAGGCCGGCGAGCGCGGCGGCGAGGACGGCGCATCGCCGGACTCGCCGCATCGTGGTTCTCCTGGCCTGAGCTGACGCCATCCTCGCGGCTGCGACCATAGTCAAGAAGGTGGAGTGTTGGCAACCGGGAACCGTCGGTCGGCCGTGGTCGCGGCACGCTGGAGGCGAATGTCCCGCAACCGTCACGATTCCGGCGGGGGCCGGTCGCCGCTGTCAGAATCGAGGGGTGAGCGAGCAGACGATCCCCGCGGCGCATGAGCACCCGTCCGGGCCGGTGGCCGACGGGTTCGCCCACCGCCAGCAGGCCCGCGAGGAGCGCGACCTCTCGCCGCTGGCCACGCGCTCGTACCCGGCGCGGCGGCCGCGCCCGGAGACCTCGGATTGCGGACTGCGGACGCCGTTTCAGCGAGACCGTGATCGGATCGTGCACTGCAAGGCGTTCCGGCGGCTCAAGCACAAGACGCAGGTGTTCGTGGCGCCCAGCGGCGATCACTACCGCACCCGCCTGACCCACACGCTCGAGGTCACGCAGGTTTCGCGCACCGTGGCCCGGGCGCTCGCGCTCAACGAGGACCTGGCCGAGGCGATCGGCCTGGGGCACGACCTCGGCCATCCCCCGTTCGGCCATGTCGGTGAGGACGCGCTCGACCGATGCCTGCGAGAGCGCTTCGGCACCGCGTTTCGCCATTACGAGCATTCGCTGCGCGTCGTCGACACGCTGGAGCGAGACGGTCGCGGCCTCAATCTGACCGAGCCGGTGCGCGACGGCATCGTCAGCCACTCCGGTCGCTCGGCGCAGCCCTCCACGCTGGAGGGCAAGATCGTGCGCCTGATGGACCGGGTGGCCTACATCAACCACGACATCGACGACGCGGTGCGCGCCGGGGTCCTGTCGCCGCATGATCTCCCGTCCGGCCCTATCGAAATCCTGGGCGAGACGGGCGAACGACGGATCGACACGCTCGTGCACGACCTGGTCGAGCACTCGGCGGCGGGCGACATCGTCCAGGGAGGCACGGTGGGCGAGGCGATGGCGCAACTGCGCGCGTTCATGTTCGAGCACGTGTACCTGGGCCCCGTGGCCACGCGCGAGCACGCCAAGATCAACGTCGTGATCGGTTCCCTGTTCGACCATTACTGCGCCCACCCGGAGGAGATCCCCGCGTCCCTTCCGGAGGGGGAATTGTCGACGCGGGTGACCGACTACCTGGCGGGGATGACCGACCGGTTCTGCATCCGGACGTTCGAGCAGCTGAACGTCCCGGTGTCGTTCGCGCCGTGATGGGCCGATCCGCCGAAGGGAATGTGCTGGGAGGCTTCGTGGGCGCGAGACCTGGGGGAGGCGGCCGGCCGTGAGCCGGTACACGGCGGACTCCCGGGACCGGGTGCTCGATGCGGTGGACCTGGTTGCGCTCGTCTCGACGCGCACCGATCTGCAGCGCCGCGGGGCGGACAGCTACTTCGGCCGGTGTCCGTTCCACGACGAGCGGACCGGCTCGTTCCACGTGCGGCCGGATCGCAAGCACTACCACTGCTTCGGCTGCCAGGCCTCCGGGGATCCGTTCACGTTTGTGATGGAGACCGAGGGGTTGGACTTCAAGGGGGCGCTGGAGTCGCTGGCCGACCGGTTCGGCGTGAAGCTGGAGACCGAGGACGAGGACCCCGCGGCGGCCGCGCGGCGGCAGCGCCGCGAGCGAATGTTCTCGTTGCTCGACCGTGCCGCAACGTACTACGCGCGCTATCTGTGGGAGGCCGGCGAGGCCGCCGCCGCCCGCGACTACCTCCTGGGGCGCGGGCTGCAGGAGCAGACGCTCCGGGAGTTTCGCGTCGGCTACGCGCCGAGCGCATGGGACCGCATCCTGCTCGCCTCCCGCCGGGCCGGCTTCTCCGACGACGAGCTGCTGGCTGTGGGTTTGGCGCAGCGATCCCGCAACCGCCCCGGCAGCGTGTATGACCGCTTCCGCGAACGGATCATGTTCCCGGCCGTTGACGCGCGCGGGCGCGTTCACGGCTTCGGCGCCCGGCGCATGCGGGAAAACCAGGGCGGCGCGAAGTACCTGAATACGTCCGACGGTGAGCTCTACCACAAGCGCGAGGTCCTGTTCGGCATCGACCTGGCCCGCGCCGCGGCGGCAAAGGCGAACCGGATGATCCTGGTGGAGGGTTACACCGACGTGCTGGCGCTCCATCAGGCCGGGATCCGCAACTCGGTCGGAATCATGGGCACGTCGCTGACCGACGAGCAGGTCGGTGAGCTGGAGCGAGTGGTAAAGGTGCTCGAGCTCTGCCTCGACGCCGACCGCGCCGGCCAGGAGGCGATGCTCCGCGCCGCGCGGGTGGCGGCGGGTCGTCACCTGGAGCTGCGGGTGGTGGCGCTGCCGGAGGGGCAGGACCCGGCCGACCTCATCGAGCGCGACGGCGCGGACGCGCTCCGGACGCGGGTTGAGAGCTCGCAGCCGTTCGTGGCCTTCAACGTCGACCACATCCTGAGCCGCGCCGACACCCGCAGCGCCGAGGGCAAGGACCGCGCGCTCGGCGAGCTGCGTCCGATGATCCGCGAGCTGGGGGCGAGCGTCCTCCACGACGACCTCCTCCGGCGTATCGCCGGCCGGCTGGAGCTGACGTTTGCCCAGGCGGCCGCGCTGGCGTCCGACGCCTCGGCGCCGCGCTCCGTGCCTGCGGCCCGGGTCGCCGGGCGGTCGACCAACGGCTCAGGCGGGGGAGGGGACGGGGCAGGGGCCGGGGGCCAGAGCCAGGCGGTGCGCTCGGAGCGGTTGTTCCTGGGATTGTGCATCGCCATCCCGGAGCAGGGCGCCCGCGCGCTGAACGACAGCGAGCTCGACGAACTGCTGACGAGCGCTCCGCTGCGGCGCGCGGCGCGGCATCTCGCCGACCACGCCCGCACGCCGCTTGCCGAGCTGCCCTCAGAGGACGAGGAGCTGGCCGCGACGATGAGCGGCCTGGTCGAGCTCGCCAAGCGGGTCCCGGATCCGAGTCCGGATCGCCTCGAGCACGCGCGGCTGATCCTGGAGCTCGAACGGCTCGACCGCGCGATCATCAGGGCGCGGCACGACGGGGCGGGAACGAGCCGGCTGGCCCGGGACCGCGAGGCGGTGCGCGAATCGATGCGGAGCGTGGTCGCCCGGCTGGAGAGCACGCTGTGATCTGAGGCGGAATCGGCAGCTTTGTGCGCCGATTGGCCTGCACTTTGCCCCCCGGCGCCGGTCGGCGCGACGGCAAAGGCCGGTCTGGCGGGGGCTGCGCTGACGCAGGCGGGGGCCGCGTGCGCGGTGTCGGTCTGTTCGGTGGGAGGGATCGTGCTGCTCGCTCCACATCTGGTGCCGCCCGCCGGTCCCCCCGGACGTGCGGCGGCGGGTCATCACCGGGTGGCGGCGGGACGGGGGGCGGGACTCATTCCTCGGCTCGAACTGTCACGCCGAGGTCGAAGACGGTGTGCGGACGCTTGTCGTAGAGTTGTCTGGGTTGGTGGCCTCTTCCTGATGAGCGATGATCAGGAGTAGCGATACACCGCAATCCGGGGTAGCTCAACCGGCAGAGCGAACGGCTGTTAACCGTTAGGTTGTGGGTTCGAGTCCCACCCCCGGAGCTTCTTATCGACGCAGCAGGTGAGCCTGGACGCGACGCGCGGCCGCGGAGCGTCCCTGGCCAGAGGGTGCCCAAAGACCGCTTTCGTCGTTAGCCGGAGGACCCATCCCGCATCACCACCGCCTCCACCAGATCGGCGGCCCGCGCGGCACCCGGGTTCGCCGCAGCTGCCGCCGCAAGCTCCCGGGCGCGGGCACCGAGCTCCGGGCGCGACAAGGCGCGGCGGACGGCCAGGCGCAGCGTCTGCGGGTGAAGCAGCGGCCAGGGCAACCGGACGCCGGCGCCAGACCAATCCACCCGGGCCGCGTTCTCGGCCATGTCGCCCACGTGGGGGACGGCGACCACGCGACAGGAGGAGGCGAGCGCGCGGACCAGGGTGCCGTGGCCGGCGTGGCAGACGACCAGCTCGCACTCGGGCATCGTCTGCGAATACGACACCCACTCCACCAGGCGCGCGTTCGCCGGCACGCGGGCCGGTCCGGGCAGGGGGCGCCGGTTCCAGGTGGCGAGCATCCGCACCGGCTCCTCCGCCAGGCCCTCGAGTGCGGCTCGCAGGAGCCGGTGCTCCGGATCCTGCGCGGTCGACGGCGCCACGAGCACGAGTGGATCCGGCCCGGGAGGGGGATCGACGGGCTCGAACGGCGGCTCCCACATCAGCGGACCCACGACGTGGACCCACTGCGGCCACCGCCGGGGGTACTCGAGCTGAGGGAGCGTCCCCACGAGCGTCATGCGCCGGCTCAGCCCGCCGTGGAAGAACTCGACCTCCGGGAGGCCGAGTCGCCGCCGCACCTCGTTGAGCTCCTTGCGTCCCTGGGCCAGACCGATGCGCACCGGGCGGTCGAACATGCGCCACAGCGCTCTTCCCATAGTCGTGCGCGGCATCCGTGCCCCGAACGCGTACGGAGGGAGTCCCGGTTCACCGACCGGATACACGTGCGGGATGAGGGTCGCCACCGGAACCCCCTCAAGCTCGGCCGCCAGGGCGGGGCCGAGGGTCAGGATGTCGTGCACCACCGCGTCCGGGTTCGCCGCGGCGATCGCCCGGCGCGTCTTTTGCGCGGCCTGCACGACCGGCGCGTACGGACCGCGCGGTGCCGCCGGATCGGAGAAGTCGTTCTCCGGCGCCGGGACGAAGCGCATCCCGTTACCCTCGACGTGCTCGCGCCACCGCGACCACGTCTCGTAGGTCACCTCATGCCCGCGGGCGGCCAGCTCGGCGCCGAGCGCGAGCATGGGGAACGCGTGACCCGGCTGGCCGAAGGCGCCGAGAAAGACGCGCAGGCAGCGGGGCGGACGGGCCGGGTTCAACCGGCGAGCTCGGCCACGGCGCGCAGCTGCTCGATCCGGTCGTCGCGCGTGAAGGCCATCGGCGAGACCATCAGCGTGCCGACGCCCGCGTCGCGGAACGCGTCGATCCGGTTGCGGACGATTTCACGCGGCCCGCACAGCGACACCGTGTCGATGAGCTCGTCCGGCAACGCGGCGCCGGCCTCGTCGCGCTTGCCGTCGAGGTAGAGGTCCTGCACCTCCCGGGCGGCCTCCTCGAAGCCGTAGCGCTGCACCAGGTTGTTGTAGAAGTTCTGCCGCCGCGAGCCCATGCCTCCGATGTACAGCGCCAGGACCGGACGCATCAGATCCCGCGCCTGAGCGCGATCGTCGGAGATGTAGGACTGGACGGTGGGGGCGATGTCAAAGCCGTCGAGCGAGCGCCCGGTGCGGTCGGCGCCCTCCTGGAGGAGCTCGCGGAAGTCGGCGACGTGCTCCGGCGAGAAGAACGTCGGCAGCCAGCCGTCGGCGATCTCGCCCGCCAGCGCCGTGTTCTTGGGGCCGATCGCGGCCAGGTAGACGGGGATCCGCTCCTGGACCGGCGAGATCATCAGCTTCAGCGCCTTGCCGGGCCCGTCCGGGAGAGGCAGCTCGAGTGTCTCGCCCTTGAACTCGAGCCGTTCGCGGGCCAGCGCCTTGCGGACGACGGCCACGTATTCCCGCGTGCGCTGCAGCTGACGGGCGAAGGGCTGGCCGTGCCAGCCCTCGGCCACCTGCGGTCCGGAGGAGCCGATGCCGAGGGTCATCCGCCCGCCGGAGAGCTCGTCGATCGTGGCCGCTGTCATCGCCGTCAGCGCCGGGGTCCGGCCGGGCATCTGGAAGATGGCCGAGCCGAGCCTGATCCGGCTGGTGCCGGCCGCGAGCCACGCGAGGACCGTCGCCGCATCCGACCCGTACGCCTCCGCCGCCCAGACCGAGTCGTACCCGAGTCGCTCGGCCTCCTGCACCACCTCCAGCTGGTCCTGGGGGCCCATGCCGAGGCCCCAATAGCCGACGTTCACTCCGAGCTTCATGTGCAACGTTCCTTTCGCCGCCAGGAGATCTCTTGAGGGGCCCGACGGTCGCGGTTACAGTGGCCAGGCCGCCGGCCCGTCCGGCGGCACACCCTATGCGAACCCGCCGATCAGCGACCATCGAGGACCTGCGAATGGCGATCGATTGCCTGCCCGGGCGCACGCGGGTCGCCATGCTCCACGGCATCGAGGCCAACGAGATCATCGTCGGCGCCTACACGAGCCCGGAGGGCATCTGTCCGATGCTCGCCGCCCATCGCGCCGGCGGCCGGACGAGCCTGATCTCGTTCGCCCAGGCCTGGGATCGGCTCGCGTTCCGCGGCGTCCGCAAGGCACGGGCGAGGCGCGCAACCGAGCACGAGCTGCTCATCCTCCGCTCGCACCTGGAGGCGAGCCTGCTGGCGGACGAGACACCGGCCGGGGAGCTGGCGGCGGCGCGACGAGAGCACGAGGAGCTGGTGGCCCGGCGGCAGCGGGAGGCCGCGGAGCCGGTGGCGGGCCGGCAGCCGGAGCCCGAGGAGAAGACGGTGGGGGCGACCCGGCCCGGCGATCCTGACCGCAGCAGCGAGCTCCGCCACCGCCCCGGATGGGCGTGGACGCGTGTCGCCCGCCGGTACGACGACTACGAGCGGATCCTGCACCGGGTCGAGTCCGAGCGCGGGATGGTCGACGCTGCCCCCGCGCACCGCGGCGCCGGCGTACCCGCGGCCTGACCACGGCATCCACTGCGCTCGGAGCTTCGGCGTGCACGTTGTGCCAGATCAGCGGCGCCGGCGGCGATCCGTCACCGGACGGACGCTCGACTTGCAATCTGCGACAGATCGGCGGCCGCGCAGGCTGTCGTAAAACTCTGGCGTTTGGGTCGCGTCGGGCGGTGTGGGTGTGCTCGTGGCGTGTGCGTCGGTGGAGGGGGGTGGGGTGGGTAGCGCGGCGGTCGTCGTCGGTCGTGCCGCGCTCGGCGTTGATGGTTGTGGGTGGGAGGGGGCGGCGCGGCGTGACCGCCGCCGCCACGCCGCGCTCTCTGGCCAGGAGGTCGGGGCGCGGGAGCGCCCCGAACGGGGGAAAACACCCGCGGGAGGGCGCGGATGGCCGGTTTGCTCGTCGCATCGGATTGTGGCGCGCACCAGGCGCCAGATCAGGATCATCTCGGCTGATCTGGCGCACACGTGGGGCTGAGCCGGCAGCCGGCGACACATCATCTGACCGCACCCGGATGTGGCGCATCATGCACCGTCCAGGGACCACCCGCACCGCCCCGGGCGCCCGCTGACGCCCCCGTCGTTGCCCGTCGTTGGCGCCCCATCACACACAGCGGACGCCTGTATCCACTGCCCCGGCCTCACCCCCACCACCCACATGACCCACCCGCCGACACCGTCACAGGACCCACCTGTGGTGTCGTATGCGCCCCGTAACACCTCGGCGAACAGAACCCGATTACCTGACTGACCGCTGGTGGCGGGCACTGCGGACCTCTCAAGGGT
>DASZMK010000178.1:0-1560 GCA_035551855.1 Solirubrobacteraceae bacterium
CGGATCGTCGACGTAGCGCAGGAGGTAGGTGAACGTGAGCGCGTCGAACTCGGCGTCGCCGAAGGGGAGTCGCTCGGCCTCGCCCTGAATGAACGACAGGTGGGCGGCCAGCTCCGGCGAGTGCGCAGCCCGCGCCCGGGCGCCGGACAGCATCGCCTCGCTCTGATCAATGCCGACGACGTCGCACCCGGCGCGCCGGACGAGCGCGGCGGCGACCATGCCGGTCCCGGTGGCGACGTCCAGCACCCGCTGTCCCGCCTGAGGATCGACGGCGCGCACGAGCGCTTCCCGCCAGCGCGGATCCTGTCCGAAGGAGAGCACGGCGCCCATCCGGTCGTAGTGGCGCGGGAGCCCGGAGAAGAGCTGGAGCGCGTGGCGCTTGCGCGGGGAGACGGCGGTGGTCACGATCCCGTCAAGACTATGGGTTGCCGGTGTCCGCTGCGGCTGCGGCCGTGGCTGGCGCGACGATGTGCCACGCCACGGCCCGCGGACATCCGGCTCGTCAAGGCCGGCGACGCCCCGGAACGGGGCCCGGGAGACGGGCTACTGCGACGAGCGCGACGAGCCGGTCGGCAGCGTGGCCGGGAGCTCAGGCTCCGTCACCCCAGCGGTGGCGTACAGAACCATCCGCGTCGCCAGCTCGACGGCTCCCCGCAGGTGGATGGCATCGGCGGGCGGGGGCGCGTCGGCCAGCCGGTCTCGCAGATCGTCGACGAGGCCGGGAGCGCGCTGGGCGATCAGCTCGCAGCACAGGCGCGCGGCCTCGCGCGCGACCTCCGGCTCCACGGTCCAGATCGTCTCGAACAGCCGCGGCTCGCCCGCCGCCGGGGGACGCTCCCAGCCGACCAGGCACGCCGACAGCTGCGGCGCGTCGCAGGCGACGACCCACTCGTGCATCAGGGGGTCGGTCGGCTCCAGGGGGACCTCCGCCGGCGCGTTGGGCGGGGTGCGCAGCTGCGGGAAGTCGGCGAGGACGATCGCCCGCTCGGCGGTGCGGGCGAACTGGCGCCAGCGGGGCTCGGCCTGGCGATAGAAGCGCTCGTGCTGAAAGGCGGCGAACAGGAGCGGCCGGGGGGACCGGGCGCAGCACTCGTCCTCGATCGCCCGGCTGAGCCACACCAGCGCTCGCTTGGGCAGGTGGTGGGGGTGGAGATGGGTGAACTGCTCGCGCAGCGCGCCGTACACCGAGGGGCGCGGCTCGGCCTCCAGCCGGCGGGCGCGGTTGATCGCAAACGGCAGCGGCAGGCCCTCGTCGCGGGCGCGCAGCACGGCGTGGATACGGGCCAGGTCCTGCTCGGAGTACCGCCGATGCCCGCTCGGGAGGCGCTTCGGCGCCGGAAACGAGTACCGTGCCTCCCACATCCGCAGCGTGCTCTCGCCGACGCCGGTCTGGGCGGCCACGTCGCCGATGCTGAGATCCGGCCGGGCGCCGCCCCGGCTGACCCCCCCGGCAGCGCGGGGGTCGCGAGCCGGGTGCGGACCGGCGGCTGCTGAGTCGTCTGCCTGCTCCATCTCAGGGTCGCTGCAAACGTATCGGATGGCGATGGCCCCGGCCCGGTG
>DASZMK010000179.1:0-47598 GCA_035551855.1 Solirubrobacteraceae bacterium
CGGGCGGTGAGGGGAACGCTGAGGCGGTCATCCCTCGATGCACGACCGCGAGAAGTCAGACAGGCTCGTAGGACCGACGAACCTGCTGAACAATCCTGGGCGGCCGGGGGCGGAGGTGGGGGAGGGAAGGGGTCTGCCCGAGGGGAACACGACCGGTGAGACACGCTCCGGACGCACGTTCCTGGGCTTCACGCATATCTGCGCGAAGGACCGGCACGGGCGGTTCAAGGTCAAGCGGGTCACGAGCAAGAAGAAGCTGCACGCCACGCTCAAATCGGTCAAAACCGAGATGCGCCGGCGAATGCATCACCCCATCCCCGAACAAGGACGCTGGCTTTCCAGGGTCCCGCGAGGGCACTACCACTACTACTCGGTGCCCGACAACAGCGAGGCCTTGCACGGCTTCCGACGACGGGTGATCCGGCTCTGGCTCCAGGCGCTGCGGCGTCGCAGCCAGAAAGATCGCCTCACCTGGAAGCGCATGCTCGACCTCGACGCCCGATGGCTACCACAACCACGGATCCTGCATCCCTGGCCTAACCGACGCTTTGACGCTCGCACCCGAGGGAGGAGCCCAGTGCGTTGACGCGCACGCTGGGATCTGTGCGGGGGGCCGCCAGCAACGGCGGTCCCTACCGCAATCAGGACGCTTCCGGTCCCTGACTCCCTTCGTTGCCAGGCATCGTCCCGGCAGCGGCGTCCCCAGGGGCCGGCAGCGCGAAAACGGCGGCATCGAGGGGAGCCCGGGGAAGGGAGCGCCGGGAAGGGAGCGCCGGGAAGGAGCGCCGGGAAGGCAGCGCCGCCGGCCCGTACCGCCGGAGTGCAGACTGCGCCACAGGAATGGATGGGTGCTGGTGACACTTTTATCTCGGACCGGTCAGGGTGAGCAGTGTCAGCAAGCGTTGTATGTCACTTACCCTTCGGTGAGACCGACAATCTACGACGACCCATAGGAAGTAGGGGCGCCACGGTCGGTCCGACACCCTCGAGCGTGGACCGACTGGCCATAAGGACAGTCAATGGGACAGCGTGAGGGCTTGTTCCCCCGGCCACACCGAGGTCTACGCTTAGGGCTATGAGTGCGCTGGGACTTCCGGGCAGCGCCTCGTCGAGGCAGCTGCCGCTTCACCGACCAACGGCGCTGGCCCTTGCCGTGACCGGGCCGCTGCTGATCGGACTGGGGTCGCTGCCCTTCCGGTCGTCATTTGGGCTGGCCTGCGTCCTCCTGTGCGTGCTCCTGGTGGTGGTGGGCGTCGCGGTGACGGGTGGGGCCGGTCCGGCGCTGGTCGCCGTCGTCATCGGATTCGCCGTGGGTGTGTCGTTGTTCACAAACCTGTCGGGCAAGCTCGCGTTCCACCCCGGCGACGCGGTCGCGCTGGTGGCGTTTGCCGTCGTCGGCGCCGTGCTCAGCGTCGTCATCGACGAGTTCGTCGTACTTGCCGACGAGCGCGGGGCTCTCATGGCACTGGAAGCGGCGCTGCGGCGGGTGGCGACGGTGGTGGCACAGGGCGCGGAGCCGGCCGAGGTCTTCGCGGCGGTCGCCGAGGGAGTGGGGCAGCTGCTGGCGGCCGATTTCGCCTACATGGGCCGGTACGGATCCGATGGGGCGATGACCGTTATCGCGGCCTGGCCGGGCGCGCCTTCGTCGGCGCCTATCGGCAGCCAGTTCGCCCTTGGGGGAAGCAACCTGGGCACGAGGGTGTTCGAAACCGGCCAGACGACGCGCTTCGACAGCCTTGCCGATGCGTCGGGGCCGGTGGGTATCGCGGCGCGCGAGAGCGGGTTCAAGTCGGCGGTGGGGACGCCGATCATCGTCGAGGGGCGTCGCTGGGGGGTCATGGCCGTCGGATCCCGCCTGGAGCACGGTCTTCCGGAGGACACGGAGTTGCGCCTCGTGCAGTTCACGGAGCTGTTGGCGACGGCGGTCGCGAATGCCGAGAGTCGCTCGGAGCTGAGTGCATCCCGGTCGCGGATCGTCGCCGCCGCCGACGAGACGCGCCGGCGGATCGAGCGGGACCTGCACGACCGGGCGCAACAACGGCTCGTGTCGCTGATGCTCGAGCTACACGCGGCCCAGACCGCCGAGCCGCTGGAGGTGGGGGAGCTCACAAGGCAGCTCGCCCGGACCGGGGAAGGCCTGGCCGAGGTGCTGGAGGAGCTGCGGGAGATCTCACGGGGAATCCACCCCGCCATCCTTTCCGAGGGTGGTCTGGAACCGGCGCTCAGAGCGCTGGCTCGCCGGTCGCCGGTGCCGGTCACTCTGGACCTGCATGCCGAGCGACGGTCGCCGGAGCAGGTTGAGGTGGCGATGTACTACGTGGCATCCGAGGCGCTGACCAATGCGGCAAAGCACGCTCATGCATCCACCGTCAACGTCGAGCTCGACGCTCACGGCGGCACGCTGCGGTTGGCGATCCGTGACGACGGGACCGGGGGAGCGGACCCCGGCCACGGATCCGGGCTGCTGGGCCTCAGCGATCGCATCGAGGCGCTCGGCGGGACCCTGGAGGTCAGCAGCCCCAGCGGCGGCGGCACCGCGCTGCTCATCGAGGTACCGACGAGCGCGTCACCTAGAGGATCGGCGAGGTGAGCCGGCGTTTCGCGACGCGGCGCCCGCCACGACCGCTGGGGCCCGCGTCGCGGGATACCCTGTGGTCAGCGGTGCCTTTCCTGCATTTCCACGCCCCCGTTACGGCCGCGGCTGCGCTCGCCGGTGCACTGGCGGTGGTTGGCTGCGGCTCGTCTGCGGGCACCCAGCCGGCGGCAGATACGTCGTCGTCGACGACGACGACCTCGACAATCACGAGTTCAGGTGGGGCCGGCGTGTCCTCGCGCAACCTCGAACACGCGCTGCTGGCCGGCGGCGGCCCTCCCCGTCCGACATCCGCATCGTGTCGTCCGGCAACTGCGGCCGAGCGGCAACAGGCTCCGTTCGGCAACACCAAGGATCCTGAATTCTCCTGCGTGATCGCGATGAGTGGAGGGCGGGCGCGCTACGACGTTCAGGTGCTGGCCAACGGGTGCTATGTGGCCGAGCGCGTGTCCCTGGGCCAGGCGGTGTACGGATGCGGGACGGGCCGGCCGTAGTACGACGGCGCCGAACGGGCTACGGCGGCGTGGTGACAGAGCAGAGTCCCCCCGCAGGCTCGGCAGCGGGCGACGTACTGCACCGCCTCATACGACCATTCGGTGTCGCAGACCGTGCAGCGATACAGCGGCTGATCCCGGGGCGCCGCGCTCACGGCGCGTCCGGCTCGTCGTCGGCGATCAGGCCGCGAGACGCGGCCCAATGAGCCACCTCATGGCGAGAGCTGAGCTGCAGCTTGCGCCTCCAGGCTGGGGTCCTGGGCGCTCGCCGGCTCAGGCGTGGAGAACTCCTGCAGCACGAACGCCGCCAGCCGCGGGCTGAAGTAGGCGTCCCCGGCCGCGACCCGTTCGATCGCGGCGGCGTTGCGCAGCGCCTCCCGGGCGGCGGCGACGAGTGCCTCGCCCCGCGGGTCGAGCGGGCGGTCGCCGATTGCCGTGAGCTCCACCGTGATGCCGTGCTCGGTCCTCGGCGGTCGCAACAGCGTCCTTGAGCGCGGCGACGATGGTGTCAGAGAGCAGTTCGGCCTCGCCGGCCATCCAGGCCCGCAGCGCATATTCCTGTCGACGGGCAAGGAGGGCGATCGCGACCGGCGCCGCCGTCGTGACCACCGCGATCGCTGTCGGCATCACGGCACTCAGGTGACGAAACTTCCGCTCGGCCAGCTCCTCCGTGAGCAATAGCCCGAGCCGACCGAGTAAGCCGAAGCTCGAGCTGGTCAGGGTCCTCGCGGTGCTCGACCAGGTCGGCGCCCTGACGACCGGCGCGCTCGCCCGCGGCTTCAGCGTCTCTGATCACCAGGCGCACACCATGATGACGACTGCCGAACGCCGGTGTCTCGTCTACAGTCCCACGGCGGACACGTGGACGATCACGGAGCGCGGACGCGAGACCCTCGCGTCACTCTCTCACTTCGCCAACTAAGAATCGTCTCATGCGCCTGCGTGACACTTAGGTAACCGTCAGCTTCCTTCGCCAGCCTCAGAGACAGATGACCACCCACACCCTCCTCGCCGCCGCGGCCTCCGTGCCCCATCTGACGGCCGCCTCGATCACGGCGTCGCTCGCCACCTTCACCACAAACACGGTGAGCAGCCTCGGACTGACCGGCATCTTCGTCCTGATGCTGCTCGACTGCGCCTGCATCCCCATTCCGTCCGAGGTGACGATGCTGTTCGCCGGGTTCGGCGTCTCGCGCGGCGATTACAGCCTGGTGGCCGTCGTCGTCGCCGGGACGCTCGGCAACCTCGTCGGCTCGTGGATCTCCTACGCCGTGGGGTATTACGGCTCCGAACGGCTGCTGGGTGCGAATTCCCGCTGGATCCGCCACCGTGCCGCGCTCGAGCACGCCGAGAGCTGGTTTGACCGCTACGGGTCGATCTCCGTGTTCCTGTCTCGCATGCTCCCGCTGGTCAGGACCTTCATCTCGCTCCCCGCCGGCGTGGCCCGCATGCCGATCGGCCGCTTCACCACCTTCACCGTGCTCGGATGCCTGCCCTGGTGCCTGGCGCTGGCCATCGTGGGCGACCTCGTCGGCCACAACTGGACCAAGTGGCGCGACAGCTTCCACTACGTGGACTACGCGATCATTGCCATCGCGGTCCTTGCTGTTGCGGCGCTGGTCGTCCGGTGGGGGCGGCGACGCTCCCGGCTGGCCAGCGAGGCCTGACAGAACCCTGACGCGCAACCTGCTGGTTGCGTTATCGTGGGCGCATGCGGTCTCTCCTAGTACTCGGCGGCTCGGGGTTCGTGGGTCGTGCGGTCGTTCTGGAGGCGCTGGCGCGCGGCTGGGAGGTCACCACGTTCACCCGCGGCCGCAGCCGGAGCGCCGATCACCGGGTCCGCGCGCTGCGCGGCGACCGGCTTGATCCGGCCAGCCTCGAGCAGCTGCGCGAGGACCGGTGGGACCTCGTCGTGGACACCTGGTCAGGAGCCCCCAGGGCCGTGCGGGACAGCGCGCGGGCGCTGCACGGCCGCGCCGGCCGCTACGTCTACATCTCCAGCGAGTCGGTGTACGCGCCCCCGCCGCCGCTCGGCGCCACCGAATCGGCCGTGACCGTGGCCGCCGACCCGGACGCCGAGGCGGGCGAATACCCGGAGCTCAAACGGGGGGCGGAGATCGCGCTCGAGCAGGTGTTCTCAGACCGGGCTCTGCTGGCGCGGGCCGGAACGATCCTGGGGCCATACGAAGACGTGGGGCGGCTGACGTGGTGGCTTGCCCGGATGGCCCGCGGCGGCGAGATCCTCTGCCCCGGGCCGGCCGATCTGGAGATTCAGTACGTCGATGCCCGTGATCTCGCCGGCTTCGTCATCGACGCCGCGCTGGCGGGGGGTTCCGGGCCGTTCAACGTCGTCTCCCGGCGCGGTCACGCCACGATGGGCTCACTCCTCGAGACCTGTCGGCGGGTCGCCGGCCCGGGCGATGCCGTCCTGACCTGGGCCGATCCGGCCACGATCGCAGCGCTCGGCATCGAACCGTGGACCGAGCTGCCGATCTGGATTCCCCCGGGCCACGAATACGGCGGCATGCACGACGCCAACGTCGAGCGCGCCTACGGCGCCGGGCTGCGCTGCCGACCGGTCGAGGAGACCGTGCTCGACACCTGGCGATGGTTCTCGGCGCTCGACGCGCCCCCGCCGGTCCGGGCCGGGCTCCCAACCCCGGGTCTTCATCCGGACCGCGAACGAGCGGCGCTCCGAGTGCACCGAACGACGGGCTGACCGCCGGCAGCCCGGCGCGCGCTGACGCCCGCGGGCGGTTGCGGATCAGGGGCGGCCGGCGCTCGCCTGCGCGAACGTCACGAGGCGCCCCTGTTGCTCGTCCCAGAGCTTCAACCGCACCGCGCGCAATCCGTCCCACAGCCCGAGTGTCGGCACGTCCTGGAACAGCTGCAGCTGCTCATGGGCCCGCGGGAGGTTGTAATTGGGGATGCGGGCGCTGAGGTGATGAATGTGGTGATAGCCGATGTTGCCGCTCGCGAACCGAAGCGGCCCGGGGAGCTTGAGAAACGAGCTGCCGCGCAACGCCGCCTCCGGAAAGCTCCACGTGTCCGAGTGCTCCCAGTACGCGTCCTCGAACTGGTGCTGGGCGTAGAACAGCCAGATTCCGGCGGCGCCGGCGAGGAAGGCCGCCGGCAGCCAGATGGCAAGCAGTTCGCCGATGCCGATCAGCCAGATCAGCGCCGCTGTCATCGCCGCAAGGGCCACGTCGGTCCAGATCACGCTGTTGCGCATCCGCGGCCGGGCATTGCGCGCGACGATCCGGGGGCCGATGATCATTGCGAACAGCGGCCCCAGGCCGAACATGACGATCGGATTGCGGATCAGCCGGTAGCCGAGCCGGCCCCGCCGGTCGCGGGCATAGTACTCGGCGACGGTCAACGTGGGGACGTCACCGACCCCCCGCTTGTCCAGGTCGCCCGACGTGGCATGGTGCACCGCGTGATCGTGGCGCCACCGGATAAACGGGGAGAGGACCAACAGGCCACACAGCGTCCCAAGCCACTGATTGCCCCGGCGCGAGGCCAGAAACGATCCGTGCGAGCAATCGTGGAAGACGATGTAGGTGCGCAGCAGGAAGGCAGCCGCCAACGGCGCCAGAGCAAGCGTGAGCAGCAGCGAGACCTGCAGGACGAAGTACATGGCGACGCACATCGCCAGATAGGCCACCGCCGAGGTCAACAGGTCGCCGATGCTGCGCACCGCGTCGGGCTTGGCGTACGGGGAGAGGACCTCGCGCCAGAACGCCGGATCCCGTGAAACCTCAGGCGGTGGCTGAGGGGCGCCCCGGGGGTCCGGGCGCACAAGTGACGGTGCGAGGCTGTCGATCATAGGTCAGGCCTTCCCTAGCGAAGCCGACCGAATGATCCGCTCCAGTTAGCGGGGGAGCTTACGGAATCCTTCCTTTAGCGTGTGTAAACGATTGCGAAGACCTGCCTGCGATGCGACCGAATGCTCGTCTAAGTTCAGGCTGGGCCGATCATCCGGGTGGAAATGGGTGAGGGTCCGTCCGAGACCTGTGGCCGGGGGGTCGGTCGCCGAGGCCACCGCGGACGCCGCCGCGATGAGGTTGACGGCCGTGAAGACAACGATCAGCCCCAGCGGGTCGTCGACAACGCCTCCCAGGGCGGCCCCGGCGGCAACCGCCAGACCAGAGACGCCATTGAGGGTGGTCATCACCTGGGCGCCGACCGCCGGCGGCACGTGGCGCTGGCGGAGCGCGATCGTCCCGGAGTAGGCCGGACCTTCGAGAAACCCCGTCAGGCCGATCAGGGCGATGCCGACCGCCAGCGATGCGGCGAGCGGCCACAGCAGCGCCGAGAGACCGAGGATCCCGTAGGAGAACCCAACGCGGCGCAGCCCGGGCGGCCCGTGCAGGACGAACGTGCCGAGGATGGACCCCGCGGCCACCGCCGCCCAGAGATACCCGCTGGCGTGGGCGTGGCTGTGAAGGGTCCGGATCGCGTACAGGGGGAAGCCGATCATCATCAGCCCCCATCCGAACGCGGCCAGACCGCCTGCGAGGCTCGTCGCCAACAGGACCCGTTCGTGCAGGAGGGCCGTCAACCCGGCGCGCAGGGCATGCGAGACGCTGTGTGAGCGCTCCGCGTCCCGGGCCTCAAAGGCCGGGTTGCCGGCCACGAGGACGGCGACGAGCAGACTCAGCGCCGCCTGCACCTCGACGGTCGGCGCGGCGCCGACCACCGCCACCAGCAGGCCGCCGAGCGCCGGGCCGATGATCACCGCCAGGTTGAGGCTGGTCGCCTCCACCGCGCTGGCTTGATCAAGCAGTTCAGGGCCGACGATGTGCGCCAGCGCGCTCAAGAAGCTTCCGGAGCTGAACGGCCGCGTGATGCCGTAGACGATGGTGATCGCCGGCAGCGTCCAAGCCGGTGCGTGCCCGGCGACCGCGACGATCCCCAGCAGCGCCACCGCGCTCAGCAGCTGGTCGAAGACGATCAGCACCCGGCGACGACGGGCGACGTCGAGCCACGCCCCCAGGACCGGGCCGGTGAACGCCGCGGGCAGAACCGCGGCCGCCGCGGTCGCCCCGGCGAGCGACGCACTGCCGGTCCTGGCCAGAACCAGCAGCACCCCTGCAGTCGTGAAGATCATGCCGCTCGTGCGCGAGAGCGACACCGTCAGCACGAATCCGGGATACCGAGGGCGGCGCCACAGGCGGCGAAAATCACCCTCCGACTCGGTCAGCGACGATACAGGCACGAGGCCATCTTGTCGCAGCCTGAACTGTCAACAGCCGGTGCGGCCGTCATCCTCCTCCGCATGATCAACGTTCGGCGTGCCGCCGCTCAGCGCATGGGTGCGAGATCGTCCATCCCCTGACCGACGAGCCCTGGGGAGTTCGCCGCTTCTTCGGCCGCGAACCCACCGGCAAGGTCCTCAATGTCCTGAGCCATCCCTGACGGATGATCTGAGCCGAGCACTGCGCCGGGTGCATGGGCGGCCGGCACGGTCCGTGCGGTCCCCGCCCGGACTCAGGAAGCTCTGGGCAAGCTCTTAGTGGCGTCTCACGATCGCGCTCCATGATGACCGCCGTGAGCGACCCTGACGAGCAGACGCGGGTGCTCGTCGTCGACGACGAGCCGAACATCGTCGACGTGATCTCAATGGCGTTGCGACACCACCGGTTCGCGGTGGAGACAGCCGGCACCGGCAAGGAGGCGCTGGAGCTGAGCCGCCGTCGCCCCGCCCACGTGATGGTGCTCGACGTCATGCTCCCGGACATGGAGGGGTTCGAGGTCGCGCGGCGTCTCACCGCCGAGCGCGCGTCCGTCCCCATCCTGTTCCTGAGTGCGCGTGACGGGGTCAGCGACCGCGTCCACGGCTTGACCACCGGCGATGACTACGTCACCAAGCCGTTCAGCCTGGAGGAATTGATCGCCCGGCTGCACAACATCGTGCGTCGCACCCGCGGGCTCGATGAGTCGTCAGGCCAGTTGCGCTTCGCCGACCTGCACCTCGACGAGGAGACATTCGAGGTATTCCGAGGCGGCCGCCCCATCGATCTGACGGTGACGGAGTTTCGGCTCCTGCGTTATCTGATGCTCAATGCCCGGCGCGTTCTCAGTCGCGCCCAATTGCTCGAGCACGTGTGGAGCTACGA
The DNA here is from genome assembly GCA_035551855.1 of Solirubrobacteraceae bacterium. Taxonomy (GTDB): domain Bacteria; phylum Actinomycetota; class Thermoleophilia; order Solirubrobacterales; family Solirubrobacteraceae; genus Palsa-465. The sequence continues at coordinate 9,210 of DASZMK010000179.1, forward strand.
CTTCGGCGGCGACGCGCGGGTGCTGGAGACGTACATCAGCTACCTGCGAAAGAAGATCGACACCGTGGACCGGCCGCTGCTGCACACCGTTCGCGGCGTCGGTTACGTCCTGCGGCTCCCGAGGGAGTAACCACGCTGTCCCTGCGGGCCCGCCTGCTGATCGGCCTGGTCGCACTGGCCGCCGTCGGCCTCGGTGCGGCCGCCGTGGTCACCTATGAGGAACAGAGGTCGTTCCTGCTGACCCGTTTGGATCAGCAGGTGTCGGAGGCGCGGCTTCCCGTCTCCGTGGCCCTGGGCCTGGTCCAGCCGCGGCGCCCGTCCGCCGGCGGTCTTCCGGGGGGTTCGAGCAAACGCCCCTCGGCAACCTTCCAGGCCTCCGGCACATACGGGATCCTGCTGAGCTCCTCCGGCGGGGTGCTCAGGATGCAGTCCTTGACGCTGGGGGGACCCGCCCCGTCTCCGCCCGCGCTCCCGGCGCATTTTCCGATCACGCACGGCAACTCGTCTGCCCTGCACATATTCACTGCCGATTCGAGGTCCGGCTCCGGAGTTCAGTACCACGCCACGGCCCTCGCCCTCAAGAACGGGCAGGTGCTGGTCATCGCCGTCCCGCTGACCGAGGTCCAGCAGACCCTCCATCGCCTGATCATTGTCGAGACCGTGGTCGCCGGGGGAATCATCCTCGGACTCATCCTCCTGGGGTGGCTGGTGATCAGGCTCGGACTCCGGCCACTGGAACGCATCGGCAAGGTCGCCAGCGAGATCGCGCGCGGCGATCTGTCTCGCCGGGTGACGCCGGCCAACCCGCGAACGGAGGTCGGAAGGCTGGGAGCGTCGCTCAACGAGATGCTCGGTCAAATTGAGCGGGCGTTCGCCGATCGCCGGGAGAGCGAAGAACGCCTGCGACGGTTCCTGGCCGATGCGTCGCACGAGCTACGCACCCCGCTGGCCTCGATCCGGGGCTATGCCGAGCTCTTCCGCATTGGCGCCGCAGACGACCCAGCATCGCTGGAACGCGCGATGGCCCGGATCGAGTCGGAAGCCGTGCGAATGGGGGGGATGGTCGACGACCTCCTGACGCTGGCCCGGCTCGATGAGCTGCCGGAGGTCCTGTTCGTAGCAGTCGATCTTCGCGCCCTGGCCGACAACGCAGTTCACGACACCCGCGCCATCGCCCCCCGGCGACGGATCAGCCTGATCGGCGACGAGCCGGTGACCGTGCTCGGAGACCCGGGCCAGCTTCGCCAGGTGCTGGCCAATCTCACCCGCAACGCCGTCATCCACACTGCGGACGGGACGCCGGTCGAGGTCTTCGTCTCATCTCAGGGAAGTCAGGCGCAGATCGTCGTGCGCGACCACGGCTCCGGCCTCCCCGCGGACGGGGAGGGGCGCGTGTTCGATCGCTTCTGGCGGGCGAAGGGAGGACGCAGCCGCGGACCGGGAGGCGCCGGGTTGGGGCTGGCGATCGTCAGAGCGGTCGTGCATGCCCATCACGGCGAGGTCCAGGGGGACAACGCCCCGGACGGCGGAGCCCGGTTCCGGGTCACCCTGCCGCTGGCGCCGAGCTCCCCCTCCGCCGAACCAGTGGCCCACGAGTCACCCCGCGTCGCCGTTCCCAACTGAGCGACGGCGCGCCCGTCGTGCTCAGGAAGGTCTCAGGCGGTCCGGAGACGCGACTCAGACACCTGGGCAACAGTGAGACCACAACTGGTCGTTGAACACGACACCCTGTGTAGACGGTCGGTTACCGAAGCTGACACCCCCCACCGGAGAGCGACATGACAAACCTGCGATCTCGACCCTGGTACCTGTACGTCCTCGGCGTCGTCGCCCTCACTCTCGTCGCTCTGGCAGTGGCAGAGATCGGCCCGCCGACGAGCTCGGCGCGCACATCGACACAGATCGTCACCGCTGCAAAGGGGGTGGTGCAGTCGGCCGTGTCCGGATCCGGAAACGTCGAAGCGGGAACGGACATGAATGTGAACTTCCAGACAAGCGGCACACTCTCCAACGTCTACGTCAAGGTCGGGCAGCACGTGAACAAGGGGCAGTTGCTGGCGACGCTCAACTCCAGTTCGGCACAGCTCGCCCTGGATCAGGCCGAGCAGAACCTCACGGCGGCCGAGGATCAGCTGAGCTCGGCTCAGAGCAGTTCGTCCACGACGACCACGTCGGCGACGAACGCGTCGCTACGGCCGTCGAGCGCCGGCGCCACCGAGTTCGTCTCCGAGACCGCGAGCCCCGGGGCAACGTCGACGACCACTCCGACGACGACCTCGAGCACGGGTACCAGCACCGCGCCAACGACCACGACAACGACGCCGAGCAAGTCCTCGACGCCGACGACGACCTCGACGACGCCGGCGTCGTCCACGCCCGCGCAGACGTCGACACCGGCTCCGACGACGCCGTCGACCACAGCGGGCGCAGGCTCCGGCGGCGGCGGTGGGGGCGCCGGCGGCGCGAGCGGATCCAGCGGTGGCGGCTCCGGCGCAAGCGCCTCGAGCGGGAGCGGATCCGGCAGCTCCGGCTCCGGCTCAGGGTCCGCGACCTCGTCGGCCGGAAGCGTTCCATCCGCGCAGGCGGCCGTGGACAGCGCCGAGCAGAGCGTGGCGTCCGCCAAGACCGCCCTGTCCGATACCAAGCTCTACGCGCCGACCAGCGGGACGATCGCCTCGATGGCGGGCCTCTCCGTGGGCGATACGGTCTCGGCCGGTTCCACGTCCAGCGCCAGCTCCTCCAGCACGAGCGGCAGCTCGACGAGCTCCTCCAGCACGGGCGGCAGCACGGGGGGCGCGGCGACCGCGGGGAGTCTCGGCGGCTCGAGCTCGAGCACTGGCACGAGCTCGTCATCAGGTACGTCGTCCGCGCCGTTCGCGGAGATCGTCAACTCCAAGACACTGACCATGACCGTCGCCTTCAGCGAGTCCGACATCAGCAAGCTCAAGTCCGGCCAGGCGGCGAATGTCACGCTCGACGCGCTCACCGGCGTCGAATTGGGCGCGCACGTCACCTCGATCTCCCCCGTGGCCACCACCAGCAGCGGCGTCGTCTCCTACAACGCCACGCTGACGCTCGATCAGTCCGATTCGCAGGTCAAGCCCGGGATGAGCGCCTCGGCATCAGTGATCACCGGCCAGGCCCAAGGGGTCACCGTTCCGAACACCGCCGTGAGTGGCACCGGTTCGCTGGCCACGGTCACGGTCCTCAACAACGGCAAGCAGAGCAAGAAGCAGGTAGTCGAGGGGCTGCGCGGTGACAGCCGTACGCAGATCGTCAGCGGCATCAGCGCTGGCACCCAGCTGGTCGTCACGACCACCTTACCGCCGCTGTCCTCGAGCACGTCGAGCACGTCGGCCGGTGGCGCCGCGGGCGCCGGAGGCGCGGGCTTCGGCGGTGCCGGTGGTGCCGGTGGTGCCGGAGGACGGCCGGGCGGATTCGGGGGCGGCGGCGGATTCGGCGGCGGCGGTGGCTTCGGCGGCGGTGCCGGAGCGGCCGGCGCGGCGGGAGGGGTGGCCAAATGAGCGGCCTAGCAGAGTCCCCGCGTCGGGCACTGTCCCGGCCCACGCCGTCCACGGCGCCGGTGATCGACATCGAGTCGGTTCACAAGACCTACAGCGCCGGTGACATCTCGGTCCACGCTCTCCGCGGAGTCAGCCTCCGGGTGGAGCGCGGCGAGTACGTCGCGATCATGGGCAGCTCAGGCAGCGGCAAGTCGACCCTCATGAACATCCTGGGCTGCCTCGACAGCCCCACCGACGGCGTCTACCGCCTGGACGGCCTCGACGTTCGCGACGTCGACGAGGACATGCTCTCCGACATTCGCGGCCGGTTCATCGGCTTCGTCTTTCAGAGCTTCAACCTGATCCCGCGAACGCGGGCTCTGGCGAACGTCGAGCTGCCGATGTCCTACGCGGGTGTTCCGCGCGCGGTGCGGCGGGAACGGGCACTGGCTGCGCTGGCCGCGGTCGGCCTGGCCGACCGTGTCGATCACATCCCCGCCGAGCTGTCCGGTGGCCAGCAGCAGCGGGTGGCCATCGCCCGCGCGCTCGTCACCAGCCCGGCGCTGATCCTCGCCGACGAGCCGACCGGGAACCTGGACAGCGCCTCCACCGAGGAGGTGCTGGGGATCTTCGAGCGGCTCAGCGACGAGGGACGGACGATCGTCCTGATCACGCACGAGGACGAGGTCGCTGCCCACGCGCGGCGCGTGATCCATCTCAGGGACGGCTCGGTCGTCAGCGACGAGCGCACTCGGGCCGAGGCGAGGCCGGCATGAGCGAGATCGTCCGCGTCGCCCTCGGTGGCCTGGCTGCCAACAAGCTCCGGACCGCGCTGACCATCCTGGGGCTGATGATCGGCGTCGGCTCGGTGATCGTCCTGATCGCCGTCGGCACCGGCTCGTCCTCGGCCGTCCAGAAGCAGATCGACGCGCTCGGCAGCAACGTCCTGCTGATCCAGTCCGGGCCCTCTCTGGGCGGATTGCGCAGCAGCGCGACCAGCAGCACCGCGCTCACCGCGGCAGATGCCACGGCGCTCCAGAACAGTTCCACGGCGCCTGACGTGCAGAGCGTATCGCCGGTGGTCAGCGCCAACGGCGTCACCCTGACCTACAACGGCGCCACCTACTCCCCGTCGACGTTCCAGGGCACAACGCCAAGCCTCAAGCAGGCCCGGAACTACACGCTCGCCGAGGGCTCCTGGTTCAGCAGCGCTGATGAGACGGCCCATAACCGGGTGCTCGTCGTCGGTCCGACCGTGGTGAGTGCGCTGTTCAACGGGCAGGACCCGGTCGGTGACGCCGTCCAGGTCAACGGCACCAACTACCAGATCATCGGTGTCACCGCCTCCAAGGGGTCCAACGGCACCTCCAACCAGGACGATGTCGCCTTCGCCCCCCTGACGGCGGTCCAGGACACGCTCACCGGCTACGGCAGCATCAGCCAGATCGTGGTCCAGTCCGCGTCGAGCCAGCAGCTGAGCGCGGCCCAGACCGAGGTCACCGGGATTCTCAACCAGTTGGACCCGCCGAGTCCGGGATCGACGTCGAGCAACTTCTCGGTGATCAACCAGAGCTCCATCCTGCAAACCTCGGCCTCCAGCAGCAAGGTGTTCACGACCCTGCTGGGAGAGGTGGCGGCGATCTCGTTGCTGGTCGGCGGGATCGGCGTGATGAACATCATGCTGGTCTCGGTCACGGAACGGACCCGGGAGATCGGCATCCGCAAGGCGGTCGGCGCGCGGCGCGGCGACATCCTCGTCCAGTTCCTCGTCGAGGCGGTCCTCGTCTCACTGCTGGGCGGCATCGCCGGGGTTGTGGCCGGCCTGATCGGCAGCCAATTCACGATCGCCGGAATCAGTCCGGTGGTCGCGCCCTACTCGATCGCGATGGCGTTCGGCGCGGCTCTCGTGACGGGGCTGTTCTTCGGCACCTACCCAGCCAGCCGCGCGGCGACATTGCGGCCAATCCAGGCCCTGCGATTCGAATGACGGATCCGACACCCATCGTCAGACACATCAGGAGGCACCATGAGCGCGATCACGTATGAAGACCAGGGCACCGAGCGACAGGCGGTGGAGGCCGAGAGCGCCATGCCGCCCGGCCGGAGGCGGCGCCAGTTCTTCAATCGCCGCAGCGCCGCGCTGGCGGCAGCGGTCACCTGCGCCGCCGGCTTCTTCGCCGGAATCGGCGTCGAGAAGGGGCAGGTGGCCAGTTCGACGAGCGCATCCGCCGCCGCGACCGGCGCGGGCCGGGCTGGCGCCGCGGGTGCCGCCGGCGCCGGTGGCCGCAGCGCCGCGGGGGCTCCCGGGACGACCGCGGGAGCGGGGGCGGCCGGCCGGTTCGGTGGGGGCAATGCATCGCTGGGGACCGTCAGCAGCGTGAACGGCAACACCATCTACATCTCCGGCAGCTCCGGCAACACCGTCAAGGTCTCGCTCTCCTCGGCCACGAAGGTCACCAAGAGCCAGAGCGTCTCCAAGACGGCGGTTCGGCCGGGCGACACGGTCGTCATCCAGGGCGTGACGAGCTCCAGCGGGACGATCGCCGCCAGCTCGGTGAGCGACTCAGGTAACTCCGGCGGGGCCGCCGCCGGCGCCGGGGCGAGTTCCGGCGCGGCCCGCTCCTCCACCGGCTCGACGTCCGGTGCCGGCGGCTCGGCGTCCGGTTCAACCGGCGGCGCGACGTCCGGTTCAACCGGCGGCTGACCGGCCTGACCGCACCGACCTCCCGTACCTCTGACACGCAAAGGACAGTGACGTGAACACCACCAGTTTCGCCTCCCGGCGAGCTCGCCGGGCCTCTCTCATGCTGGCCGCCGTAGCGACCAGCTGCACCCTCGCCGCCTGCGGCAGCAGTGCCGCGACCAGCACCGCCACCAGCACCAGCTCCAAGGCGGGCGCCACGGCCGCGGCGACGGGTTCCGGCACCGGCCGGTCGGCGATCCTCGCCTGCCTCAAGCAGCACGGCGTCACGCCGCCTGCCCACGCGCCCGGCAGCGGCGGCTCCGGGACCGGGACGCGTCCGACGCCTGCCGCCGGCGGCGGCGGCGCCGGTAACTCCAAGCTGGGCGCGGCGCTCAAGGCCTGCGGCGCGACCGGTCACCGGCCGTCGGGCTCGGCAGGCTAGTCGTCGGCGCGGCCTCTGGATCATCGCCGTCGGCATCGCCGGGCGAACGTCGCGACGTTCGCGCTCGCGGCGCCGGCGGCGTTCCTCCTCATCGCGCCGACGACGTATCACCGGCTGCTGTCCGGGAGGGGCGAGATTGGCCGGTTCATGTATGAGGTGTCTGACCACGGTCCCGGGGTCCAGGACCCTCTCACCGGGGCACCGGCCATTCCGGCGGACCGGCGGATGGCCCCCGGGGGCCGGGCCGCCGCGGGACGGACCATGACCCTGCACGGTGCGCCAAATCCCGACCGCGTCTGGCGATCTGGCACAGAACGCAGGCTCAGCCCACCTCGTGCGCCAGATCGTCAGGTGAGATCCGGATTTGGCGCACCGCGCACGCTGAAAACCGGTGCACCGGCCTGAAGGAGTGACAGACCCGTCGCGGACGTAACGAAAGACGCTCAGAGCCGGCGCGGCCGCCTCCCAAAACACGCTCAAGCCCGGTGCGGCCGCCCCCCAAAACACGCTCGAGCCCGGTGCGGCCCCCCAAAACACGCCCAAGCCTGGTGCGGCCGCGCCCAACTCAGAGCTGGCTCTATTCCGGTCCTGCCCGGATCGTCTGCGCTTCTGAGCTTTGTTGTACGAGATGAGGCTGGGTGCGGCAACGCCCCCGGCTCGGTGGTGGGCGGTTTGGGCCGTGGTGCGAGCGCAGGTGACCCGGGCGAAACGGCAAGGGCTTTGACGATGAGGGAGGATGAGCGTGGCCGGCCGGATCCGCGGCCGGGCGGGGATGCACAGCGCGACAAACCTTCACCCCGCCGGGAGATCTGGCACACGACGCACGCTCAGCCCCGACTTTGCGCCAGATCGCCAGGCGCGAGCACAATTTGGCGCACCGCGCACGCTGAAAAGCGGTGCACCGGCCCCCAGGAGTGACGGACCCGTCACGGACGCCACCAACACGCTCAAACCCGGCGCAGCCGCCCCACCCAACGACGCTCAAACCCGGCGCACCACCCGCCCCACTCCCCAATCGTTGCCCATGCCGGTCTCCCCCGGGTCGCCTGCGCTCGCAACACGGCGCAGACCACCCACGACCGAGCCGGGTCATCAACCGTGGCCGGGTCGTTGACCGTTGCCGGGCGGATCCGGGACCGGGCGGACCCGTGGCCGGGCGGACCGGTGGCTGCGCGGATCCGTGGCCGGGCGGACCCGGGCGGCCCCTCGGCCGCCGGGTGCCACCTCCCTCCGCTGCCGTCGGTCCGTCAGCCGTATCCCCCGCCGGAGAGCCGCGGGCCGGGCGGCTCTCCGGGTGGCCGCAGGGCGAAGAGAACGACGGCCACCGCGGTTGCCAGGTTCAGGCTGGACACGCCCGGTCGCATGGGGATCCGGAGGCGCATCGCCGCTCGGTCGAGGACGTCGTCGGTCAGACCGTGGCGTTCGGTTCCGAAGGCGAGAACCGCGCCCGGCGGGATGATCTCGGCGCCGAGGGACTCCCCCTCCGGGTCGACGGCGACGAGCGGCCGGTCGGCCACCGGCCCGGGCGGCGAGCGCAGCACGGGCAGCGCGAAGTGAAGCCCGGCGGAGCCGCGGATCGCCCGCGGATCCCACGGATCGCGGTCGCCGGTCGTCAGCACCGCCGCGGCATCTGCGGCGGCGGCGACCCGAATCACCGCGCCGACGTTGCCGAGGTCCCGCGGATTCTCGAGAAGGACGACCGGCTTGTCGCGCGGAGCCTTCCGCAGGCGGTCAGGGCCGTCCTGGGGCCGGCGGGCGAATCCCACCACGCCGGTGTGCGGGATGCGCGGAGCGGCGAGCGCCATCACATCCGGATCGGCCTCCCGGACCAGGCGGCGGAGTGCCGGGCGCAGATCAGGCGCCATTTCGCCCGCCAGGGCGTCGACCGCCCCCAGGTCGGCTGCCACGGCCAGCTCGATACACGCCCGGAAGCGCAGGGCGTGCTTGAGGGCGTGAAAGCCCTCCAGGAGCGCCATTCGCGGGTCGGCGCGAAGCCGGCCCACCTGCGCCGCCAGCCCATCGTCACCCATCGATGCACGGGGCGTTGACGTCGCCGGAGCGAAACCCGCCGGCCTCGCCGGCGTCATCGATCCCGCCATCGATCCCGCCGTCGACCGACCGGCGCACCCGGCTTGAGCCGAGGACGTATCCGTCCTCCGGCAGTGGACGCGGCGGCACGGTCACGACACCGTCACCCCCCGGTGATCGCCGGCAGAACCTCCACCCGGTCGCCGTCGGTGACCGTTGTCTGCTCGGAGCCCAGATCGCCGTTGACATACACGTTGATGTGGCGGCGGATGAGGCCGCGCTCGTCGAGGACCCAGCCGGTCAGCCTGGGGTGGTCGCGCTCCAGCGCGCGCAGCAGCGCGCACACGGTCTGGCCGGCGACCGGATGCTCGGTGTCGCCCCCGGCGAGCTGCCGCAGCGGGCCGTGAACGCACACGATGGTCACCACCGGAATGGTAGGGCCGCCGCCGCCGGCCGTGGGGTTTTCTCGGTCCGTTCCGGAGCCGCCGGGGGCATGTATTAGCCTGGACGACGTGCCCTCCACTGCCGACACTCTGCGTCACAGCCCGCTCGACGAGCGCCACCGCGCCGCCGGGGCGAAACTGATCCCGTTCGCCGGGTGGGAGATGCCCGTCCAGTACCGGGGGATCAAGGCCGAGCACCTGGCCGTCCGCCGGGGCGCCGGCGTGTTCGACGTCTCACACATGGGCCAGATCGAGACACGGGGGCCCCAGGCGTTTGACCTGCTCCAGCACCTCCTGTCCAACGATCTGCGTCGGCTGCCCGAGGGTGGCGCCCAGTACAGCGTGCTGTGCAACTCCGAGGGCGGCGTCCTCGACGACCTGTTCACCTACCGCCTGGCCGAAGAGCACTTCCTGACTGTGACCAACGCCGCCAACCACACCCGGGACCTGGAGTGGTTCCGGCGGCACACCGGGCACTTCGACGCCGACGTCATCGACTGCCGCGATGAGTTCGCCATGCTGGCGGTGCAGGGACCGCGCGCCCGTCACCTCCTGGCCGGGCTGAGCGACGGACCCCTGCCGCCCCGCATGCACTGCTGCGACCGCACGGTGGCCGACATCCCGCTGCTCGCCTGCGGAACCGGTTACACGGGCGAGGACGGGCTGGAGTTGCTCGTCGACCCGGAGCGGGCCGGGCAGCTGTGGGATGCGCTCCTGGCCGCCGGCGCCACACCGGCCGGCCTGGGAGCGCGCGACACGCTGCGCCTGGAGGTCTGTTACCACCTCTACGGCAGCGATCTGACCGAGGAGCGGGGGCCGATCGAGGCGGGACTCGGCTGGTGCTGCCGCGAGCAGACCGGCTTCATCGGCGCCTCGGCCGTCGCCGCCGCGCGCGCCGCCGGACCGGCCGAGAAGCTGGTCGCCTTCGAGATCCAGGGTCCGGGCATCGCCCGCCAGGGCAACCCGGTCAAGGACGGCGGCATCGTCACCAGCGGCACCTTCTCCCCCTGCCTGGAGCGGGGCATCGGCATGGCCTACGTAGCCGCCGAGCGCGCCGAGCCCGGGAACCCGTTGGAGATCGACGTGCGGGGTACGACCCGTCCCGCGGTGGTCGCCCGCAAACCTCTGTACACCAAGAAGGAGCGCTGAAGCAACAGCATGGCCGATCCGAGCTATCCGGAGGACCTGCTCTACCACCCGGAGCACGACTGGGCGCGCATCGATGGCGAGGAGGCGACGTTCGGGATCACGTGGTTCGCCCAGGACTCGCTGGGAGAGGTCGTGTTCTTCGATCCGCCCAAGGTGGGGACGACGGTGTCCAAGGACGCCCCGTACACGGAGATCGAGTCGGTCAAGGCCGTTTCTGACGTCATCTCGCCGCTCTCCGGGGAGGTCATCGCCGTCAACGAGAACCTGGCCGACGCCCCGGAGACGATCAACGAGGATCCCTACGGGGAGGGCTGGCTGGTGCGGGTCCGGCTGTCTGATCCCTCCGAGCAGGATGGGCTGCTCGACGCGGCGGCGTACGAGGCCACGCTCACATGACGCGGTACACCTCGGCCACCGATGCCGACCGGCAGGAGATGCTCGAGACGATCGGCGTCTCGTCCGTGGAGGAGCTGTTCGCCGACATCCCCGCCCGGCTGCGCCTCCAGAGCCCGCTGGCGCTCGAGCCCGGGCTGTCGGAGCTCGAGGTCTACGAGGAGCTGCGCGCCCTGGCTCAGCGCAACACCAGCACCGAGGATGAGGTCTCCTTCCTCGGCGCCGGCATGTACGACCATTACGTCCCCGCGCTCGTGGACGCCATCACCTCCCGCTCGGAGTTCCTGACGCCGTACACGCCGTATCAGCCGGAGGTCTCCCAGGGAGGCCTGCAGGCGATGTTCGAGTACCAGACGGCGATCTGTGAGCTGACCGGGCTGCCGGTGTCCAACGCCTCGGTCTACGAGGGCCCCAGCGCCGTCGCGGCTGCCGGGTACGTGGCCAAGCTCGCCAACAGCCGCCGGCGCTTCATCGTCTCCCGCGGCGTGCATCCGCACGCGCGCGAGGCGCTGGCCACGCTGGCCCACGGATGGGGCATGGAGGTCGTCGAGGCGCCGCTGCGCGACGGCGTGACCGAGCTGCCGCCGCTTGATGAGGACGTGAGCGCGGTCATCATCGCCCAGCCGAACTTCCTCGGCGCGGTCGAGGACCTGGAGTCGCTGGCCGCCGCCGCCCACGAGGCCGGCGCGCTGTGCGTCGCCTCATGCGATCCGCTGCCGCTGTCGCTGCTGCGCACCCCGGGCGAGTGCGGCGTCGACATCGCCGTCGGCGAGGGGCAGACGCTCGGCAACCGGCTGGACTTCGGCGGCCCGTCCTTCGGCTTCTTCGCCGCCACCGAGGCACTCATCCGCCGTGTGCCCGGACGGATTGCCGGGGAGACGCGCGACGTCGAGGGCAAGCGCGGGTTCGTCCTGACCCTGCAGACGCGCGAGCAGCACATCCGCCGCGAGAAGGCGACCTCGAATATCTGCACCGCACAGGCGCTCAACGCGCTGGCCGGCGTCATCCACCTGAGCTGGCTCGGCCGCCGCGGGATCGTCGAGCTGACCGAGCTGATGCTCCAGCGCGCCGCATACGCGCGTGAGCAGCTGACCGCGCTGGACGGGGTCCGGGCCCTGCACGACCAGCCGATCGTGCGCGAGTTCGCGGTCGCGCTCGACGCCCCGGCGCGTCCGGTCATCGACCGCTGCCTCAAGCAGGGCATCAATCCCGGCTACGCGCTGGGACGTGATTACCCGGAGCATGAGAACGGGCTGCTGGTGGCGATCACGGAGCGCCGCACCCGGGCCGACATCGACCGGCTGGCCCAGGTCCTCGGCGAGGGGGTGGCCGCCGAGCGCAGCCGTCACATGCATGAGGTGGGGGCGTGAGCGCGGCCGACGACGAGCTGACGATCTTCGAGCGCTCCAAGCCCGGCCGCCGGGCGTTTGTGGCGCCCGCCGTCGACGTGCCCCAGCGGCCGCTGGACGAGCTGCTGCCCGCCCGCCTGCGCCGCGATCAGGGGCCGCGCCTGCCCGAGGTCGCCGAGCCGGAGATCGTCCGTCATTACAACCGCCTGTCGAAGCGCAACTTCGATCTCGACACCGGCTTCTACCCGCTCGGCTCGTGCACGATGAAGCACAACCCCAAGCTGCACGAGCGGGTGGCGGCGCTCGACGGTCATGCGAAGCTCCACCCTCTGCAGGACCCGCAGCGAGCCCAGGGCGCGCTCGAGCTCATGTGGCGCCTGCAGCGCGCGCTCGGGGAAATCGCCGGGCTGCCCCACGTCTCCCTGCACCCGTCGGCCGGCTCGCACGGCGAGCTGGCCGGCGTCCTGCTGACCCGCGCCTTCCACGAGGACCGCGGGGAGCAGCGGACCAAGGTCCTGACCCCGGACACTGCGCACGGCACCAACCCGGCGACGGTGACGATGGCCGGCTATGAGGTGGTCAAGGTCGGCACCGATGACCGGGGCAACGTCGACCTCGACGACCTGCGGGCCAAGGCCGACGAGGACGTTGCCTGCCTGATGCTGACCAACCCGTCGACGGTGGGACTGTTTGAGCCCGGGATCGAGGAGATCGCGCGGATCGTCCATGGCGTCGGCGCCACGCTGTACTACGACGGCGCCAATCTCAACGCGATCATGGGCATCTGCCGACCCGGCGACATGGGCTTCGACATCGTGCACTTCAACCTCCACAAGTCGTTCACCCAGCCCCACGGCGGCGGCGGTCCCGGCGCGGGACCGATCGCCGTGTCGGACCGGATGGAGCCGTTCCTGCCCCGGCCTCAGGTGGTTCGCCGCGAGAGCAGCAACGGCCGCGGCTCGAGCGTGTTCTACGACCTTGACGATGATCGCCCCAAGTCGATCGGCCGGCTGCGCGGGTTTCAGGGCAACTACGGCGTGTTCGTCCGTTCCTACGCCTACATCCGCTCGCTCGGGGCCGCCGGCCTGCGCGATGTCTCGGAGACGGCGGTGCTCAACGCCAACTACCTGCTGGCCAAGCTGCGGGCCGAGGGCGTGCTGGAGCACCTGCCCGCGGCCTACGAACGCGTGTGCATGCACGAGTTCGTGCTCTCCGGCGCGCCGATGAAACGTGACCTGAAGATCCGGACGCTGGACCTGGCCAAGCGGCTGCTCGACTTCGGCGTGCACCCCCCGACGGTCTACTTCCCGCTGCTCGTCGACGAGGCGATGCTCATCGAGCCGACCGAGACCGAGACCAAGGAGACGCTCGACCGCTTCGCCCAGATCCTCGTCACCATCCTGGGCGAGGCCGCCGAGGACCCGGAGGTGGCGCGGACCGCACCGCACACGACGCCCGTCCGCCGGCTGGACGAGGCCGCCGCCGCCCGCCAGCCGGTCATCCGCCAGCCGCTCTGACCCGCGGGGCGGCCGGCGGGCGGTCGACGCACCTAGAATCGGCCCGTGACGCTCGACCGGCGCCAGTTCCTCGTGCGATCGGGCCTGCTGGGGGCATCTGGCGCCGCCACCGCGGGGGGCGAACTGCTGGGCGCCGGCGCCGCCGAGGCCCGGCCCCGCCCCGGCCGTGATCTCCTGCAGGCCGACGGGCCGCTCCAGCTCAGCCGGGTCGCCGACCCGGGGGCGCGACTGCCCGCCGTCCCGTTTCACGGGATCCATCAGGCGGGAATCGTCACGCCGGCGCCGCCCGCGGGCTGCTTCGCCGCCTTCGACGTCCATGCCGCCGGACGATCCCAGCTGGTCGACCTCCTGCAGACGCTGACCGGCACCGCCCGCTTTTTGACCGCCGGAGGCCGGCCGCCGAGCGCCGGCGCCGGGGCGCCCGCAGCCGACAGCGGAACGCTGGGGCCCGTCGTGCCGGCCGACGGGCTGACGGTCACGCTCGGGGCCGGTGCGTCGCTGTTCGACCGCCGGTACGGGCTGGCGGCGCGCAAGCCGGCCGGGCTGTTCGCGATGGCGTCCTTTCCCGACGACCACCTCGACCACGCCCGGTGCGGCGGGGACCTGATGCTGTCGATCTGCGCCGGCAGCGCCGACACCGCCACGCACGCCCTCCGCGAGATTGCCCGCCGCACCCGGGGCGCGATGGGCATCCGCTGGCGCATCGACGGGTTCGTCTCCCCGGCGCGGCCGACCGGGGTGCCGCGCAACCATCAGGGCTTCAAGGACGGGATCGCCAACCCGGACGTGCGCCGCCTCCAGGTGGCCGAGCGGCTGCTGTGGCACGACGGGGGCCGGGGTGGCCAGGCGTGGACGGCGGGCGGGACCTACCACGTCATCCGAGCCATCCGGATGTTCACCGAGGCCTGGGACGAGCTGCCGGTCGGGCAGCAGGAGCGCATCGTCGGGCGCCGGCGCGACAGCGGGGCCCCGCTCAGCGGCCGGGTCGAGACCGACGCCCCGGACTACGCCGCCGACCCGCACGGGCGGGTGACCCCGCTGCGCGCCCACATCCGCCTCGCCAACCCACGGACGAGGCACACCGAGGGCAGCCGGATCCTGCGCCGTAGCTTCAACTACGACCGCGGCGTCGACGCCCGGGGACGCCTGGACATGGGACTGATCTTCAACTGCTACCAGCGGGACATCCGGCGCCAGTTCGAGGCCGTCCAGGCGCGCCTGCGCAACGAGCCGATGGCCCGGTTCATCAGCCCGTTCGGCGGCGGCTACTTCTTCACCCTCCCGGGCGTGCGCGACCCGTCCGATTGGTACGGCAGCGGCCTGCTCGGAACCTGAACCTGAGCCCGGGCCGCCTCGCGGGTGTGGACAGATGAACAGTCTCGACGTGCATATTTGCACGGGATCACGGGGATCCGCGTCATTAACGGACAGAAAACCGGACGCTGCGATTCGACCTCGGTCCGGCGTGGGCACCATGACGAGACCACGGGGACCTGAGCGGGGCATGGACAACACATGACGAAATGTTCGATGGACCGAGCGATGTCGGCCCTGCGGTCCGCCGGGTGGATCCGGCGCGAGGAGCGCGTGCTCGCCGGCCGGGTGGGCGGGCTTCTCTGGATCATCGCCTCGCTGAGCATCGTCGCCCTGGCGCTCGTGCTGCCGGGCGCTCATCGCGTCGCGCTGCTGGCGCTGGGCGCGGGTGGCTGCGCCTGGGGGCTGTTCTCCGGGCTCGTCCTCGACTACGGCCGCCTGTCGGTCTGGTTGATCCATGCCTCCGCCGCCGTCGGCACCGCGGCGATCGCGGTGGCGATCCTCCTGAGCGGTGGAGCGACCTCCCCCGCGTGGGCGTGTCTGTTCTACGTCGTCGTGTTCGCCGCCTACTTCTTCACGCCGGCCGCGGCGGCGGCCTACTTCCTCGCCTGCGCCGTTGTCGAGTCCGCGGTCGTCGTCGCCGCCTCGCCCGCGTCGCGGGGGCAGGGTACGGCCAAGCTGGTCATCGCCGCGCCGGCGTTCCTCGTGCTCGGCTCGGCGCTCATCGCCGGCAAGCGGTTCATGCTCGGCCTGCGCCGCCGGGCGGAGCGACTGGCCGCTGAGCAGAGCGCGCTGCGGCGGGTGGCCACGTCGGTCGTGAGTGGCGAACCCGTTGAGCGCTTCTACGGCCTGGTGGCGGTCGAGGCCGCAAAGCTGCTGGGGGCCAGCGGCGCCGGCATCCTCCGCCTCGCCGAGTCCGGCAGGGCGACGATTCTCGGCTCCTGGGCCAGCGACCCGCAGCGCCAGTACGCCGTCGGCGACGGTGTCGCCGTCCCGCCCGGCGGCGAGGTCGCCGGAGCGCTGAGCGAGGGTCGTCCGGTCCGCATCGCCCACACCGCGGACAGCCTGCTCGGCGGTCTGGGCTACGGATCCAGCGTCGTCGCACCGATCCGGGTGGGCGGCCGGACATGGGGCTTTCTCGCCGTCGTGGCGACGCAGCCGGGGGCGCTGGCCGGTGAGCAGTCCCGGCGCCTCAACGAGTTCGCCGACCTGATCGCGATCTCGGTCGCGAACATCGAGGACCGGGCGGCGCTGGCCGCGCAGGCGGCGACCGACGCGCTCACCGGGGTCGGCAACCACCGCACCTTCCACCAGCGTCTCGGAGCCGACCTGGCGCGTGCCCGGCGCTACGGCAGCCCGGTGTCGGTGGCGATCATCGACGTCGACCACTTCAAGCAGGTCAACGACACCAGCGGTCACGAGGCCGGAGACGATCTGTTGCGCCACGTCGCCCGCTGCCTGAGTGACGCCACGCGCGCCGAGGACACGCTGGCGCGGGTGGGGGGTGACGAGTTCGCGTGGATCCTGCCGGAGACGACCGGAGACGAGGCTCTCGCCGCCGTCGAGCGCGCCCGGCGGTCGATCAGCCGGTGCGCACAGGGACCGGAGCCCGAGGCCCGGATCACGATCTCGGCCGGCGTGTGCGACTCCCGGTGGACGTCGGATCCGACCGAGCTCGTCCGCCTCGCCGACCGGGCGCTGTACTTCAGCAAGGAGCACGGGCGCAACCGGGCGCACCTGTACGCGGTCGACAGCGACGAGCTCGCCGGGGCCGGCCCGCCGCGCTGATCTCCGGACAGGCCGTGCCCGTGGCCGCGCCGAGTCCGGTCGTCGTCGTAGGCTGGGGGCATGCGATTCGTGGTGTTCGGCGCCGGAGCGATCGGCGGCGTGGTCGGAGCGCGGCTGCACCAGGCCGGGTTCGCGGTCACGCTCATCGCCCGGGGCCCCCACCTGGACGCGATCCGCCACAACGGCCTGGAGCTGGTGACCCCGGACGAGCGCTCGCTCCTGAGGATCCCGGTCGCCGGCGCCCCCGGCGAGGTGGAGTGGACGGGCGATGAGGTCGTCCTGCTGGCCACCAAGAGCCAGGACACGCTCGGCGCGCTCACCGGCCTGCGCGATGCGGCGGGTCCGGCGGCGCCGGTCGTCTGTCTGCAGAACGGCGTGGAGAACGAGCGGCTGGCCCTGCGGTTGATCGACTCGGTCTACGGCGCGGTCGTCATGTGCCCGGCGGCCCACCTGCGGCCGGGCGCGGTCGAGGCCTACGGGACGACGCTGACGGGGATGATCGACGTCGGACGTTACCCGGGCGGGATCGACGCCCGGTGCGAGCAGGTCTGCGCAGCGCTCGAGGGCTCGCGCTTCACCTCGCACCCCACCGAGGACGTCATGCGCCTCAAGTACGCCAAGCTGCTGCTCAACCTCGTCAACGCCGTGCAGGCACTGTGCGGTCCCGGCGACCGCAGCGACGAGCTGACCGAGCGAGCGCGCGCGGAGGGCCGGGCGGCGCTGAGCGCCGCCGGGGTCGAGCACGAGGCTCCCGAGGTCACCGACCTCGATGGGCGCTGGCGCACGATGGGCGTGCGTGACATCGACGGCCGGTCACGCGCCGGCTCGTCCACATGGCAGAGCCTGACCCGCGGCACCGCGCTCGAGACCGACTACCTCAACGGCGAGATCGTGCTCGCCGGCCGGCTGCACCACGTGCCCACGCCGGTCAACGAGGCACTGTGCCGGCTGGCCTGGGAGGCGGCCCGCGAGGGCTGGGCCCCGGGTACCCTTGACCCTGAGGACGTGCTGACGGTGGCCGTATGAGCGCGGTCACCGATCCCGTGATCGCCGCCGAGGCGGCCGAGATCGCGGCCCGCGCGCCGGGCGAGCTGACGTGGCTGGTGGACATCTCCTCCCCGTCCGGCGATGTCGACGGCGCCGAACGCGCCCTGGAGCTGTGCACCCGGCTCCTGCCCCCCGGCGCGCGGGTGGAGCGTCCGGCGTGCTCGACGCCGGGCAGCGCCGCGGATCTGATCGGCACCGTCACCGGGACCGGCGCCGCCAGGCTGCTGCTCCTCGGCCACGTCGACACGGTGATCGGCCATGACGCCCACCAGCCGCTGCGGCGCGAGGGCGATCGGCTGTACGGCACCGGCACCGTCGATATGAAGGGCGGCGACATCCTGGCGCTGGGGGTGGCCCGGGCCCTCGCCCAGCGCCCGGAGACGTTCGCCGAGCTTGCGGTGTTGATGGTGGCCGACGAGGAGTGGCGCACCCACCCGTTCGTCCACGCCGGGCGGTTTGCCGGCTATGACGCGTGCCTGTGCTTCGAGGGCGGCCAGCTCGACAACCACGGCGACGAGGGTGTGGTGGTTCGCCGCAAGGCCGCCGGCACCCTGAAGGTCATCGCCACCGGGCGCGCCTCGCACTCCGGCAGCGCC
This sequence comes from Solirubrobacteraceae bacterium, assembly GCA_035551855.1. Taxonomy (GTDB): domain Bacteria; phylum Actinomycetota; class Thermoleophilia; order Solirubrobacterales; family Solirubrobacteraceae; genus Palsa-465. The sequence continues at coordinate 27,462 of DASZMK010000179.1, forward strand.
CCGGATCAGGGCCGCAACGCGCTGCTGGCGCTGGCCCGGACCGCTGAGAGGGTGGCCGGACTGCATGATCCGGTGGGGCCGGAGCAGCTGAGCGCGGTGCCGACGATCATGCGCGCCGGCGACGCGTTCAACATCGTGCCGGCGGCGGGCGAGCTGATCTTCGACCTCCGGGCCCGGAGCCTTGCCGCGTTCGAGGACGTGGTGGCTGCCGTCCCCCAGGAGCTCGACGAGGTGATCCTCAACGCCCGGATGGAGCGCAAGTGGCCGGGGATGGACTCGGCCGCGCTGACCGAGTCCCTGATCGCCGCCGCTTCGCAGCGGCTCGGCCGGACGGTCGCGGGCGTCCCCCGGGGTGGTGCGAGCGATGCGAGTCACTTCGCCGAGACGATCCCGTTGACCGTGGACGGGCTCGGTCCGCGCGGCGGGGGTGCCCACACCCCGCAGGAGTTCGTTCTGGAGCCGGCGCTGCGCACGCGTGCCGAGGTGGCACTCGCGATCGCCCACGAGGTTCTGGCGAAGAGTTCGTGAAAACTGATGCCCATGGTGGCCGGGCGGGCCGCCCACCTGCCATCCTTGACGTCATGCCCCCATCTCAGCGGCTCGACGGCGTGCGCGGCACCGGCAGGCGGGCCCTGTCCAGACGCGCCGTCACCCCGGAGCGCCGCCGCCAGTCGGCACAGGGACTGGCGCTGCTGATCGGGATCGTGGCGTTCATGTGGCTCGTCGAGGTGATCAACAGCCTCGACGCCAACCGGCTGGACGGCGACGGCATCGTGCCGCGCGACGTGGACCGCCTGTGGGGGATCCTCACCGCGCCGTTCCTGCACGTCAGCTTCGCCCACCTGGTCGACAACACGATCCCCTTCCTGTTCATGGGGGTGATCATCGCGCTGCGCGGGGCGGCCCGGCTGGCGCTGGTGACGCTGATCGTGATCATCGTCGGCGGCGTCGGCACGTGGCTGGTGGCGCCCGGCGGCACCGTCACCGTCGGCGCAAGCGGCGTCGTGTTCGGCTACGCCACGTACCTGTTCACCCGCGGGCTGTTCGATCGCAGCTGGCTGGAGATCCTGACCGGCATCATCGTCGGCGTGGTCTGGGGCGGCGCGCTGATCTCGAGCGTCGTCCCCCATAACGGCATCTCCTGGCAGGCGCACGTCTGCGGAGCGGTCGGCGGGGTGGTGGCGGCGTGGCTGCTGGCCGGCCGGCGGGCGGAACGGCGGCCGAGGACGGGGCGAGGGCCCGGCTCCGGTTCGGGGGGCGGGGGCCCCGGAGATCCGCGGGGTGCCGGGCACGGGCACCTGCACGACGCGCTGGACCGCGCGCTCACCCAGTAGCGGCACGCGGGCGTTGCGGGCCGGAATGAGCCGCCCGCGACGTGCATGAGGTGCCACATCGCGACCGGGGTGGATGATCTGGCGCCGATGGGGGGCTGTGCGTGCGCCTCGTGCCAGATCAGCGAAGTCCGCGCTTTGGCACCACCTACACGCTGAAAGCCGGTGCACAGGACCGGAGAACCGGATGGGACCGCGTCGCCGGGCGGGGACCCGGATCTGCTCGGTACCCTGCGGGACGTGCGCATCTTCTCCGGAATTCAGCCGACGGGCCGCAAGCACCTCGGCAACTACATCGGCGCGATCACCCAGTATGTCGCGGGGCAGGACCGCGGCGAGGCCATCTACTGCGTCGTCGACCTCCATGCCACCACCGTCGCCTACGAGCCCGCCGGACTGCGCGAGTCGGTGTATGACACCGCCGCCACCCTGCTGGCCGCCGGGTTGGATCCCGGCCGCTGCGTCTTCTTTCGCCAGAGCGATGTGCTCGAGCACTCGGAGCTGGCCTGGCTGCTGTCGAGCATCACCTCGTTCGGTGACCTCAACCGGATGCACCAGTTCAAGGAGAAGTCCGGAGCCCAGCGCGAACTGGTCTCCGCCGGACTGTTCACCTACCCGGTGCTCATGGCCGCCGACGTCCTGGCCTACCGGGCCAACGAGGTCCCCGTCGGCGACGATCAGCGCCAGCACGTCGAGCTGATGCGCGACATCGCCGAGCGCTTCAACGCCCGCTTCGGCGAGGTGCTCGTCGTCCCGGAGGCGCGGATTCCCGCGGTGGGGGCGCGGATCATGGACCTCCAGGCCCCCGAGCGCAAGATGTCGACGACCGGCGGCACGCCCCAGGGGACGATCTATGTCCTGGACGAGCCGGAGGCGATCGGCAAGAAGTTCCGCTCGTCGGTGACCGACTCCGGCAGCGAGGTGCGCCGAGCTCCGGACAAACCGGGCATCTCCAACCTGATCGACATCCTGGCGGCGGTCCGCGGCATCGACCCCGACGCGGTGGAGTCCGAATTCGGCGGGTCCGGCTACGGAGCGTTCAAGAGCGCCCTCGCCGATGCCGTCGTCGACTATCTGACGCCGGTGCGCGAGCGCTACCAGGAGCTGCGGAGCGACGAACCCGAGCTGGAGCGGATCCTCGCCGGGGGCGCCGACAAGGCGCGGGCGATCGCCTCGGACACCCTGGCCGACGTCCGCCAGGCGATGGGAGTGGGGCCGGTCCGGGTCCGGACCCCGAGCTGATTCGGCGGCTTCCGGCGGCCGACGTGCGGCAGAGGGTCCGAGGGGGCCATTAAGGTCTACCGTCCGATGCGGAGGCCCTGCGCGTGACTCTGACCTACCTGGACCTGGACCTCGACGTGTTCGCGGGACCGTTTGACCTGCTTCTGACGCTGATTCTGCGCGAGGAGGTCGATCTCCTGGAGGTCGACCTCGCGGATGTCGTCATCACGTACATCGACCACCTGGAGCGTCGCGGCGACCTCGACCTCGAGGCTGCGACCGAATTCCTGGTGCTGATCGCTGCGCTGCTGGAGCTGAAGTCCCGGCTTCTGCTGCCCGGCGAGGAGATCGAGGAGATCGATCTGGATCCCGGCGAGGCCGCCGAGGAGCTCCTGGCCCGCCTGCTCGACGCCCAGCGCTACCGGACCGCGGCGGCGTACCTGGCCGAGCGCCTCGAGGAGCAGGAGGGCTACCGCTTCCGCTCAGCGCCGCTGCCCCCGGCGCTCCGCAAGGCCTCGCTGCAGGACGCCGCGTCCGTCTATGACCCGGCCACCTTGAGCGAGGCGGTGGAGAACCTGCTCCAGCTGCCCCCGCCGGTCGACATCCGCCACATGACGATCGCCAAGGTGACGGTCGCCGAGCGCCTCACCCACCTGCGGGCGCTGCTCTCGCGCGGGCGGTTCACGTTCTCGGAGGCGGTCGGACGCAGCGACCGGGTGACCGTTGCCGTCACGCTGTACGCGCTGCTCGAGCTGTACAAGCAGGGCGAGGCCACGTGGATCCAGGAGGAGCCCTTCGCCGAGATCACCGTCCAGTCGCTGCGGCGGTCCCAGGGGCTGCGGGCGGTGCCGGGGGGACAGTCTGCGCCGGGCGATCGGAGGTTGACCGCGTGAGCGAACTCGAGCGGACGGTCGAGTCGCTGCTCTTCCTGAGCTCGGACCCGGTGCCGGCGCCGGCGCTGGCCGACGCCACCGGGGCCGAGTTGCACGAGGTCGTCACCGCGGTCGAGCGGCTGCGTGAGCATTACGAGTTCGAGCGCCGCGGCTTCGTGGTGCGCGAGCTGGCCGGTGGCTACACGCTGAGCAGCCACCCGGACGCCGAGCCCGCCGCCCGCCGGTTGCTGGCCAAGCCGCGCACCCCACCCCTGACCGCCGCCCAGGCCGAGACCCTGGCGATCGTCGCCTACCTGCAGCCGGTGTCGCGCCCGGAGATCGCCCGGATCCGCGGGGTCAGCGCCGAGTCGGCGGCGACGACGCTGCTCGAGCGGGGGATCATCGAGGAGGCCGGCCGCTCGCAGTTCGGCGCCGTGCTGTACCGGACGACCGAGCTGTTCCTCAAGCTCTTCGGCCTGGCCGAGCTCGGCGAGCTGCCGGACATCGCCGGCTTCGGCCCGTCGCCCGAGTTCGAGCAGGAGCTGCGCGAGCGGCTGCTCCGGGCCGGTGAGGCGCGGGCCGGGCTGGCCGGCGTCGCCACGCCGCCGGTGGAGGAGATGGTGGCCAACGTCGTCGTCGATGATGAAGCGGCCGAGGACGGCGTGCTCGGCGAGGCCGGAGAGCCGCTGGAGGGGGCGGCGGGAGCTGGGACGGCCGCCGGCGACGACGCTCGCGCGGCAGACCCCGGCGGGTAGCCGGCCCCCCGGGGACTCGGTCAAGCCGGCGACAGGCCCAGGAAGCGCTGCACCTCGGCGGCGTCACGCTCCAGCGCCGCGGCATCGCCGGCGGCGAGTCCCGGGAACGGCTCGATCTCGACCCGCTTGCCGGAGAACCGCCACCCGCCCCCGGCGCGGCCCTTGATCAGGGCAAAGCTGCGAAACATGCCGCCGCTCACGACACGCGGCTCGGCGGACCCCAGAACGTCGGCCCGGGAGCGCCACCCCATGAGCAGCGGCTCGAACGCGCCCAGCAGACGGGGCGGGGGCAGCGGGACGATACGGCGCCGCCCCGCCGGCTCGACGAGCCCATCGGACCTCTCGCGCAGCTCTCCGCCGATCGCTCGCAGCCCGGCGCGAGCGTCGCGCAGGGGCAGACCGGCCCAGCGGGCGAGGTCGTCGTCGCTCGCCGGCCCGTGTCCCGCCAGGTAGCGCCGGGCCAGCTCGGCGAGCGCCGCCTCGCGTGCCGGCGGCGGCCCCACGTCAGGGAGCCAGTCGCGCACCAGCGCGTACGCGTGGTCGCGGCCCGCCACCGGACCGCGGATGATGCGCCCCTCGGTCGACGCCCGGACGAGCAGGTGCACGAGCGCCTGGCCGGCCGTCGGCACGCCGGCCTGCTCCAATCGCTCGCGCAACGCGTCGCGTGGCAACGGACCCTCGTCGCCGATCGCCCGTTCGATGACCGCCACGCCCCGCGCCGCCGTGTCCGGCGCGAGGCCCTCCTGGGCGAGCCGGCGCGCGACGGCTGTGCGCAGCGGTGGCGTCGTCAGCGTCTGCAGCAGGGGGTAATCCTCGCTGCGGACCAGGTGCAGGGTTCCCCGGTTGAGCCAGGTGATCAGCAGGGAGCGCCGGTCGGTGAGCTCGCGGTCGACGTCGGCGGCGCTGACGCCGGTTGTTCGCGCCCGAACGGCGAGGCGGGCCCCGCGCGGATCCTGGGCCTGGATCGCGAGCAGCCGCTCGGCCACGGCGAGCGGGCTCCGGGCGGATGAGCCGGAGAGCAGCTGAGCGTCGAGCCTGCTCGCGAGGACCGTCACGGAGGCCCGCCGGCTCCGGTCCGGGCGCCGAGCAGCGTCACGCGCGAACCCGCCCCGCCGCCCCGCGCTGCGGCACCGCAATCCGTGATCTCCACAGCGTCCGGCTCACGCCCCATCTCGGCCTCAGACAATACGGTGGCTCCCCGGATAAGAATTCGATGAGCCCGCTGACGCGGGTCTGACGCCGGCAGGGTCGCGTATATGACCGGGCTCAGGGGGCTTATGCGGCCCCTACGCCCGGGCGGCTAACACAGAGGGGATGCCTCGGCGCGCTCCTGCCCCCACCGGACGCCCCCACGTCCCGCTGCCGCACGTCGCCGGCCTCGATGGCCTGCGCGGCATCGCCGTCGTCGCCGTGATCCTGTACCACGGCGGCGTCCGGTGGGCACCCGGCGGCTTCCTCGGCGTCGAGCTGTTCTTCGTCCTCTCCGGGTTTCTCATCACGTCGCTGCTGGTCGCCGAATGGGCGCGGTCGTCGACGATCGCGCTGCGGGCGTTCTGGGCGCGCCGGGCCCGCCGGCTGCTGCCCGCGCTGTTCGTGCTGGTACTCGTCATCGGCGTCTACTACGCGCTCGGCGGCCCGGCGCAGGCGATCCCGAACCTGGAGACCAACGGGATCTCGACCCTGCTGTACTTCAACAACTGGCATCAGATCGCCACCGGCACCAACTACTTCGCCGCCAGCGGGCCCATCTCGCCGCTGCAGCACACGTGGTCGCTGGCGATCGAGGAGCAGTTCTACGTGGTGTGGCCGCTGGTCGTGCTGGGGGTGCTGGGGCTGGCCCGCCGCCGGGGGGCCTCGGGCCGGCGCACGCTGCAGATCCTGCTCGGCCTCAGCCTGGCCGGGGCGCTCGCCTCGGCCGCCGAGACGGCGCTGCTGTTCGACGGCGGCCGCGGGCTGGACCGCGTCTACTACGGCACCGACACGCGCGCCGCCGGCCTGCTGATCGGCGCGGCGCTGGCGATCACCGTCACGATCCGCCGCCGATGGCCCAAGCCGGCGAGCCGGCTCGGCCTGGGCCCGGCGCGTCGCCGCCTGCTGGGGGCCGGTGCGGTCGCGGCCGTTGCCGCGCTCCTGGCGGGGGTGGGGCTCGTCCGGGGCTCGGACGGCTGGGTGTATCCGTACGGGCTGCTTGCGCTGGACGGCGCCGCGGCCATCGTGATTGTGGCGGCTGTCACGGCGCCGGGCGCCGCGGTATCCCGGCTGTTGTCCGTCGCGCCGCTCCGGGGCCTCGGCGCCATCTCCTACGGCCTGTACCTGTGGCATTTCCCCCTCTTCTTGTGGTTGGACGAGAGCTCGACGGGCACGACGGGCACCACCTTGCTCGTCCTGCGCCTGTCGGCGACGCTCGCCGTCAGCCTGCTCTCCTACCGGCTCGTCGAGCAACCGATCCGCCGGCGACAAGCGCCGGCCTGGTTCGTGCGCGGCCTGGTTCCGGCCGGCGCCGGGACGGCATTCCTGTCGCTGGTCATGGCCTCGGCGGCCGCGTCCCTGCCGGCCGGCGTTCCGGCGGCGGCGGTGCTCCCCAAGGCGCCGCCGCAGCTGAAGGGCACCGACCGTCCGTGCCCGGAAACGCTGACCGACACGGCGCAGTACGGGCTGGCGCCGGTGGCATCGTCGCAGGACGCAAGGTTCGAGTACACGGCGCTCGGTGCTTCGACGCTGGTGTGGAGCGGGTCGGCGACGAAGATGTTTCAGACCTGCCCGCCCAAGCGAGTGATGGTGATCGGCGACTCGCTGGCCTTCACGATCGGCCTGCCGATGATGGACAGCGAGGAGAACTACGGCGTCGAGCTTGCCAACGCCGCCAGGCTCGGTTGCGCGTTTGCCACCAAGGGCCAGCTCGACGTCAACGGGACGTTCGAGGACCCGCCGGCGGGCTGCTCGTCGGCGCTCACCGAATGGGCGCAGGAGGAGAAGGCGCTGCAGGCGCAGGAGGTCATCATCGAGCTCGGCTACCGCGACGAGTTCGACTGGCGCTGGAACGGCAAGACCGTCCATCTCGGACAGCCGGCCTTCGACGCCTACATCCAGCAGCAGATCGCGCGCTATGTGCAGGTGCTCGGTCAGCGCGGAGTCAAGATCCTGTTCCTGTCGGTCCCGTACACCCACCCACCTGATCAGGCCGACGGCGCCCCGCCGCCGGCGGCGTCGCCGGCCCGCCACGCGCTGATCAACGCGATGCTCGAGAAGGAGGCGCGGCGCCACCCGTCGTCGGTGCGGGTGCTCGACCTCGACCGGACGATCTCGCCCGGCAGCCATTACGACGCCCGCGTCGACGGCCAGTTGTGCCGGTTTGACGGCATTCACTTCAGCGTCTTCTGCAGCAAGCTCCTGGAGCCGAGCGTGCTCGGCGAGGCGCGCAGGCTGCTGAGGGCCGGCGGCCGCGGAGGGTGAGGCGGGGGCCTTAGTGCAACGCTAAGGGTGCGGCGCCCCCGCGCCGGTAGCATCGCTCGGCCCCGGGGGCGGGACGGCTCAGGACATCCGGAGCCGATCCGGATTCGACGCAGCCGTGTTCTGAGCCTTGTTGCAACGCCCTCATCGAGTTCTCTGGTCGGTCGCGGTGCTGGCGGTGGTGCTCGCCGCCGGCGCGGTCGGCCGCCTGGATTCCGTCGGTTCGGCGCACGTCCGCGCCGTCCGGTCATCCCGGCACGAGGCCGCTGTGTTCGCGACCCCGCGCCCGGCCCGCGCCGACCCCGCGGCCTACGTCTCCGGGCGGCCGGCCCCGGCCGCGACCATCCGGCACGCCGCGGTCCGGATCACCGCGACCCGGACGGCGAACGAGTCCGGCCACTGGCTGGCCGCGTGGACCGCGGCACCGCAGGCGCCGGTCAGCGGCAACCTGTCGGGCCGGGGATTTGACGACCAGACGCTCCGGCAGATCGCCTTCTCGAGCGCCGGGGGCTCGGAGGTCCGGGCTCGCCTGTCCAACACGTTCGGGGCGCGGCCGCTGGACGTGGGACGCGCCTCGGTCGGGATCCAGGGCGCGGGAGCACGGCTGGCCCCCGGCAGCATCCGGGCGCTGACGTTCGCGGGACGTGCGTCCGTGCTCATCCCGCCGGGGGCCGAGGTGCTGTCGGACCCCATCCGGCTGACGGTCCGCCCGCTGGCCCACATCGCGATCAGCCTGTTCCTGCCGGTGGCGACGGGGCCGGCAACCGAGCACGCGCAGGCGCGCCAGGTCAACTTTGTCGCGTCCGGGAACCGTGCGCTGGCCGGCGGGCCGCGGGGATTCGGGCGCCAGACCCAGTCGTGGTACTTCCTGGCCGGCGTCGACGTGCTGGCCCGGGCCCGGTACCTGGGGGCCGTCGTCGCGCTCGGCGACTCGATCACCGACGGGGTGGGCGCGCCGCTCAACGCCAACGCCCGCTGGCCGAACGACCTCACCCGCCGGCTGGCCGGGCTGCACGGCAGCACGCTGGCGGTCGCCGACGCCGGGATCGGCGGCAACCGCGTGCTCAACAACTCCGGGTGCTGCGGTGTCAGCGCCGCCGTCCGGTTCAGCCGCGACGTCGCCGCGCAGTCCGGGGTCCGGGACGTGATCCTGCTGGAGGGCATCAACGACATCGGCTTCAGCCAGAGTCACAACCCGGACAATGCGCCGCACACCAACGTCTCCGCCCTGCAGATCGTCGACGGCTACGAGAAGATCATCACGATGGCCCACGCGGCCGGCCTGCGCATCTTCGGCGCGACCCTGACCCCGTTTCGCGGGGCCCGCTACTGGACGCCGCCCGGGGAGGCCAAGCGCGAGGCGGTCAACCGCTGGATCACCACCAGCGGCGCGTTCGACGGCGTCATCGACTTCGCGCGGACGGTCGCCCAACCCGGCCATCCGGAGCGGTTCCGGCCCGCCTTCGACAGCGGCGACCACCTGCACCCCAACGCCGCCGGCTACCAGGCCATGGCCGACGTGATCAACCTGGCGATGCTGCTCCGCCGCTGAGGGTCGTGGGAACGGCTACGTGAGCATGCCGGCGTGCGGACAGGTGGGGGTGCGGGGCGGTCACGACGCCCAGTCGGACACCCTCGCCACCAGCCTCATCCCATCCGGCCCAGCCCGGTGAACCCCTTTGCCGGTGCCGAACCTCTGGCAATGAAGGCGTGCGGAGCCGGGCGTGACCGGCAGACCGGGCGCGCGGCGTGCACAACGTGCCAAATCAGGGCGGCCGCCGCGCGATTTCAGTGAGAAGCTGGGGTCGCGTCCTCTTGTGTTGAGGGGGCGTTTGGAGGATGGTCCTTGGCGGCGGCGGACTGACCCTCGTTGCGATTGGTCGCTGTGGCTGACCTGCGCCAAAGCTGTCGCCCGCCTGCCGTCAAGGGCCGCTGGCGTGACCTCATAGGAGCGTGGCATCGCCCCGACTGAAATCTGTCCGCCAGCAGTCCGCTTCAGGCCATATCGAGTGAAGGGACGAGGGACATGTTGACGATCGGGATCGATCCGCACAAGGACACGCATTGCGCGGTGGCCGTCGATCAGGTCGGCCGCCGGGTGGCGATGCGGACCGAGCCGGCGCGGGCGGCCGGGTTCGGGAACCTGGTGGCGTGGGCGCGGGGTGTGGATGGTGATGAGCGGGTGTGGGTGGTGGAGGATTGCCGGGGGGTGTCGGGGCCGCTGGAGCGGTTCTTGCTCGAGCACGGGGAGCGGGTGGTGCGGCTGGGGCCGCATCTGATGGCCGGCGCGCGCTCCGGGGTGCGCGAGCGGGGCAAGTCTGACCCGATCGACGCTCTGGCCGTGTCTCGCGCCGCGTTGCGCGAGGGGATCGAGAGGCTCCCGTCGGCGCGCCTGGCCGGCCCCGAGCTCGACGTCCGACTGCTGGGGGATTTGGCGCAGTCGCGGGGCTGGCCGTGCGCGTGGTGGCCAATCATCTGGGCGAGGCGTGATCTGGCACGATCTGCACGCCTGGATATTGGAGCGGCGGGCCAGGATCAACCCCGCGCCGCGGCCAGCTGCCCACAGGCGGCGTCGATGTCGCGCCCCCGCGTCAGGCGGACGGTGGCCCCGACGCCGTGGCGCTCGAGCTCGGCCCGGAACGCCTCGATCGCCTTGGGGCTCGAGCCCTGATACGGCGAATCGGTGGGGTTGTAGGGGATGAGGTTGACCTTGAAGACGCGGGGGTCGAGGACCTCGGCAAGCTGGCGGGCCTGGGCGTAGGAGTCATTGACGCCGGCCAGCATCACGTACTCGACGAACACCATGCGTCGCTTGCGCTCGTAGTAGTCCCGGCAGGCGGCGAGCACGCCGGTGAGCGGGTAGCGCTCGTTGACGGGCATGATCTCCGAGCGCAGCGCGTCATCGGCGGCGTGCAGCGACAGCGCCAGGCGGATCGGCATCGGCTGCCGGGCCAGTCGCACGATCCCCGGAATCCAGCCGATGGTCGACACGGCCGTGTGGCGGTTGCCGATGCCGAGCTGGGGGAGGCGCTGACAGGCGCCGAGCACGGCGTCCAGATTCATCATCGGCTCGCCCATGCCCATGAACACAGCGTGGTCGACGGTGCTCAACCGCCGGAAGTGCAGGGCTTGATCGAGAATCTCCGAAGCGGTCAGGTTGCGGCCGAAGCGCATCGTTCCCGTCGCGCAGAACGTGCAGGTCAGCGGACAGCCGGACTGTGAGGACAGGCACAACGACCGGCGCCCGTCGCGGTAGCGCATCAGCACCGCCTCCACCGGGCGGCCGTCATGCGTGGAGAACAACGCCTTCACCGTCCCGTCGCGGGCGTGGGCCTCATGCTCGAGCGTCAGGCTCGAGAAGGGAACCGAGTCCTCGAGCGCCGCCCGCAGGTCCAGAGGCAGGTCGGTCATCTCAGAGAAGCCGCCGACCCCCTGCGCCGTCCAGCGCCAGACCTGCCGCGCCCGATAGGCGGGCTGGCCCAGAGCCTCGAGCGTCGCGCTGAGCAGTTGGAGATCCATGGTCTCTATGTTGACAGCGCCATGCGCCTAGCCAAGTTCCTCGCCACCGCCGGAGTCGCCTCGCGCCGCGCCGCCGAGCAGATCGTCCGGGCCGAGCGGGTGACGGTCAACGGGGAGCCGGTCACGGATCCGGCCCGGGACGTGACCGCCGCCGACGTGGTCCTCGTCGACGGCGAGCCGGTGCAGGACGGCGGCGATCGCGTCGTGTACGCGCTGAACAAGCCCGCCGGGGTGGTGTCGACGGCGAGCGACCCCCAGGCGCGCCCCACGGTCGTCTCGCTCATTCCAGCGGAGCACCGGCTCTACCCGGTCGGTCGGCTCGACGCCGACACGACGGGTCTCATCCTGCTGACCAACGACGGCGATCTCGCCTACCGCCTGACCCACCCCAGCTTCGAGGTCCCGCGCACCTACCGGGCGCGCGTCGCCCGTCCGCCGGTGCGCGACGCCGCCCTCCGGGCGCTGCGGCGCGGCGTGACGCTGGAGGACGGGCCGACCGCTCCCGCCCGGGTGCGGCGCCTGGGTGGGCGAGACTCGGATCTGCTCGAGCTCACCATCCACGAGGGCCGCAAGCGCCAGGTGAAGCGAATGTGCGAGGCCGTCGGCCATCCGGTGCGGCGGCTCCAGCGGACGGCGTTCGGCCCGCTGACGCTCGCCGACCTCCCCGCCGGCGCGCACCGGCGGCTGACCACCGATGAGGTGAGGGCGCTCAGCCGCGCTGGTAGATGAGCTTGTCGTTGTGCAGCGACGTCGAATGCAGCACGCGGGCGACGGTCCCGGGCGTGAGCAGGACGGGACGCCGGGCGACCATCCGCAGGATCGTCCACTGCAGCACGTGGCGGCGCGAGACGGTGTGCAGGCCGGCGATGTCGTAGCGTCGCTGCATCCGGGACGGGATCAGGTTGCAGGCCGCTCCCCACCAGCACAGCGGCTGCGACGGGGAGACGACCGAGATGATGTCGAGCTCGCGGACCCGCTGCGGGCCGCCGAGCGTCCGCAGGCCGGGCAGATAGAGCGAGAGCGGCAGCAGATATGTGTAATGCTGGACGAGGATCGCCCGCCCCGGAGCCGCGGGGACCCGAGTCCCGAGCGCCCGCGCCACGTAGCGCCAGTCCGGGCGCTGCATGCTGCGCTCGGTGGCGATCCCGATGGTGGCGTAGATCCCGATGGCGCATAGCAGGACGGCGACCGTCGGGCCCAGCACGCGCGCTCGGCGGACGGCCAGGCCACCGGCGATGAGGATCGCCGCCGGGAGCCACAGGCCGATGATGTTGCGGGTGATGAGGTCGTCGAAGCCGACGGCGACGAGGATGAGCGCCAGCACGAGGCCCGCCGCCGCCAGGCCGCCCGCGAGGAGGGCCGGGCGCCGTTCCTTCGCGGTGGCGCGAACGGCGAGCAGGGCGAGCGCCACCACGGCGAGCGCCATCGCCAGGTACTTGACGACCAGGCGATGGGGCGCGTTGGTTCCGATCAGAAACTGGGGAATGATCTGACGCAGCCGCAGATCGAACGGCGAGTGGGCGATCCACACGTCGCGCTTCGTGCCGTTCTGGGTGATGGCGAGCGGGATCAGCGCCAGGCCGCACGCCGCCACCACGCCGACGCCGATCTGGACCCGGCGGTCGCGTGGGTGGACGGCCACGAGCCAGACCGCCTGGGGCACCACCGCCGCCAGCGCGTAGTAGTGCGTCACCAACGCGAGCGCCGAGGCCACCGTCCACACCGCCGTGGCGCCGCCGCTGGGGGCGGCGCGCACGTGGGCGAAGGCGAGCAGCGAGATCGCCGTCAGGAGGACCATCAGCTCGTACGCGCGCGCCTCCTGCGAGTACCAGATCAGCAGCGGGCTGAAGGCGGTCAGCGCGGCGGCGATCACCCCGGCCCGGCGCGAGATCAGCTTGGCCGCGGCGGCGTAGGCGACCGGCACCACGAGCACCCCCGCGACCGCCGACAGCGACCGCAGCCCGGCCTCGTGGGTGCCGAAGATGCGCGTCCAGAACCAGGCCAGGATGTAGTAGAGCGGCGGGGTCGACTCGCTCTGGGGCACCAGCCCCAGCATCTTCCCGAGCGGGAGGTGAACGAGCAGGGCCGTGTCAGCCTCGTCGTACCAGAAGCCCTGATGGCCGAGGCCGTAGAAGCGCAGGCCGGCGCCGAGGGCCGTCAGTGCGGCGACCGCGACGATCGCCGGGGCGGCGAACAGCCCGGCGTCGGCGACCCGGCCACCGTCGAGAGGGTCCCGCAGACTGCGACCAGCTAGCGATCCGACACTCACGGCGGAAGCGTAATCTCCGATCGCCGGTATCTGGCGGGCATAAATACTCCCGCACACGCGCCCCTAACCGGATCTCAACGATTCTGCAGACCGTGAGCCAACGCGGCCATCGGCACTATCTTCATCGCATGCGCGAGGACCCCGTCAAGCCGGAGCCGCCCGTGGCGCTCGCCTCCGGCACGGCGGGCGGATCGATGCTGACGCCGCCGGGCGACGGCTCGGTGGCGATCCCGGGCGTGCCGCTTCCGTCCCGGCGCCTGCCGCGCGTGCACGTGACCCTGGGGCCGCTCGCGGGACGGGTGGCCATCGGCGGCCTCATCCTGGGCACGCTGGCGATCGTCGCCGACGCTGCCGCCGGGCCCTCCATCCTCGTGCCCCACACCGCCCAGCTCTTCTCCGGCTGGCAGGCCGGGCCGCTCCACCTTATCCTGCACTGGTCCATCGGCAACCCCCGGACGGTGGGCTACGCCTTCAGCGCCGTGCTGCTGGCGATGCTCGTCGCCTACCTCGTGGCGCTCGCAGCGGCCCACTCGCTGTCGCTGCGGCTGATCGCCGTCGCCGTCGTGGCCCTCCACCTGATCCTGCTGCTCAGCCCGCCGATGCAGCTGTCGGACCTGTTCAACTATCTGGGGTACGCGCGGCTCGGTGCGCTGCACGGCCTCAACCCCTACAGCCACGTCATCAACCGGGAGGTGTTCGACCCGGTCTTCGGCTACTCGAGCTGGCACAACCTGCGCAGCCCCTATGGACCGCTGTTCAGCGCGCTGACCTATCCGCTGGCGTTCGTCTCGGTGCCGATCGCGTACTGGGTGCTGAAGATCGTCACCGTCGCCCTCAGCCTGGCGTTCGTCGCACTCGTGTGGCAGTGCGCCCGGCAGCTGGGCCGCGACCCCCGGATGCCGGTGGCGTTCGTCGCGCTGAACCCCATCTTCCTCGTGTACGAGATCGGCGCGTTCCACAACGACTTCTTCATGCTCGTGCCCATGATGGGAGCCATCTCGCTGGTGCTGGCACGGCGGGACCGGACCGCGGGGGCCGTGCTGATGCTGGCCGTCGCCGTCAAGTTCACGGCGGTCGTGCTCCTGCCCTTCCTGCTCGTTGCGGCCGCCACCCGGCACCGGCGGATCCGAGTGCTGACCGGCGCCGCCGCCGGCGCCGTCGTCATGGCCGCGCTCAGCATCTCGCTGTTCGGCCTGTCGCTCCCCAACCTCTCCCAGCAGAGCACGCTCCTGACGGGTATCAGCATTCCCAACGTGCTGGGCCTGGTGCTCCACCTGGGGGGTGGAACGCCACTGCTGCTCAAGATCTTCATCGTCGGCGTCGTGCTCGTCGTCGCCCACCAGTACTTCCGCAACCGCGACTGGATCGCGGGCGCGGGGTGGGCGACGCTGGCGCTCATCGCCAGCCTCAGCTGGCTCATGCCGTGGTACGTCGTGTGGCTGCTTCCACTGGCAGCACTCGTGCGCAGCCCCCGGCTGCGCCGGGTCTCGATCGCGCTGACCGTCTACCTGATCCTGTCGTTCATGAACTGGACGAGCTACTACATGACCGACCACGGGATCAACCTGCTCAACACACCGGCCGGCGGAGCCTCGGCGTCACTTCAAAATAAGCTGGAGCAGTGACTCTCACCCTCGCTTTAGTGGGCTCTGCTTAAGTTCGCGCCCGTGCGCGTTCAGCTCCCCCCGGCGGCCCCCGCCACCATACCGGCGCCCGCCGGGCCTTCCGCGGCCACCCGGCGCCGGCGGCTGGACTGGTATGAGTTCTCGCTGCTGGGGCTGTTCGGTGCCCTGTCGATGTGGGTGGTCGGTGTCGACGTCTGGCGCGCGGTCCTCAACGGCCTCGTGTGGACGGGGACCGACGGCTTCTACATCGTCGACCAGATGCAGTACCTGTCCTGGATTCAGTCGGCGGCCCACCACGGGCTGGTCTCCAACCTGTTCGTGCTGCGGTCCACGCCCGCCGACTACTTCCAGCCGGCGATCATCATCTCCGGGGGGATCACCGCCCTGGGGGTCCCGTCCTGGCTGGCGCTGCTGCTGTGGAAGCCGGTCGCGGTGGTCGGTCTGTTCCTGGCGATCCGCGCCGTCGTCGACCGGATCTTCGTCGCGCGGTTCGAGCGACGGGCGGCACTGACGCTCGGTCTGCTCTTCGCCTCCTTCAGCGTCGTCTACGGCAGCCTGGGGATCGTCGGCGACACGATGTCCGTGTGGATCTCGTGGGGGTATCCGTTCGCGCTCATGGCCGTGGCGCTCATCGTCTTCGGCCTGGTGCGCTACGACCGCTCGCGCGGCGCCGGACGCGTCGACTGGATCCCGGGATTGCTGGGGGCGATCGCCGGCACCCTGCACCCGTGGCAGGGCGAGACGATGATCCTGCTCATCCTCGGCGCCGAGCTGATGCGCTGGCGCGACCTGCGGCTGTGGTGGGGGACGCGGCAGTGGCGCCGGCTGGCGCTGCCGGTCCTGACGCTGATCCTGATCGCGCTGCCGCTGCTGTACTACCTGCTTCTCGGCCACCTCGACCTGTCCTGGAATCTGGCGCGGTCGTCCAGCAAGCACGCCTTCCCGTGGACGGCGATCGCGCTTGGCCTCGCCCCGCTTGCCGTCTTCGCCCTGCTCGGCTACCGCGGGCGCTCTGAGAGCTTCCTCGAGCTGCTCATGCGGGTGTGGGCGCCGGCGGCCGTCGTCATCTACGTCTTCTCCGCCACCGGGCTGAGCGCCACGCCGCTGCACGCCTTCGACGGGATCACGATTCCGCTGGCGGTGCTCGCCGTCAAGGGCGTCCGGCGCAGCCGGCTGCGCGCGCTTCCCCGCGGACGCCTCGTCGCCGGCCTGGCGGTGGCCGTCGGCGTGCTGCCGGTCAACGCCTACGCCGTCGACATCGCTCCGGCCGCCGTGGCCCCGGCCGGTGGCAACGCGAACTTCATCACCAAGGACGAGCACGCCGCCCTGCGGTATCTGGCCAAGGACAAGACGCCCGGAAGCGTGCTCACCCAGTTCTACATGGGCGAGGCGGTTCCCGGGGCCACCGGACGGCAGACGCTGGTGGGCGACTGCCTGTGGTCAGAGCCGAACTGCATGCCGCGTTCGGAGCACGCCGATGCGCTGTTTGAGGGGACGCTGGCCAAGGCGCAGTCGCGCCGCTTCGTCATCCGCAGCGGCGTGCGCTTCCTGCTGGCGAGCTGCTCGAGCCCGTCGGTCAACCTCCGCCGGCGACTCGGCCCGGGGCTGATCGTGTCGGCCACGCGCTTCGGCTGTGCCACCGTGTACCAGGTGGCCTCGTCCGCCGCGACGCCCTGACCACTCCCTCTCTGGCAGAATCTCCGATTAGCAATGCGGCTGTTCGCGCTCCGAGGCGCCAATAGCGTCGATGCCAACGTGGCGAGCGCGATCCTGGAGGGAACGGACGTCCTGATCCGGGAGCTGATGGACCGCAACTCGCTGACGCCGGAGCACATGGTCAGCTGCATCTTCACGCTGACCGACGACCTCAACGCCGAGTTCCCGGCACTGGCGGCCCGCCGCCTGGGTCTCGACAAGGTGCCCCTGCTCTGCGCTCGCGAGGTGCCGGTTCCCGGGTCGCTGCCACGGATCGTGCGCCTGATGCTCCATTACTACGCGCCGGCGGAGCATCAGCCCCGCCATGTCTATCTCGGACGGGCCCGGTCGCTGCGTTCCGACCTTGACGCGGCACAATAGGTCGTCGATGGCGATCGAGTTCGGCGAGCGCATACGCAGAATCCCGGCCTATCCGCTGGCGGCCGGGTACGACATGGGCGAGGACGTGGCAATGCTCGCGTCCAACGAGTCGTGCTTCGCGCCGCGGCCCCAGGTCATCGAGGCTGCTCAGCGGGCGCTCAGCGGCGTGCACCGGTACCCGGACCCGTCCTACTCGGCGCTGCGGGGAGCCCTGTCGGACCGCTACGGCGTCCCGCGAGAGCGGATCGCGCTCGGCAACGGCTCGTGCGACATCCTGCTCTCGGCCGGCGAGGCGCTCCTGGAGCCGGGGGCGGAGGTGGTCTACGGCTGGCCGGCGTTCAGCGTCTACCCCCACCTGGCCGCCGCCTCCGGCGCCCGCGCGATCCAGGTGCCGTTGGACGGCGACGATCGCCATGACCTGGACGCCATGGCGGCCGAGATCACGGTTGCCACCCGGCTCGTGCTGATCTGCAATCCCAACAATCCGACCTCGACGTCGCTGCCGCTCGAGGCGGTGGCCGAGTTCATGAAGCGCGTGCCCCGCCACGTGTGCGTGATCCTCGATGAGGCCTACGTGGAGTTCTCGCTCGCCGTCGGCGACACGTATGCGTCGGTCGACCTCCTGCGCCGCTGGCCCAACCTCGTCCTGCTGCGGACGTTCTCCAAGGCGTACGGGCTGGCCGGCCTGCGCGTCGGCTACGCGCTGTCGGGCTCCCAGGAGTTCCGGGCGGCCGTCGACCAGGTCCGCCAGCCGTTCTACCTCAACATGGCTGCCCAGGCCGCGGCCGTTGAGGCCCTGCGCTACCAGGATGACGTGGAGCGGCGCGTCATGCATGCGGTCGCCGCCCGCCGGGAGCTGACCCACGGGATGGGTGAGCTGGGGCTGTGGGTCGCCGAGTCCGACGCCAACTTCGTCTGGACCCATCTTCCGCAGGACCTCGAGGAATCCGACGTGATCACCGGACTATCGGCGCGCGGGGTGCTCGTCCGGGCCGGCACTGCGCTGGGGCGGGACGGATCGCTGAGGGTGACCATCGGCACCGATGGCGAGAACGGCCGTTTCCTGGGCGCACTCAGAGACATGCTGTAGCGAGTGCGCCCCATTGCCGTGACGTGAACACAGCTGCTCCGTTGACACATCCCGCCGGCGTCGTGACCGCTCCCCGGTCGCGGCACCGCGGCCTGCGCCGGCCTGGACTGGGCGGCCGGCGCCTGGGTGGGCGCCACTGGTTGCTCGCGGGGCTCCTCGTGCTCGCCGTGTCGGCGCTCGTCGTCGTGCTGACCGGGATCCGGCCGTCCTACGACGGGTTCGGATTCCTCGTCTGGGGGCGCCAGGTGCTCCACTGGAACCTGAACACCGACGGGGCGCCGTCCTGGAAGCCGCTGCCGTTCCTGTTCACGCTGCCGTACGCCATCGCCGGCCAGGTCCAGATGTGGCTGTGGATGCTGACCGCCGTGGCCGGTGCCCTGGGCGGGGCGGTGTTCGCCGCCCGGGTCGCCCACCGGCTCACCGGGGCCTCGCCCGGGCGCCGGTTCGCCCCGTTCGTGGCCGGCGCCTTTGCCGCGGTCGGCGTCCTGGGCATCGGCACCTACTCGCACCTGGTCCTGATCGCCAACTCCGACCCGCTGATCGTCGCCATGTGCCTGGCGGCGATCGACTGCCATCTGTCCCGGCGGCCGAAGCTCGCGTTCACGATGCTCGTCCTGGCCTCGCTCGGCCGGCCGGAAGCCTGGGTGTTCGCGGGGCTGTACGCGATCTGGAGCTGGCGTACCGTGCCGTCGATGCGGGTCCTTGTCGTGCTCGGCCTGGCGCTCATCCCCGTGTTCTGGTTCACGATCCCGGCGCTCACCTCGCACAGCTGGTTCATCGCCGGCGACCTGGCGCTCAACCAGTCGACGACGATCCACGGCAACAAGATCCTCGGTGTCATCTCGCGCCTGCGCAGCCTGTATGAGCTGCCGATGCAGCTGGCCTGCCTGTTCGGGATCCTGCTGGCGGCGCTGCGCCGGGATCGCGTGACGCTGGGGGTCGCTGGTGCGGCCGTCGTCTGGGTGGCGGTCGAGATCGCCTTTGCCTATCACGGCTGGTCGGCCGTCTCGCGGTACATGATCGAGCCGGCGGCGGTCATGGTCGTCGTTGCCGCCGGCGCGGTCGGCCGCCTGCTCGCCGAGACCCCAAGCCGGGTGGCGCTGCGCTGGGTGGGTCCGGTGGCGGTCCTCGTGCTCCTGGTGGCGCTCGCCCCGGCGGCCAGCAGCCGCGTCCGCACCGCCCACGCCGAGATCCTCAAGGCCCGGGCCGCGGCCACCCGCATCAACCGCCTGGAGAACGTGATCGACCGCGACGGCGGCGTGCGGCGGATCCGCTCCTGCGGCCAGCCGGTGTCACAGATCGGCTTTCAGAGCACCCTCGCCTGGGAGCTGCACATGAACGTGGGCAACGTCGGCTACAACCCCGGCCACGCGATCAATCAGGGCGCGCCGATGGTGCTCTTCCAGCCCCACAAGCTGGGGTGGCGGGTGCGCCCGTACAACCTCCCCAAGGAGGATGAGGCGCGGTGCTCCGGGTTGAAGGCTGACACCGACTTCAACTGAGGTTCGGCCTGAGATGGCTCAGGCCCGGCGGCGGCCCCGCGGGCGGCCCGGGGGCGGCCCCAGCCCGACCTGCCCTGGCCGGCCCGACGGCCGTAGCCGGCCCGACGGCCCTGGCGGCGCAGGCCCGGCCCTGGCCCGGCTCGGTCGTGGGTGGTCTGCGCCGGGTTGCGAGCGCAGGCGACCCGGGGGAGACTGGCATGGGCAACGATTGCGGGGTGGGGGCGAGTGGCGGCGCCGGGTTGAGCGTGTTTGGTGACGTCCGTGACGGGTTCGTCACTCCTGCGGACCGGTGCACCGCTTTTCAGCGTGCGCGGTGCGCCAAATCGTGCTCGCCGCCTGGCGATCTGGCGCAAAGCCGGGGCTGAGCGTGCGTCGTGTGCCAGATCTCCCGGCGGGGTGAAGATTTGTCGCGCTGTGCATGCCCGAG
>DASZMK010000180.1:0-45072 GCA_035551855.1 Solirubrobacteraceae bacterium
CGGGCGGGAGGCTACGTGGCGACGATCGTCGCGGTGGGCGCGGGCGGCCGGGCGTCGCGGACGGTCACCCTCCGCTTCCAGATCCTGCGCTCCCAGCGCTGATCAGCGTCCCTTCCACTCCGGCTCGCGCTTCTCGAAGAATGCGCGCACGCCCTCCTGGATGTCCTCGGTGGAGAAGGCGATCGTCAGCTGCGAGCGCAGGAAGTCGATCGCGTCGTCAAAGGCCATGTCCTGCTGGCGGTACATCGCGTCCTTGCCGAGCTTCATCAGCACCGGCGACTTGCGCGCCAGCTTCGTCGCCCACTCGTCGACCACGGCGCCGAAGCGGTCGGCGGTCACCACTCGGTTGACGATGCCGATCCGCTGCGCCTCGGCGGCGGAGATCTGCTCGCCGAGCAGCATCAGTTCGGCCGTCTTCTTGCGTCCGACGTTGCGGTAGATGAGGGCCATGATCATGAACGGGAACAGGCCGATGTTGATCTCCGGGGTCCCGAAGCGCGCCTGCTCGGAGGCCACGATCAGATCGCAGGCGAGCGCCAGGCCGAGCGCGCCGGCGAGCACGTGGCCGTTGGCGGCGCAGATCGACGGCTTGCCGAGCTCGCCGAGCAGCCGGAACACGCGGGGAAAGAGCGCCGTGGCGAAGTGCTTGTGCACGAGGGGGACGTCCGCGGCGAACCCTCCGAGGTTCCCCCCGCTGGAGAACACGCTGTCATGCGTCGAGGCGAGCACCACGCACTGCACGGCGCTGTCATCACGCGCCGCCTCGAGCGCGGCGATGAGCTCGGTCAGCACGTCGTCGGACAGCGCGTTGCGGGTCTCCGGCTGGTTGAGGGCGATCGTGGCGACGCCCGTCGGCGCGACCTCGTAGGTGATGTTGTCGTAGGCCATGGCGCAAGCCTACGGGGCGGGCGCTCTGCCCGCCGCCGATGTCAAGTGAGAAGTGGGAAGCTCTACTGTTTACTTTTCACCCGGACCCGTCTACCGTTGGCCCCCACCGACCAGGAGGAGAGCCGCCGATGGCCACCGCCGACGTCCTGAAGCCAGACTTCGCCAGCCGGCGCAAGCACTTCATCTTCACCGAGGAGCACGAGCAGCTCCGCGAGTCGATCCGGCGGTTCGTCATCAAGGAGCTCCAGCCGCACGCGGAGGAGTGGGAGGAGACGACGTTTCCGGATTGGGTGTTTACGCGGATGGGCGAGCTTGGCTTCCTGGGGCTCGACAAGCCGGAGGAGTACGGCGGCCAGGGCGGCGACTACTACACGAGCCTGGTGCTGGCCGAGGAGATCGCGCACGCCCACTCCGGCGGGCTGGCCATGGGCGTCGCCGTCCAGACTGACATGGCGATGCCGCCGATCCTGGCCTTCGGCACCGAGGAGCAGAAGCGGGAGTGGGCGGCGCCGGCGATCGCGGGCACCAGGATCCTGTGCATCGGCATCACCGAGCCGGACGCCGGCTCCGACGTGGCCGGCATCAAGACGCGCGCGGTAGTCGATCCCGCCCACCCCGACGAGTACGTGATCAACGGGTCCAAGACGTACATCACCAACGGCCACCGGGCGCACGCGATCGTCCTCGTCACCAAGACGGAGGTCACTGCAACCGAGTCGGAGCACGACGGGTTCACGCTGTTCCTGGTGCCGATGGACACGCCCGGCGTCATCCGGGAGAAACGGCTGAAGAAGCTGGGGATGCATGCCTCGGACACCGCCCTGCTGGCGTTCAACGACGTCCGCGTGCCGCAGTCGGCGGTGCTCGGCCAGGTGGGCAAGGGCTTCTACCACATCATGTGGGAGCTCCAGGGGGAGCGGCTGATCGGCGCCGCCGGTGCGGTGGCCGGCGCCCAGCAGGTGTTCGACCGCACGCTGCAGTACGCCAAGGAGCGCCAGGCATTCGGCCGCGCCATCGGCCACTTCCAGGTCATCCGCCACAAGTTCGCCGAGATGGCGACGAAGATCGAGACCGCGCGGCAGATGGTCTACACGACGGCCTGGCGCTTTCAGAACGGCGAGTATCCGGTCCGCGAGATCACGATGGCCAAGCTGTACGCGGCGCGAATCGCGGTGGAGGTGGCCGACGAGTGCATCCAGATCCACGGCGGGGCCGGCTACATGCGGGAGTACGGGATCGAGCGGTCGTGGCGGGACCTGCGGCTGAACCGGATCGGGGCCGGGACCGACGAGATCATGCTCGACGTCATCGGCCGGTCCTACGGGCTCTGATCATGGAAGGGTCGGCGCATGCGCCGACCCTGGGGGGCGCGCATGCGCGCCCCCCGGCCGGGGCGCATGCGCCCCGGCCCACACCGCCATTTACGGCTGAGCACGAGCGGCTGCGCTCCGAGATGCGGGCGTTCGTCGCCGAGCGGCTGCGCCCCCACGCCGACGGGTGGGAGGAGGCCGAGTGGTTTCCCAGCGAGGTGTTTCGGTGGGTCGCGGAGGCGGGTTACCTGGGACTCGACGATCCGGTCGCCGCCGCGGTCTGGGTGGAGGAGCTGGCGCGCTGCGGCTCCGGCGGCCTCGCCGCCGGGCTCGGCGCCCACGCCGGCATCGCCCTCCCGCCGATCCGGGCGTTCGGCACCGACGAGCAGAAGGAGCGCTACCTCGTCCCCGGGCTGCGCGGGGAGCTGGTCGCCGCGCTGGCGATCACCGAGCCCGGCGCCGGCTCCGACGTGGCCGCCGTCCGCACCGACGCCCGGCGGGTCGACGGCGGCTGGGTGGTCAACGGCGCCAAGACCTTCATCACCGGCGGTGTGCGGGCCGACCTTCTCGTGACGGCTGTGACGACGAAGCCCGGCGGTGGTCACCGGGGGATCTCGTTCCTCATCGTGGAGCGCGGGCCCGGCGTCACCGCCAGCCCGCTGCGCAAGCTCGGCTGGCACGCCTCCGACACGGCCGAGATCGCCTTCGACGACGTGTTCGTGCCGGAGGAGAACCTGCTCGGCCGCGAGGACCAGGGCTTCTACCTGATCATGGCCAACTTCCAGTGGGAGCGGCTGCTCATGGCCCTCGGCGCGGTCGGCGCGATGCAGGTCTGCTTCGAGCAGACGCTCGACGTCGCGCGGGGCCGGGGGCAGGCGGTCCGTCACGCCCTCGCCGAGGTGGCGCTCCGGCTCGAGGCCGGCCGGGCCGTCACCTACGCCGCCCTGCGACGCCACGTGGCGGGCGAGGAGGCCGTCCGCGAGGTGACGATGGCCAAGCTGGCGACCCAGCGCGCCGCGGTGGAGGCGATCGACGCCTGCCTCCAGATCCACGGGTTCGATGCGCCCCCGCAGCTGGAGCGGGCGCTCCGCGACGCCCGGCTGGGCCCCATCGGCGGCGGGACCGACGAGATCATGCGCGAGATCCTGGGGCGGTCGCTGGGGCTCTAGCGCCCGGCCCACCTGCGCCTTGGACCGGTGGCGTCCTCCGCGGCATCGTCTACGCTCGGCGCACTGATGGACTCGGCACGAGGGCAGCTCCTGATCGCGGGCCCGGGACTCGTCGATCACAATTTCTGGCGAACGGTCGTGCTGATCGTCGAGCACTCGCCGGAGGGCGCGCTGGGCCTGGTGCTCAACCGCCCGTCGGAGACGACCGTCGGCGAGGCCGTCTCCGAGCTCGGCCGGCTGCTCGACGTCGACGACGCTCTGTACGTCGGCGGCCCGGTGCAGCCGTCGGCGTTGATCGTGCTCGCCGAGTTCGAGCGCCCGGATGACGCGGCTCTGATCTCGTTCGAGGATATCGGCGTCCTGGCCGGCGGCGACGCCGAGGATCCGGTGGCCGGGGTGCGGCGCAGCCGCGGCTTCGTCGGCCACGCCGGCTGGGGGCCGGGCCAGCTGGACTCCGAAGTGGAGCGTGGTGACTGGATCCTCGAGCCGGCGCGTCGCGAGGACGCCTTCACCGAGGAGCCACTCGAGCTGTGGCAGACGGTTCTGACGCGCAAGGGCGGGAGCTACGCCCTCGTCGCGCGCATGCCGCCTGACCCCTCCGTCAACTAGCTCCGGCCGCGGATGGCGCACGTCCACGATCACCCCCGCACGCACGCCCACGTCCCCTCTCGCGACGTGGAGCGGGCGGCGCTGACCCGGGCGCTGGCGCTGATCCTCGCCTTCATGCTGGTGGAGATCGTCGCGGGCGTCCTGGCCTCGTCGCTGGCCCTCCTCTCGGACGCGGCGCACATGCTCACCGACGCCGTGGCCCTGGCCGTGTCACTGGCGGCGGCCCGCCTGGCGGTGCGACCGTCCGGTGGCGCCATGACGTACGGCCTGGGCCGCGTGGAGATCCTGTCCGCCCAGGCCAACGGGGTGACCCTGCTCGTGCTGTCGGTGGTGATCGTGATCGACGCCGTGCAGCGGCTCGTGTCACCACCGGTCGTCGCCGGGACCCCGGTGCTCGTCGTCGCCCTGGCCGGGATCCTCGTCAACCTGCTCGCCGCCCGGATCCTGGCCGGTGACTCTCATGATGGGCGCAGCCTCAACGTCGAGGGTTCCTACCGCCACATCCTCACCGACCTGTACGGCTTCATCGCCACCGCTGTGGCGGCCGGGGTCATCCTCGCCACCGGCTTTGACCGCGCCGACGCGATTGCGTCCCTGGTGATCGCCGGGCTGCTGCTGCATGCCGCCTACGGGCTGATCAAGGAGTCCGGGCGGGTGTTCATGGAGGCCGCGCCGGCGGGCGTGGATCCCGCCGAGATCGGCCATGCGCTCGCCGCCCAGCCCGGCGTGGTGGAGGTGCACGACCTCCACGTCTGG
This sequence comes from Solirubrobacteraceae bacterium, assembly GCA_035551855.1. Taxonomy (GTDB): domain Bacteria; phylum Actinomycetota; class Thermoleophilia; order Solirubrobacterales; family Solirubrobacteraceae; genus Palsa-465. The sequence continues at coordinate 4,733 of DASZMK010000180.1, forward strand.
GAGGTGACCTCCGGGTTCCCGGCGCTGTCCGCCCACGTGGTGGTGCAGGCCGGCGACGACTGCCATGACCGGCGCCGGGCGCTCCAGCGCGTCGTGCAGGACCGCTTCGGCATCAGCCACACCACGCTCCAGGTCGACCACGAGGCCGCCGATCAGCCGCCGCTGCAGATCGAGGTTCACCCCCGGCAGTAGAGTTGGCGGCCCATGAGGCTGGTCAGGCCCGGACCGGACCGCGAAGTGCCCCGCGGGATCGTCGGCGGCGCCGAGATCTCCCAGGCGACGGCGGGCGCGAGCAACATCTACATGGGCCGCTTCCGCGTCCCCGCCGGCGCCCGCTCCCGCCCGCACTACCACGAGGGCTGCGAGAGCGCGCTGTACATGCTGACCGGCAGCGTGCGCATCCGCTGGGGCGACCACCTCGAGCAGCAGGTCGTCGTCGAGCCCGGAGACATGCTCTACGTGCCGCCGCGGGTCACCCACATCGTCGAGAACGTCTCCGACTCAGAGCCGGCGGATTACGTCGTCGCCCGCGACTCGCCCCATGAGGACGCGGTCGTCGTCCCCTGGGCCGAGGAGCAGCTGTGACCGCCGCCCGAGCGCGCTGCGTCAGGTCGAACTTCTGGCTGCGAAGGGGTGACGGACGGCGGTCGCCGGTGATTTCCGGCTGAGGAACCTGCACCGTGCGCCAAATCGTGGCGGCGGCGGCGGATCTGGCGCAAACTTAGGGCTGGGCGTGCGCGTGGTGCCGAATCGTTCTGGGCGTCGGTGATTTGGCGCGCGTCGCACGCCACAATCCGGCGCAACCGCCCCGATGCATGGCCGGTGAGGGTCCGACCTCCGTCGCCCTCTTCTGTTGCGCCGTTCTTCCCGGATCAGGCCGGCTTCCACGAGATCCGCAGCGACCCCGGCCGCCCCGCGGTGCTCGTGGTGGACGAGGGCGGGCCGCTCCCGGCGCTCGGCGGGACCAGCACCTGGTGGTGGCCGTCGTCCCGCACGACCAACCCGCCGTGGGTCAGCCACTCACCGGCGCGCGCCGGCCCGCTGAGGAGCGCCGCCTTGGCGAGGATCTCGGCCTGTGTCGCCGTCGGCGCGATCGCCGTCGCCTGAACGATCCCGGTGAAGGCCGGCCTCCCCGTCCGCGGATCCAGCAGGTGGTGAGCGGGACGCCCGCCGTCAACGATCCAGCTGCGCCGCCCGATCCCGCTCGTAGCGACACTCCCGGCCGTGAGCGAGAACGTGTGCAGGGGGGACGCGTCGAAGGGACTGGCGACGTGGACCGGGCGCGCCAGCCGGGCGCGGCCGCCGATCCGGACGTCGCCGGCGCAATCCACGGCGTAGGCGTCGAAGCCCTCCAGCATCGCCGCCAGCTCGTCGGCGAACACGCCCTTGGCGATACCGCCGACGTCGAGCCGGAGACCGGCCGGACGGAGCACCGTCCCGCGCCGGTGGTCGATGGAGATCCGGCGCCACCGCTCGTCCAGATGGGGGCCGGCCGACGCCCGGGGCGGCGCTCCGGCCAGAGCCGCCCCGAGGGCCGTTCCCTCTCCCTCGAGGTGGCCGGCGTATCCCGCGTGTTCGATCTCGTCGGCCAGGGTGATGTCGACCAGGCCGCCGGTGTCGCGCGCACCCTTCAGCGCGACCTCGATCATGCGTCGCATGAGGGGACTGACCGCAACCTCGTCGGCGGCGGAGCCGTTGAGGCGCGAGAGCTCGCTCTCCTCGATGAACCGCGAGAACTGCCGATGCCACGTCAGCAGAGCGCGCTTGCCCATCGCCGCAGCGGCCGCGGCGTCGGCCGGACGAGCCGCATCGGCGACGATGACGGTGCACTCGCCGCCAAAGCACGGGAAGGTATGGCGGTGCTCCGGAGCGTGGGGCCGGGGCCCGACGGTGAAGGTCCGGTTGCTCATGACTGGCTGGAGGTGACGGCGCTGGGGCTGCTCGCCGCGCTCGAGCCGGTGGAGTTGCTGGAGCCGGACGAGCTGGAGCCCGCCGTGTTGGAGGAGCCGGATCCGCTCGAGCCGGTTGTCGCGCCGGAGCTGGTCGTCGCGCCGGAGCCGGTCGTCGCGCCGGAGCTCGACCCGGTGGCGTTGGCCGAACCGGTGCCGCTCGAGGCAGTCGCGGCGTTCGCGGCCACCGTTGTCGTCCTGCGTGAGAGCGCTGGGTCGTTTCCGGTGACCAGGACGACGGCGATCAGCGCCCAGAGCACCAGGAACAGCGCCGCGGAGTAACCGACCACGCGGCTGCGGATCGTCCGCACCCGCCGCTGTCGCATCTCCCTGATCCTGACGGCTTCTGTTGTTCCCATGTGCAAGAGGATCGGATCGCCCCGTAGCAACCGCGTGTGGGAGGCGTAAGAAGCCCGTATGAGACCCGGCCGGCGGCTACTGGGGAGCGGCTGCCACCTCTCCCAGCGACAAGCGACAGCCGCTGAAGTAGCCCCCGGCCGCCGACAGCAGGAAGGCCGTGACCTGGCCGAGCTCTGCCTCGGTGGTGCGGGGACCGGGCGTGATCGCCACCGCCGTGACGGCGAACCGGGCCCATTCCACCGACAGCGTCCGGGCCAGGTTCTCCAGCCCCGCCCGGGCCGCCTCGGCATGGGGGCCGGCGCCGGTGCGAGGCGCGACGAACAGCAGCCGCCCTCCGGCCCCGGAGGTGATGAGCTCCGTTCCCGCGGCGGCCCGGGCCGCCCGCCACGCCAGCTCCAGTGTCTCCTGGAGACGGTCGGCTCCCCCGTCCCCGAACGGCTCGCCGGCGAGGAACACGAGCGCGTGCAGCGGAGCCCGGGCCAGTACCCAGCCGGCGGCGGCGTCCTCGTCGCGCAGGGCATCGGCGTCGATCGCCTCCACCCAGGCGCCCAATGCCCGCAGCCGCTCGATGATCGCGCGGTCGAACGCGCGGTCCAACGCGGGGTCGATCGTGCCCGTCGGAGCCGTGTCCTGACCGGGGGGCGTCGCCGGCCCGGCCACGACGACGCGCCGGCCGTCGAGGAGCCCGGGTCGGACCGTCACGCCACCGCGTGCCGGCGCGCAGCCCGCAGCGAGCCGCGGTGGCCGAGCCGCGACAGCTCAGCGTGGACCTCACGCACCCTGGCCAGGATCAGGTCGGCGGCCTCCTGCTGCTGCTCACGCGTCGGGTCCGACACGACGTCGAACTGCAGCGGCCGGCCGTAGCTGACGGTGACCCGCGGGAAACGCAGCCTTTTCCAGTTGCGTACCTGATGGGAGCCGAGGATCGCCACCGGGACGACGGCCGCCCCGGACTCGAGGGCCAGGCGTCCGATCCCGGGACGCGCCTCGGCGGCGATCTGCCCGGTGCGGGAGCGTCCCCCCTCCGCGTACATGCCGATCGCGCCGCCCCGCTCCAGGATCTTGTAGGCGCTGATGAACGCCTCCTCGTCCTGGAAGCCCCGCCGCACCGGGAACACGCCGCCGTGGCTGAAGATCCACTGCGGCGGTCCCGGTGCGAACAGCTGCGACTTGGCCATGAACTGGATGCGCCGGCGGACGAACCCGCCTGTGAAGAAGTGATCCATGAACGACGCGTGGTTGGGCGCCAGGATCACGGGTCCGCTGGGCACGTTCTCCGAGCCGATGGCTCGGGCCCGGAACGCGATCAGACCATGCAGCACCGTCAGGACTCGCACGACCTCGTAGACCTTCCCCTCCGGCTCCCCCGCCCGCACGCGGGCGTGGTACCGGTCGAAGAACTCCTTGGGCCGCTCGTCGCGATAGCGCTGCGGCCTGATCTCGACGTCGGGCACGCCGCCGACGATACTCGTCAGCCGGCGAGGTATGCGGCGAGTGCCTGCAGCCCGCTGTGCCAGCCGTTCGGCGAGCCGACGGCGTCGCGCATGGACTCCCACCCGTCGCCGTGGCGCTCGAGCCCGCGGTGCTCGAGCTCGACCCGGGTCCGGGCATCGCCCTCGGCGATGAAGCGCACCTCCACCTCGCTGGCACGGCCGGGGTCGGCCTCGATCTCCCAGCGGAGGTTGATGTCCCAGGTGAAGACCACGCGATCCGGGGGCTCGTAGGCGAGCACGCGCGCCCACGTGCACTCGCTGCCGTCGGTGGCGTGGTCGTAGATACGGCCGCCGGTCCGCGGCTCGAACACCATCCCCGCGAGCTCGCCCTGCAGGATGTGCTTGTCATCCGGCCACCAGCTGCCCATCTCGGCGGTGAATACCTCGAAGGCCCGCTCCCGCGGCGCCTCGACGACGATCGACGTGCGAACGGGGACGGCGACTGATTGAGTGCTCATTTCCGGCGCTCCTTGGTTGGTTGTTCTGCGGCCGCCTTGAACACGGCCAGGGATTCGTTCCAGAAGTGATTGAGGTACGCGCTGAGGTGGTCCAGACCCTGGGGATTCATCCGATAGATACGGCGGGTCCCCGCCGCTCCGTCGGACACCAGCCCGGCGTCCTTCAGCACCCGCAGGTGCTGCGAGACCGCCGGCCGGCTGACCGGCAGGTCGCCGGCAAGCTCCCCCACCGACTGCGGACGCGCCGCCACCCGCTCGAAGATCTCGCGCCGGGTGGGATCGCCGAGCGCGGCGAACACCGCCGCCGCGCTCGGCGCTGACTTGTCCGGATCAGCTTCGTAAGCCACCACTTACGGTTAGTCTAGACTTACGCAACTGGTTCTGTCAAGGCACCGACCACGTTTATGCAGGCCGGACCGTCTGCGCGCTGGATTTCTGACGAGCGCGTGGTGCACGCCGGGGATTCGGAGCGGCGGCGGGGCGGCGGCGCGGCGACGGCGTCGACAGCGGCGCCAACGGCGGCGGCGGCAACGGCGAGGGCGTCGAGGCGGGTGCGCCCCTTCGATGCCGCCGCTTTCCGCCGGCAGACGTACCGCAGCGTTCGCCGCCCGCGAACGTCTGGCAACGAAGGAGGGAAAAGCCGTGGTTCACCGGCGAACCGTGGTCTCACCGGCGAACCGTGGTCTCACCGGCGATCCGGGACCCTCAGGGCATGCACCGTGCGCCAAATCCGGACCGCCCGCCGCTGTCGGGCACAAAACCGCGGCTGTGCCTGCACCTGGTGCCAAATCATCTCAGCGATCCACGATTTGGCGCATGGTGCACGCCAGAATCCGGAGCAAAAGCCACCAAGGACCGGCCGCCGGCCAGGCCCCTGGGTCGCGCCGATGCACCGGCGTTCGCCGTGCACCAGGCGACAGATCAGCGATGCCGTCGGCGATCTGGCGCAGAAGCGGCTTGCGGGGACCCGGACAACCCGGGCAACCGCCAGCTACGAGCTAACCCTGCAGCGGGAGCACGAGCGCCGGCTTCTCGATCTGGTGCTCGGCGGTGGTGGAGACGACGGCGGTGCCGATGGCGAAGAACTCGATCACGTGCGAGCCCCAGCCGTGGCTGCGCTCGATGATGCGGGCGCCGACGATACCCTCGGATTGGAGCTCGTCGGCTTCGTTGCCCATCCGCTCCATGGCGAGCTCGCGCGCTTCGTAGAGAGCCTGGGTGAAGTTGGGCATCTCGATGTTGCGACCAACCTGGCGCAGCGACTGCATCATTCCCTGGCGGGCGACATGGTAGACGCAGTTGCCCATCACGAGGCCGGCCGGGCGGTAGCCGGCCCGCAGGAGGGTGGCGAACTCCTGGCCGCTCATGTCGGACGTGAAGGGGCGGCCGTTGGGGGCGCGGTGAAGCTCGCCGCCGCGGTGCTTGACGGCGGTCCCGACGGCGATGAACTCCGCGAGATCCGCACCCCACTCGTAGCGGCCGATGTCCAGGCGGACGCCGACGATCCCGTCGGCGCCGAGCTGATCGGCCTCCTCCTCCATCCGCGTCATCGCCAGCTCGCGCGCGTGGTACATCGCCTGGGTCAGAACCCCCATCTCCTGACTCTGATTCCACATCGCCTGCTGGTAGCCGATGTGGTAGATGGAGCTGCCGAGGACCAGTCCCAGCGGCTCGAATCCGGACTCCTTGACGAGCAGAAACTCGTTGACCGAGAGGTCGCTGGTGAAGAAGCCGCGCGCGACCTCCTTCTTCATCCGGGCGATCCGCTCCAACCCGGACACCGGGATCCCAGCCATGGATCCGGCCTGGTAGGCGGCGGCGTGGGGAGCTTGCTCGGTCGCGGCGGGGGACTCCGCCTGCTGCTGGGCCTGCTGGTCTTCGTCTGGGTCTCGCCTGAAGAGGGGCATGCTGCCTCCTACTCGTTGAGGAGGCGCTCGAGCGCCTGCCTGGTTGACTGGCTGAGCTGCGCCTGGGCGGCGAGCGCCTCGCCAAGAGCGCGCAGCCACGCGTCCGTGTCCAATTGCTCGGTCTTGAGCACGATCCCCCCGGAGAGGCGCGAGCAGTAGGTTTGCACCGCCCCGTCACCGATCCTCAGCTCCAGCCGCTGACCACCCGCATCGACGGCGATCCGCCGCACGAGCTTTGGCCCGCGCAGCCCGCTTCGCCGTCGTTCCACGCGCACCGCGCCCGGCACCGCTTCCTCGAGCTTGACCGCCAGCGCCTCGACGAACGCCCCCAGGTCGCTCGCGTCGGCCCGCAGCGACGCGGCCAGCAGATCGATGTCCATTTCTGTGTGGGCGTCCTCACTGCTGGCCATGGCTGTCAGCGTTCAGCGTACGCCCTTCGGCGCGGCAGACCCGTCGGTGCTGGAAATCGTGCGCCGGGGTGGTACCTGTGAAGGACCGGTTTGCACCCGGTGAAGCCGGGTACAGGCGCCGTGGCGGTCCGGCGGGGAGACCGCCTCCGATCCACGTTCGAGGGCACTGAGGAAAGATGCTCCACGCGTGCACGCCGAGCCCGCAAGGGTCTCGCCGTCGCTGGTCGCCGAAGGCGATGGGCCTGATGCTGGCCGCGGCACTGGCGCTTGCCGGCCCAGCGGCGGCCACCGCGTCGTCGGGCAGCGCGACCCGGGCCCGCACGAGCGCCGCTTCCCCGTCCTGTCCGTGGTGAGCTCTCACCAGCCGATCGCCCAGCGCGTCGCCGACCTGCTCGGCCACATGAGCCTCGCCGACGAGATCACGATGGTGCAGGGCGCCGGCACGGCCAACCCGTACGTGTTCTACATGCCCGGGATCCCGAGCCTGTGCATCCCCCCGCTCGGCGAGGAGGACGGGCCCCAGGGGGTCGCCGACAAGCTCACCGGCGTCACGCAGCTCCCGGCGAGCGTCGCCGTGGCGGCGAGCTGGGATCCGACGCTGGCCAGGCGCTACGGCCAGGTGATCGGCGCCGAGGAGCGGAGCAAGGGCGCCGCGGTGAACCTCGGCCCCACCGTCAACATCGACCGCGATCCACGCTGGGGCCGGTCGTTCGAGGCGTTCACCGAAGATCCGCTCCTCAACTCCGCGCTGACCGTCGGCGAGATCAACGGCGTGCAGAGCCAGCGCGAGATGTCGCAGGTCAAGCACTTCGACGCCTACAACGTCGAGACCAATCGCAACCTGCCGGCCGACAACGTGATCGTGAGCAAGCGCACGCTGCACGAGATGTACATGCCGGCGTTCGAGGCCGCCATCAAGCAGGCCAACGTCGCCTCCCTGATGTGCGCCTACTCCATGGTCAACGGCGCCTTCAGCTGCGACAGCAACTACCTGCTCAACAGCGTGCTCAAGGAGCAGTGGGGCTTCGGCGGGTTCGTGACCTCCGACTACGGCGCGGTCCATGCCACCTCCGCGGCACCGGAGGGCACCGATCAGGAGCAACCGGAGAACACGTACTTCGGCACCCCGCTCGCGCAGGCGGTCACCACCGGGCAGATCCCCAAGGCGGTGCTGAACACGATGGTCGCCCGGATGCTGACCGAGATGTTCCGCTTCAACCTGTTCGCCGCCCCGCCGACCGGCACCACGTCCGCTCCCGTGACCACGCCCGGGCACGTGGCGGTGGCGACCACGGTCGCCGACAACTCGGCCACCCTGCTCAAGAACGCGCGCAGCACCCTCCCGTTGTCGGCGGCGAACGCCGGGACCGTGGCTGTCATCGGCCCGGCGGCGTCAACCCAGCCGGTCTACGGCGGCGGAGGCAGCGCGGCGGTCATCCCGTCATCGACCGTGACGCCCCTGCAGGGCCTGCAGGCGGCGGCCGGCACCGGCACGCACATCGTCTACTCGCCGGGGCTGCCCCCGGACACCTCGCTGGCAGCGATCCCGTCGTCGTCGCTGACGCCGGCGTACAGCGGGACTCACACCGGCGGGAGCTACACCGGCAAGCTCACGGCTCCTGAGACCGGCACCTACGTGCTGGCGATCAACGACCCCTGCAGCTGCTACGCACCGACATACCTGTCGCTGAACGGGAAGGAGATCATCGACAACGCCGCCACTCCGCCGTACAGCGTGTATTCGGCGGCGGTGAATCTCGTGGCCGGGCAGACGTACACCCTGTCGATCGCCGGCGGCACGGGATCAGGCGGGAACGCAGGAGGCGAGTCGACGGCCCTGACCTGGGCGACGCCCTCGCAGCTGGCGCCCGGCATCGCCCAGGCGGTGGCAGCGGCGAGGTCGGCGTCGAGTGCGGTCGTCGTTGTCGCCGACGACACCGAGTCCGAGGACAGCGACAGGCCGAGCCTCAGCCTGCCCTCGGCGCAGGACGAGCTCATCTCGGCGGTCGCGGCGGCCAATCCGCACACGACCGTCGTCGTCAACGCGGGCGCTCCGGTGACGATGCCGTGGCTCGCTCAGGCCGGCGCCGTGCTCGACACGTGGTACCCGGGACAGGTCAGCGGCACCTCGCTGGCCCACGTGCTGTTCGGTCAGGTCAATCCCGGCGGCCACCTGCCGGTCACCTTCCCGGCGAACCTGTCGCAGGTGCCCGCGGCCAGCCCGGACCGCTTCCCCGGCGTGAACAACCGGGTGCTGTACTCCGAGGGCCTGAAGGTGGGCTACCGCTGGTATGACGCCAGGAACATCACGCCGATGTTCCCGTTTGGGTATGGGCTCTCGTACACCCGCTTCAAGTTCAGCGGGCTCCATGTCACCGGCGTCTCACTTGACGGGACCGGCATCATCCGCGTCTCGGCCGTGATCAGGAACCTGGGAAAGCGCGCCGGCAGCGACGTGGCGCAGCTGTACCTGGGCGACCCACGTGCCGCCGGCGAGCCGCCGCGTCAGCTCATCGGCTTCCAACGCGTGACGCTGGGCCCAGGTCGCTCACGCCGGATCCAGCTGACGGTGGCGCCGCGCGACACCTGGTGGTGGAGCCAGGCGGCCAACGGCTGGAGTCAGAGCACCGGGGTCTACCGGATCTACGTCGGCGACTCCTCGGCTCTGGCGAATCTCCCGCTCAGGAGCTCCTTCGTGATTCCGGCCAGCGTCGGGGCCAGGCAGGTCAGGATCCAGGCGCCCCGGACGATGCACCCCGGCCGTGCGTCGACGGTGAAGGTCCGCCTGACGACGGGCGGCAACGCCGTCCTGCCCCGCGTCCGCCTGGCGCTGCAGCTGCCGCAGGGCTTCCGGGTCAGGATCGTCCGGCGGGCGGTGTTCACGGGGTTGCGCCGGCGCCAGTCACCGGTCGCCATGTTCAAGGTCACGCCACCGCGGTATGCGCAGCCGGAGAACGTCACCGTTCATGCCACCGCCGACCTGAGCAGGTTCGCCCGGCGCGAAGCCGGGGTCGCCGCCACCGTCTCCTGACGCGGACCGCGCTGGTCAAATGCCGCCGCGCCCGAACAGGAACGCGGCGGCACAGACCAAGACCACCAGCAGGCCCACGACGAGCACAGCTTTCGGTACGACACGACCGGACCGACGACGGGCCAGCTGACGGCGCGTCAGGGAACTCATGAACAGTCGGGACTCTGGCATCGGCGGGGAGTGACTCGACACACGACTCAAACGAGACGGGCAGCCAAAGTCAACCCGGCCCCCCGGACGGAACCCGGTATCACCGGGCTTTCTCCCCCTGCCCGGGGATGCGCGCTGCGGCTAGCTCGAAGCTCCCGGCGGGGGTTTGGCGTCAGGATGCGGGCAAGGCCACACCTCGTGCCCTGGCGGTCACCCTGCACTCCCTCGCCGCCGGAGTCCGGACGGCGCTTGGCGACTCAGGGCTCGACGCAACCGCGGGATGAGCCAGATGGCTTCTAGGCGATTCGGGCCGACATCCTGCGCGTTCCGGCCGCGCGATTCCAGAAGATGATCGGGATCTCGCACACGAAGGCCGGGCAAGACCGCGCGATTGGTCACCTCGGTCTGAAAGACGGAGCCCCCGGCGCTGATGCCGTGCGGGTCCTTCGCCTCCCGCACACGCCGGTGGATGCCCTTGAAGCCGTCGGTGAGGTCGCGACCGCGGACGCCGAGGATGAGCCGCGCGTACAGGCATCCGCCGCGGCTGATCAGCCTGCGAGGCAACCCCAGTCCCGCACGCCGCCGCCAGTACGGGTTGATCCGACACGAGACGCAGATTCACTCCTCGCCCGGCGTCTCCATGCCACATTGCGAGAGCGCATGATCGACTCCTCGGGTTCAGGCGAACGATCATGGGGCACGCCGGATGTGACATCGGTGAGCAGCCCGCCACCAGGCGCTTCCGACTGATTTGCACCGATGGCGGCCGGGCGGTGGCCAGCGTCTGGATGGATGGGAAGGCCATGTGCAATCGGCCTGGAGTGGCCTGACACAACACTGCCGCCCGAGGAGGATGTGAACCAAGTTATGACACAAGTCGCCCTGGAAGGCGATGCCGGGCCGAAGGGGGTAATGGTCCCGCGGCGCCGGCCGTGGATCCAGCCTGGGGATCATGGCGCACAACGAGCCGTGAGGGGAAGGCGTCGGCAACTCGGTCGGGGGAGTCATCGCTCTTTTGCCTGCACACGTCATCGGCGTCACAGGTGGGACACCGGACGTCACCATTCGGTCACCCCGTGAGAGCTCCTCAGTCACACGGTGTCGTAACTGCGGCCACCGACGGCGACGGGATGCCGACGGCGGCCGTACAGCCGGGACGCATCGAACGCGGCGACGCCGGCGGAGGGCGGAGCAGAACCGAGGCTCGCGTCAACCGCGGCGACCCCGGCGGAGGGCGGAGCAGAACCGAGGCCCCGGATGTGCCCGCGTCTGGGCGCACGCGTGTCTGAGCCGCGCCCCGGACCACCGGCCACCGCGGCCTGAGTCGGTCGGCGCACCGGACTATTCTCCCCGGGCAGACGTGACAAAGCACAGGAGGCCGACGTGCCGGACATCGATGCCCACATCACGGGCACCGTGTGGAAGATCGAGGTTGAGGTGGGCGACAGCGTGGCGGAGGGCGACGCCGTCGTGGTCCTGGAGTCGATGAAGATGGAGATGCCGGTCGAGGCCGAGGACCCCGGAGTGGTGAAGGAGATCCTCTGCGAAGAGGGGCAGTCCGTATCCGAGGGCGACACGCTGGTCATCCTTGAGTAACGTCGCGGGGCAGCTCCTGATCGACGAGCCGGCGCCTCATGTGGCGCGGCTGACGATCTCCAACCCGGACAAGCGGGGCGCGCTGGATCAGGCGATCCTCGACGCATTCGCCTCGAGGCTGCCGAAGCTCGACGCCCGCTGCGTGATCATCACGGGCGAGGGCCGGACCTTCTCGGCCGGCTACGACATCGGCGACCTGGCAGGGCCGGGACGGGAGCTCTTCGCCGACGAGGCCGAGAAGCTCGTCGCCCACCCCTTCGCCGCGGCCATCGACGCCGTCGAGGCCTATCCCTATCCGACGGTGGCGGCGCTCAACGGGCACGCGATCGGGGGCGGGCTCGAGCTGGCCCTCTCCTGCGACCTGCGCCTCGCGGCACACCAGATCAGGCTGGGGATGCCTCCGGCCAAGCTCGGCCTCGTCTATTCCCACACCGGGATCCGCAAGTTCATCGACACGATCGGTGCACCCCGGACACGCGAGCTCTTCCTGGTCGGGGGCCGGATCAACGCGGCGACCGCTCATCTGTGGGGGCTGGTCAACTCCGTGCACGGCTCCGACGAGCTGCCCGTGGCGGCCGTCGAGCTGGCGCAGACGATCGCCGCGAACGCCCCGCTCGCCCAGGTCGGCAACAAGCGGGTCATCCGCGCCGTCCTCGACTCCGACACGAGCTTGGACCCGGCCGTCGAACGCGAGCTGATGGAGCTGCGCCGGGCGTGCTTCAGCTCCGAGGACTTCCGCGAGGGCGTGCGCGCCTTCGCCGAGAAGCGCGCTCCGGAGTGGAAGGGCCGCTGACGGAGGCGAGGTGGACGGCTGAGCGGAGCGGGGATCCCGCGGCGCCGGTCATCTGCGTCTTCATCCACGGTGGCTTCTGGCGGGCGCGCTTCGCCGCCGACAGCATCGCTCCGCTGGCGGCCGCGTGCGCCGGCGCAGACTTCCAGCCGTGGGTGTGGAACATCGAATACCCGCGGGTGGCGATGCCGGGCGGCGGCTGGCCGGGCACCGCCCGGTCCGTGGGCGGTGCGGTGGCCGCCGCGGTCCGCGCGGCGGCCGGCCGGCCGGTGGCGCTGATCGGCCACTCTGCCGGGGGGCATCTGGCGCTCTGGGCCGCGCGCGAACATCCGGTGGCGCTCACCGTCTCCCTGGCCGGCGTCTGCGACCTCCGGGCGGCGGCGCGCGACCGGCTGGGCAACGGCGCAGTCGCTGAATTCCTCGGCCGCGAGCCGACTGCCGACCTGCTCGCCGCCGCCAGCCCGGCGGCCCGGCTCCCCCTCGGCGTCCCGGCACTTCTCATCCACGGTGACGCCGACGACAACGTCCCCATCGACCAGAGCCGGTCCTTCCGCGCCGCAGCGACCGCGGCGGGAGACGACTGCGAGCTGGTTGAGCTGCCGGACGGCGACCACTTCGACGTGATCGACCCGGAGGGCCGCGCTTGGCCGGTCCTGCGCGCCCGGCTGGAGCGACTCGCCGGTGGAGGCGACGGGGGCGCGCGACGGCAGGGTCGGTAACCCGGGAGCGTCGGTGACCGGGGGGCGGTAACCCGAGGGGGTCGGTGATCGAGGGGGCCGACGGCGGGGCCGGCCGCGCCCGCTAACAGTGACGGACTGTGACGCGGCGTCTACGACGGGCACTGAAGGAGGGCCGTCCCTCAATCGCCTCGGGCTGTTGCCCCGGATTCCAGCGTGCACCAGGCGCCAAATCGCGCACCGCTGCGCCGATCCGGCGCAAACACGGGGCTGAGCCTGCAGCTGGTGCCAGATCTCGCTCCGGAACCCGGGTTTGGCGCACCGTGCACGTCAGGCGGCGCCGCCGGCGCCCGGGAGCGCCGATCCACCCACTTCAATGCCGTCGTGGGGGACGGCGCCGTCGATCGTCGGAGACCGCGCGCCGTCGCTGGTTCAGGTGGGGGCCTGGGCCCTGTTCCACTCCGCCTTGTGAGCGCGCTTGGCCGTCTGGTAGTCGGCGAGCGCCTGGGCTGAGTCGACGTCGCCGAGCGTGGGATGCCAGGGCACAAGGCCCTCGGCGGCGGTGACGCCGAAGCGCTTGGCCAGCACGGCTCCCAGCGCCTTGATCTTCATCTCGCCGAAGCCGGGCAGCGCGGCCAGGTTGGCCCGGAGCGTCTCCGTATCGGCGGCGTCGGTCCAGATCCGCGCGGCGTCCCCGTCGTATTCGTCGCGGACGTGGACCGCGAGGTCGTGGACGCGCTGGGCCATCGAGCCGGGGAAGCGGTGGATGGCGGGCTTGGCCCGGAAGACCGGCTCCAGGTCGGCCTGCGCCAGTGTCTCGGCGTCGATCGAGCCCAGTCGCTCGCGAATCGCCAGGGGTCCGGCGAACGCCTTCTGAACCGACACCTGCTGGTCGAGAGCAAAGCCGATCAGCAGCGCCATCGGATCGGACGCGATCAGCTCGTTGGCCGCGTCGGACTCGGTGAAGTGCAGACGGTCCGGCATCGTCGGCCGATCATAGTCTCAGCGCCGATATCCGGCCAGATCACTAGCCTTTCAACCCGATGCCGCCGCTCATCACTCCGGCCGAGGCACTGAGCCTCGGCGAGATCGAGGACCACGCCGAGATCGAGGCGCTGGTGGAGCGTGCGTGGCGCGCACGCGTGGAGCGCTTCGCCGATTCGACCGACATGTGCTCGCTGGTCAACGCCAAGTCCGGCGGGTGCGCCGAGGACTGCGGCTTCTGCGCTCAGTCCAAGTACGCCGAGGCCGAGACGCCGCTGCACGCGATGATGGAGCCCGAGCAGATTCTCGAGCACGCGCGCGCGGCCGAGGCGGCCGGGGCGCACCGGTTCTGCATGGTCACCCAGGGCCAGGGCCTATCCCGGAGAGACTTCGAGAAGGTGCTGGCCGGGGCTCGGCTGGTGGCGGAGCACACCAACCTCAAGCGCTGCGCGTCGATCGGTCACATGTCGGTGGAGCGGGCGAAGGCGCTCAAGGAGGCCGGCATTCAGCGGGTGCACCACAATGTGGAAAGCTCCGAGTCGTACTACCCGGAGGTGTCGACGACGGTCCGGTACGAGGGGCGTCTGCGCACGATCGGCGCGGTGCAGGAGGCCGGACTGGAGACATGCGTAGGCGGGATCCTCAACCTCGGTGAGACGCGCGAGCAGCGCGTGGAGATGGCGTTCGAGCTGGCCAAGATCAACCCAACGAGCGTGCCCATCAACCTGCTCAATCCGCGGCCGGGGACGAAGTTCGGCGATCGCCAGCTGATGGATCCGTGGGAGGTCGTCAAGTGGATCGCGATCTTCCGCCTCGTCCTGCCCGAGGCGCTGTTCCGCCTGTGCGGCGGACGCGTCGAGAACCTGGGCGAGCTGCAGGAGACGGCGGTGCGGGCCGGCCTCAACGGGGTGATGATGGGCAACTTCCTGACCACGCTCGGCAACACGCCTGACGAGGACCGGGCGATGTTCGAGCAGCTCGGACTCAACGTTGCCCGGCAGGACGACAACGGCTCACACCCGCGGCCGGACAATCGGTCCGGCTGGCTGGAGGGCGAGACTCCGGATCTCGTGTTCTCGGCGCTGGCCCAGGAGCCGCCCGCGTCGCTGGACGTGCGGCTCTGGGACCCGACGACGCAGCTGCGATTTGCAGCCAAGCGCGCCGTTCCCCGGCGGCCGGACGGTGCGCCGAACAGCGGCCAGGGCCGCGAGACGCGCGAGGCGGCCGCCCGGCGCGCCAGCGCCGTCTGACCCGTCGCCTCCGCCTGACCGATCGCCGCCGCCTGACGGGTCGCCGCCGCGAACTGCCCGCGGGAGTGTCGCCCCCGCCCGCACGCCCTTCCGCGGTCGCGCAACATGCACCGTGCGCCAAATCCAAATTCCGCTTGGCGATCTGGCGCAGATTGAGGCCTGTGCGTGCGGGTGGCGACAAATCATCCACGGCCTGACCGATTTGGCGCACGGCGCACGCTGAAATCCGGTGCGACGCCGCGGACAGCCTGTCTGCCGGCCTCCGCGAATCCCGCACGCACCCCACGCACGAATCCGCACGCGCCCCCCACTCCGCCCCCACTCCGCCCCCGCTCCGCTCCCGTCCCACACCTTCCAGCCGAGTACGTCCGACCCCTGGCGTAGGTTCCAGCATCGATGATCGAGATCGAGGCCCGGCTTGACGAGCTGAAGGCGCTTGGCCTCCATCGCCGCACCCGGCTTGTCAGCGGACCGCAGGGCCCGCACGTCCTGCTCGACGGCAAGCCGGTTCTCCTGCTGTGCTCGAACAACTACCTGGGGCTCGCCGACCATCCGCGGGTGCGTGAGGCGGCGGCCGACGCCGCAATGCGCTGGGGCGTGGGGGCGGGCGCGTCCCGGCTCGTGTCCGGGACGATGACGATCCATCGCCGCCTGGAGGAGGGACTGGCCGCGTTCAAGAGGCGGGAGAGCGCGTTGCTCTTTGGCTCCGGATACCTGGCCAACACCGGAGTCGTGGCCGCGCTGGCGCGGCCCGGTGACGTCGTCTTCTCCGACGAGCACAACCACGCGTCGATCATCGACGGATGCCGGCTGTCACGCGCGGAGGTCTTCGTGTACGACCACTGCGACGTCGAGCATCTGGCCTGGGGCATCGATCAGGCCGACGGTCGCGGCGTCCTGATCGTCACCGACAGCGTCTTCTCGATGGACGGCGACGTGGCGCCGCTGGCGGAGATCGTCGACCTGGCCCAGCGTCACGGCATCCGCACCATGGTCGACGAGGCGCACGGCACCGGCGCCGTCGGCCCGGGCGGCCGGGGTGCGCTGGCGCAGGACGACCTCGAGGATCAGGTCGACGTCATCGCCGGCACGCTCGGCAAGGCACTCGGCTCCTACGGCGCGTTCGTCGCCTGCGATCACCGGATGTCCCGGTACCTCGTCAACGCCGCCCGCACGTTCATCTTCTCGACGGCACTGCCCCCGCCCGCGGCGGCCGGCGCCCTGGCGGCGCTCCAACTGCTTCAGGAGCGGCCCCAGCGGGTGGATCGGCTGGCAGCCAACGCGACCGCCCTGCGCCGCGGGCTCGAGCGCGAGGGGTTCGACGTCGCCGGCTCGCGGACGCAGATTCTGCCACTGATCATCGGCGACGCCGGGCTGGCGACGGCGATCGGCGACGCGGCGCTCCAGCGCGGGGTGTTCGCCCAGGCGATCCGGCCCCCGACGGTGCCGGCCATGACCTCGCGCCTCAGGCTCTCGGTGATGGCGACGCACCGCGAGGAGGAGCTCGCCCGGGCGGCCCGGACGCTGGGGTCGGCGGCCCGCGAGCTCGGCTTCGATCCCCGGCAGGCGATCCCGCGCGACGCGACGCCGCCGGCTCCGGAGCCGGCACCCGCCCGCCATCGCGGTCGGCGCGACGACGCCGCCGAGCTTGCCTATCCGCAGGCCGGCGGGGTGTTCGACTTCGAGGCACCGGAACCGGTGCGCCGCGCCGCCTAGCGCGACCGCCCGGCCGGTCCATGACTCCCACCCCCGCGGCGCGACCGCCCGGCCGGTCCGCGGCGCGTCAACCGTGAGCGCCGACGACCTGCGCGGTCTCTTCGTCACAGGGACCGACACCGGGGTCGGCAAGACGGTTGTGGCCGGCGCCATCGTCGCCCGTCTGCGGCGCGACGGCGCGGCGGTGCGGGCGTTCAAGCCGCTGATCACCGGGCTCGACGATCCCACGGATCCGGACTGGCCGCCGGACCATGTGGTGCTGGCACGCGCCGCGGGCTCGGCGCCGTCAGACGTCGTACTCGCCGGCTATGGGCCCCCGCTGTCCCCGCACCTGGCCGCCGAGCTGGCCGGTCAGGAGCCGCCGTCGCCGTGCTCGATCGCCGATGCGATCCGCAGCGGCGCGCCCGCGGGCGCGGTGACCGTCGTGGAGGGCGTCGGCGGCCTGCTCGTTCCCCTGGGACCCGGCGGCGACGTCCGCGCCCTGGCGGCCGACCTGGGGCTCCCGCTGGTGATTGCCGCCCGCCCTGGCCTGGGCACCATCAACCACACGCTGCTCACCATCGAGGCGGCGCGCGCGGCGCAGCTCACGATTGCGGCGGTGGTGATGACGCCGTGGCCCCCGGAGCCGAGTGTCATGGAGCGGTCGAACCGCGACACGGTTGGCCGCATCGCCGGGGTCGAGGTGGCGGTGCTGGGACCGATGCCCGCGACGCGCCCGGAGCTCCTGGCCGCCGCCGGAGACGCCCTGCCGCTCGACCGCTGGCTGCGCGCGGGTGTCGGCTGAGCGTCCCGGGTCCGACCGGTCCCGCGGCTGGGGCGGCGTTACGAGCGTCCTTTGATGTTCTGGCGAGTGGCTGGGCGTGGCTGGGTGCATGCGTCGGCTTTCCCAGTACCGGGCGGACATGGATGCCGACGGACGCGGCTCAGCCGCGTCCAGACGCCGGCAGAGCGCAAAGGGATTTCGAGCACGGCGCGCTAGGTTCACCCGGTGCGCACCGCCGCTGATCTCATCGACTCCGACCGCCGCCACGTGTGGCACCCCTTCACCCAGCAGCAGAGCTGGTGTGAGGAGGAGACCCCACTGATCATCGCGCACGGCGAGGGCACCAACCTCGTTGACATCGAGGGCCGGGCCTACATCGACGGCGTCTCCTCGCTGTGGTGCAACGTCCACGGACACCGTCACCCGGCGATCGACGCCGCCATTCGCGACCAGCTGGACCGGATCGCCCACTCCACGATGCTCGGCCTCTCCCATGAGCCGGCGATCGAACTGGCCGAGCGGCTGATCGCGATCGCCCCGCCCGGACTGCGGCGCGTCTTCTACTCCGACAGCGGCTCCACCGCCGTGGAGATCGCGCTGAAGATGGCGTTTCAGTGGTGGACGCAGCGCGGGGAGCCGGGGCGCACCGGCTTCATCTGCCTGGAGAACGGCTATCACGGCGACACGATCGGCGCCGTCTCGGTCGGCGGGATCGACCTCTTTCACTCGCTGTACCGGCCGTTGCTCTTCCAGACGTGGCAGGCGCGCATCGGCGACGGCGAGCATCTCACCCAGCTGCTCACCACCCACGGCGATCAGGTCGCTGCGGTGATCGTCGAGCCGCTGGTCCAAGGGGCCGGCGGGATGCTGATGGCACCGGACGGATACCTGCGGCGGGTGCGCGAGCTCTGTGACGAGCACGGTGTGCTCCTGATCTGCGACGAGGTCGCCACCGGCTTTGGCCGGACCGGTCGGATGTTCGCCTGCGAGCACGAGGACGTGGTCCCTGACCTGCTGTGCGTCGGCAAGGGACTGACCGGCGGTTACCTGCCGCTGGCCGCCACCCTGACGACCGAGACGATCTACGAGGGGTTCCTGGGCCGTGCCGACGAGTCGCGGACGTTCTTCCACGGCCACACGTACACGGGCAACCCCCTCGCCTGCGCGGCCGGAATCGCCACCCTGGAGACGTTTGAGCGGGAACGGACGCTGGAGCGCGCCGCCGGAAACATCGAGCTGCTCCGGCGCCAGCTGGAGCGGCGCATCGCCCCGCTCGAGGCGGTCGCTGACGTGCGCCAGCGGGGGCTGATGGTCGGCATCGAACTGACCGAGGAGCGCCCAGACGAGCGCCTGGGCCAGCGGGTGACGGAGGCCGCCCGCGGGCGCGGAGCGATCATCCGCCCGCTCGGCAATGTCATCGTCCTGATGCCGGCCCCGGCGATGTCCGGAGCGGACCTCCTCCGGCTGGTGGCGATCACCGCCTCCTCGATCGAAGAGGCCGTCGCCGGACGCGGCTCCCGGGTCGCCTGAAGCGAGGCTCTGTCAGTCCTCGTACGGCGCGAAATCCTTCTTGCGGGCGCCGCAGACCGGACAGAACCAGGTGTCCGGAATGTCCTCGAACTGCGTTCCCGGCGGGATGCCGCCGTCCGGATCTCCTTCGGCGGGATCGTAGATGAACCCGCACGACTCACACATGTATTTCATCGGCGGCAAGCGTAGCGGCAGGGCGGCCCCTGGTGAGTGTAGGGTCGCAGCCGTGGAGAACGTGCGCCCTGGTCCCGGCGAGGAGCTCAACCCCGGCCCTGAGACCGTTCCCCGCGTGGCGGCGACGGTGATCCTCTTGAGGGGCGGTGCGGGCGGGCTGGAGGTGCTGCTGGCGCAGCGCAACCCGCAGGCCCGGTTCATGGGCGGAGCCTGGGTCTTTCCCGGCGGCGCCGTCAGCGCCGATGACGGCGAGGGCGAGGCCGGACTGCGCGCCGCCGCGGTCCGCGAGCTGGGCGAGGAGGCGGGGGTCGCGCTCGCCGATCCGGCGGAGCTGGTCGCCTTCTCTCGCTGGATCACCCCCGCGGCTGTGAGGATCCGCTACGACACGTGGTTCTTTCTCGCGTCGGCGCCCGAGGGCGCCGAGCCCCGGATCGACGGCTCCGAGGTGGTCGACGCCGGCTGGTTCACACCGTCAGGCGCGCTCGCCGCAGCGCGGGCGGGCGAGATCCTTCTGGTGTTTCCGACGATCAAGCATCTCGAGCAGCTCCGGGACTTCACCTCGGCGGCCGTGCTGCTCGAGCACGCCCGGAGACAGACAGTCGTGCCGGTCCAGCCGCGCGTCCTGGGCACCGGGGAGACGGCGCGAATCGTGCTTCCGGGTGAGCCCGGCTACGACGCCTGACGCCCCGCCGTCCCGGAGACGACGGGATGGACGGTGGGATCGCAGATCGACAGGGACCGGGCCACGCGCACGGTGACGCGCTGGTTTGGCGGCGTCACGAGCAACGAGGAGTAGGCCGGGCAGGCTCCCGTGGTCACCGGGTTGAAGTCAAGGCCCTCCAGGATCGCCGACGCGAATCGCCCGGGGGCCAGGACGACGACCGGGTTGGCCCGCGCCCCGGGCGAAAGCCCGCCCATGTAGCCCTGCGGGGTACGGGCGACCTGCAGCTGACCGCGGCGCCCGGTCGCCGCCACCAGGGCAGCACCGGGATAGCCGGTCAACGTGCAGGCGGCCGAGCCTGAGTTGCGGAACAGCAGCGTGAGGCCGGCGTGACCGGTGCCCGCGCCCGCCTGGCCGAACGAGACCGCGGTGTGAGCGGGCGTGCAGCCACCCGGCACGGACGCCGCCGAGGCCTGCGCAGACGTCGAGGCCTGCTGGGACGTCGAGGTCTGGGCTGGTGTCGAGGCCTGCGGGGACGTCGGGACCTGGGACGACGTCGAGGGCGAGGCGGCCGACGTGCGCGACACGGAATGCGACGAGCTCGTCGATCCCCCGGAGCCGCACGCCGCCACCGAGGTGGCGGTCAGCACGGTGAGCGTCGGTCCCGCGCAGCGCGAGAGAAACGTTCCCATGCCTCCGAGGCTAGTGGCCTGCACCGACCCGGCGCGGCCCATCGGTCGGCGCGAGCCTTGACTAGGTGTCGGCGTTGAGGTTCGGCAGCCCCAGGGACTGGATCCAGTGGCTGACGGTCACGTTGAGCTGCGTGAACTCACCGGTCCAGATCAGCACGCCCATCGAGATGAGGACGGCGCCACCGAGGCCGATGATGAGCGGGTAGTGGCGCTTGATGACCGCGAAGGCCGAGGTGGCGGTGCCGAACGCCACGCCGGTGACCAGGAACGGGACGGCGAGCCCGGCGCAGTAGACGGCGAGCAGGATGGCCCCCCGCGACGCCGAATTCGAGGTGCCCGCCGCCGTCACGATCGCCCCCAGCGTGGGTCCCGTGCACGGGGTCCAGGCGAGCGCGAAGGCCGCACCGGTCAGGACCGGGCCGCCGCGACCGGCCCGGGCCATCAGCCTGGACACGTGCCACTCTCGCGAGAGCGCGGGCACGAACGGGGCGAGCACGAACAGCACGCCCATGACCACGATCACCGCTCCGGAGATCTTCAGCGCCGTCGGTCCGGTCAGCGCCGAGCGGAGCGCGCGCTGGCCGAGCAGTCCCAGGACGATGAAGATGAACGAGAAGCTGGCGACGAAGGCGAGGCTGGGGCCGATCACCCGTCGCGTGCGGATCTCCCCCGGCTGACCACCGGCGACCGCCGAGATGTACCCGGGCACCAGCGGCAGGACGCACGGCGACAGGAACGAGATCAGCCCCGCGCCGAACGCGACCGGAAGCCCAATTCCCGATGCGGCATCCATATTTGCTGGCAGAGTACCGGCGCAGCCATTGTGGCCGGGTTACTCGCGGCCGAGGAGCAGCGCGATTCCCTGGCCGCCGCCGATGCAGAGGGTCACGAGCCCCAGCTCCAGGTCACGCCGCTCCATCTCGTCGAGGATCTTGGCGGTGAGCGCCGCTCCGGTGGCGGCAATGGGATGGCCGAGCGCGATCGCGCCACCGTTGGGGTTGACCTTCTCCGCGTCGAGTCCGAGTTCATCGATGACCGCCAGTGCCTGGGCGGCGAACGCCTCGTTGAGCTCAATGACCTGCACGTCCTCGAGGCGGCGTCCGGACCGCTCGAGGACCTTGCGCACGGCGGGCACGGGGCCGATGCCCATGATGGAGGGATCCACGCCGCAGCTGGCGTAGGCCAGGATCCGGGCCAGCACCGGGGTGCCGAGCTCGGCGGCCCGCGCTGCGTTCATCAGCACGACGGCTGCCCCGGCATCGTTCATCCCGCTCGCGTTGCCGGCCGTCACCGTCCCGTCCGGCTTGAACGCCGGCCTGAGCCGGCCCATCGCCTCGACGGATGCGTCCTCGCGAATGTGCTCGTCCTGGTCGAACGAGGTCTCCTGGCGCCGGGACCTGACCGGGACGGCGACGATCTGGTCGTCGAACCGCCCGGCGGCCCGCGCCGCGGACGCCAATCGGTGTGAGCGGACGGCGAACTCGTCCTGGCGCTCACGGGAGATGGACCCGCGCTCGGCCAGGTTCTCGGCGGTCACGCCCATCAGGATCGACTCGAACGGATCCGTGAGCGCCCCCATGACCGGGTCGACCACCTCGGCCTCCCCCATCCGCGCCCCCCAGCGGGCCGCCGGGAGCCAGTACGGCCCGCGACTCATCGATTCGGCTCCGCCGGCCACGGCGAGCTCGGCTTCGCCGGTCTGGATCGCCTGAGCCGCGGAGACGATCGCCTGGACGCCGGTTCCGCACAGGCGGTTGACCGTGTACGCGGGCACCTCCTTGGGCATGCCGGCCTTGATCGAGACGACGCGCGCCATGTAGGCGTCGGCGGGCTCTGTGTGGATCACGTTGCCGAACACCACATGGTCGACCTGGGCGGGGTCGATCCCGGCCCGGTCCATTGCCGCCGTTGCCGCGATGGCGCCCAGATCGGACGGGGGCACACCGGCCAGTCCCCTGCCGTAGGAGCCGATCGCGGTGCGAGCGGCGGAGGCGATTACAACGTCGGTCATGTCGTCCCTTTCCGGCAGTCGACTCAGGCGACGAAGCCTAAAGCGACTCCGGCGCTGATGCACCCGGAGCGGCTACGGCAGATGAGACATCGACGTTACGTCGACATTTCCTACGCGAAGTGAGCAAAAGCTGGACAGTTCCCCCGGGGCAGCCGGTAGCATGGGCGCGGGTTCAAGTGGAAGCTTCCGCCATCCCAGCAACGGTCGGACTGGCGCGCACGAGGACCGCCCTTGGCCCTCCCCTGCTCCGGATCCGATCCGACGACCAGCTGGTCTCGATGTTCCGGTCCGGCAGCGACGAGGCCTTCCGGGCGATCCACGACCGCTATCGGCCACGGCTGTTCGCCTATACGCGCCAGATGCTCGCGGGCTCGACGGCGGACGCCGAGGATGCCGTGCAGGAGATCTTCGTCCGCGCCTACGCCGGGCTGCGGGCCAGTCGCCGGGAGCTGGCGCTGCGCGCCTGGCTGTACCGCGTCGCCCACAACCGCTGCATCGACGAGCTGCGCCGGCCCCAGACGGTTCCGACCGAGCAAATCCCGCAAATGACGGCGGGCGATGGGCCGGATCCGGTGGCTCAGACAGAGCAGCGAGACGCCCTGCGCCGCCTGATCGCCGATGTCCAGCGGCTCCCGGATCAACAGCGGTCGGCCCTCCTGATGCGCGAGCTCGGCGGCATGACCTACGCCGATGTCTCCGGCGCGCTCGGGGTCTCGGTTCCCGCGGTGAAGTCGCTGCTGGTCAGGGCGCGCGTCGGCCTGGCCCAGGCGCACGAGGCACGCGACACGTCCTGCGCCCGGATCCGCGAGGATCTCATCGAGTCTCACGACCGCGGCGTACGCACGAGCGGGCTGGCCCGGCGCCACATTCGCGACTGCCCCAGCTGTCGTCAGTTCCGCTCCGAGGTCCGTGGTGTCAGCCGCCAGCTGGCCGGGTTTGTGCCGGCGCTCGGGCCGATCGGCGTGATCGCCAAGCTGCTGGGGCTGGGTAGCGCCGGCGGCGGTGGCGCCGCCGCGGGAAGCGGCGCCGTGGCCGGCGGTGGGGCGGCTGCCGCAACCGCCGCCGCGGGATCGTTCGGCGCGGCGGCGGGCGCCGGACACGTCGTGACGCTCCTCGCCGCCGCCGTGGTCACCGCCGGAGGCGCCATCGAGCTCCAGCACATCGCCCGGCCGGTCGTTCCCCACTCCCACCGGCACCGGGTTGTCCGGATCGTCCATGCCGACGTGGATCGCGGCGGCGCGGCGTCCGGCGGCGTCGCGATCGGCAGTCCAGCGGTGCCGTCCCCACCCGCGACCGCCACCGCCTCCACCGCGGCCGCGGCGACGCCGGCCGGCAGCGTGGCTCCGGCCACCGCCGTGTCTCATCGGATCACGCGCCACACCGCCGGCTCAAGCTCGTCGCAGCCCATCTCCCAGCGCATGGACCCAGACCTCTACTACGTGGCCACCGCCCTCGGCCCCGGTCCGGGACAACCCACGACGGCATCCACGCCCGCGACGGGGGCCGCATCCACGCCGTCGGCGACGGGCGGCACCACCTCGGCGTCCTCAACCGGGACGGCCTCGTCCTCGCCGGTGACGGCGGGATCGTCCTCGCCGTCGAGCACGGGCTCCTCGAGCACATCACCATCCACCGCCGGCTCCGGCGCCACCGCATCGAGCGGCGGCTCCTCAGGCCAGACGGCGGCGTCCACGGGCTCGGCCACGAGCACCGGCAGCGGCCCGCAAGGCGGCGCGACGGTGGCCCCCGCCACCACAACCGGATCGATCCGCAGCCGGTCCGGCAAGTCAGGCGCAAAGCGGGGGTCTCGCACCGTCGCCGTGTTCACGATGACGGGGAACTGACAGCTCAACCCGGCTCTGACGGCGTCCGCTCCGGGCCGCTGGGGCGTTGCACCCCGGCCGGCAGCCGGCCCTCAGCCGCCAGCTTGTCCAGGTGCGCGGCGAGCGTCACGGTGGCTGCCGGACGCAGGAGCTCAGGAACGTCGGCCCAGGCGGCCTCGAGCATCTCCGAAACGGTTCGCGCCCCGCCCGCCAGTGCCGCGAGCAGCCGGCGCTCCCGGGTCAGGCGGTGCTCGACGTACTCGTCGAGCTTGGCCGCCGGGTCCTCGACGACCGGGCCGTGCCCCGGCAGCAGCACGGTGAGCTCGCGCCGCCGGAGGCGCTCGAGGCCGCTGAGGTAGCCGGCGAGGGCGCCGGGGTCAGGCGCGATGAAGACGCTGCCCTCGCCGAGCACGGCGTCCCCCGTCAGCGCCGCCGTGCCGATCACGAACGCCACGTGGTCCGGGGCATGGCCGGGGGTGGCCAGGACCTCCAGGGGACCGAAGCGCTCTCCGTCGGTCAGTCGTTGATCGACCTCCCCCCGGGCGGCCGCCAGGGGCGCGGCCGGAAAGCGCGCGCGGATCTCCGGCACCGCCGCGGCATGATCCGGATGATCATGGGTGAGGGCGATGCCGCCGAGACCTCCCCGGCGGCCGACCTCCTCCACGACGGCCGTGACGTGCTCGTCCAGCGCCGGGCCGGGATCGACGAGCCAGGCCGGTCCCGCGCCGACGATCCACGTGTTCGTTCCGGTCAGGGTGAACGGGCCGGGGTTGCCGGCGCGCAGCCCAATGATCCGTTCTCCAGGGACTTCGACTCGGGACACTGATTGAATTGTCAATCATGCCGGCGCCCGCCGACGATCCCGGTTCCCCCGGCGAGCCCCCCACCGGGTCTGACACGCCCGGCAATCGACCCATTGATCCTCGCGAGACGGGCGGTGACCCTCCGGTCGATGCCGGTGAAACAGGCGGTCCCGGGGTCGACGCCGCGGCAGCGGGCGGCCCCGGGCGCGACGACGAGGATCCCGGCCGGAGCCTGTGGCGCGGGCTGATCTCGCTCGCCATCCTCATCGCGCTCGTTGCCGGGCTGCTCCTCGCGGTGCCCGGCCTTCACGGGGTCGCCGACCAGGTTGCGGAGATGAAGCTCGGATGGGTGCTCGCCGCGGTGGCCCTGGAGATCCTGTCGTGCATCGGCTACGTGATCGCCTTCCTCCAGGTGTTCGAGCGCGCCCCGCTTCGCTTCGGCGCCCGCGTCGCGCTCAGCGAACTGGCGGCCGGCGCCGCGGTTTCGCTCGGCGGCGCGGGGAGCCTTGCGGTGGGAGCCTGGGTGCTGGTCGAGCGCGGCGGCGATCCCAAGCGCGTGGCGGAACGCTCGGCGGTCCTCTTCCTGCTCACGAGCGCCATCAACGTGATCACGCTCGCGGTTGTCGGCCTCGCCCTCTACGCCGGCATCCTCCCCGGCCCCCAGGACGCCCTGCTCAGCCTCCTGCCGGGGGCCGTCGGCGTCGCCGTTCTCGCCTTCTTCCTGGCGTTGCCGCCGGTGACCGACCGGCTGGCGGCCCGCCGCCCTCCGGGCCGTGTCCGGACGATATTCGTGGAGATCTCCTCCAGCATCCGCCAGACCGAGCAGGTCCTGTTCAAGCCGGATTGGCGGATCATCGGGGCGATCGCCTTTCTCTGGTGCGACATCGGCGTGCTGGCGGCATGCTTCGCGGCCGCCGGGCCGGTGCCGCCCCTGTCGACGATCGTGCTCGCCTACCAGATCGGCTACCTGTCGAACCTCGTGCCGATCCCGGGCAACATCGGCGTCCTCGACGGGAGCCTGGTGGGGATGTTCGTCCTCTACGGGACGCCGGCGACGCTCGCGACCGCCGCGACCGTCGTCTACCACGGCATCGCGCTGTGGATCCCGGCGATGTGGGGAACGGTCGCATTCGTGATCCTCCGGCGCACCCGCAACGAGCCGATTACGCTGCGTCCGCCGCGCGAGGTCCGCCGGCGGCGAAGGCGGGAGCGGCGCGAGCAGCGCGAGCTCCGCGAGCGGATCCGGGCGGGACAGCGCTGAGCCATCTGGCGGCGGCCGGCGTGTCGAGCCCGCAGGCCCCGGCCCGCGGAACGCCCTCTCGCCGCCCCGGAAAGACAGCCGGCGCCGCCACGTTGCTCCTCTCAGTTTGACCAACGCCCGCGGCGTCCATATCCTCCGGTCCGGCCAGGCCACCGTCCCGCGCGAGTAACGGATTGCTCGTATCTGACAACGAACCCCAGCTCTGCACCGACGCGATCAGCGGCCCTGGACGGGAGGCGACCGGTCCGCCGGTCCCGGTCCACGCGGCGCCATACCTGCAGCAGCTGCGCGACGCGCTGGACCGCATCCGGCTCGGCGCTGAACCGGACGGGCTCCAGAGCGCGTTCGCTGCCGCCAGCGGCGTCGTCGCGACCTTGACGCCGGTTCGCGGCGGCGAGCGCCCGGACCTGGAGGAGATGCGGCGGCTGGCCACGGCGCTGCCGGAGTTCGGCGCCTTCCTCTCCTGTGCCGCCGACGAGGCCGGGCGGATCGTGGCGGCGGGGACGTCCCGTCTCTGGCTGGCTCTGGGCCTGCGGTCGGTGCCTCCGGCGTGGACACCGGAGGAGCGCGAAGCCGCCCGGATGCTGTTCGCCTGCGCGTGCGCCCCGGTCCAGGACACCAACCCGGCGCGGCTGCGGGGTGGCCTGCGCTCGCTCGCGGCCGCCCGCATCGCGCGGCTCCTGGCGGCCGAGCTCAGCGACGGCGAAGACGTCTGGGTGACCGCGCTCAGAGAGCGCTATGACTCCGTCCGCCACCGGTGCGCTCCGCGCACCACCTGGCGGAGCCGCGGGCTGTCGGAGTTGCTGCGCGCCGATGACGTAGCACGCCGGGCGGTGACCGCGCGGCTGGAGCACTGGCTGGCCGCCGGCGGAGACCCGGGGGCGCTCGCGGCCGAGCTCGAGGCGGCGCTCGTGCACGCGCGCACGCCGGCGCGGTTCGCGTAGGTTCTGGTCATCTGGCCCCGCTCGGGCGGCGTTGGACGGCTTGACCGTGGGGGAGCACAGGCGGAGGGCCCTTCCGGCCCGCTACCCCGATTTCCGGCGTGCACCACGCGACAAATCCCACACCCGCCGAGATGTCTTTCACCACGCGCACGCACCGCCCGCGTTTTGCGCCAAATCATCGCCGCGGGCCGAGATTTGTCGCGCTCTGCATGCTCGCTGGGCCGAGACTTATCGCGCTCTGCATGCTCCCCGGTCCCAGCGATGGCCGGCTGCGGGCTGCCCGCCCCATCTTCCTTGCCGACGGCGGTCTCGCCGGGCTCGCCTGGGCCTCCCACGGCCAGAGCAGTGGCCGCCCCCAAGGAACACCGGGGCGGCCACCGCGCCTGGGAGGATCAGCTGCTGGGAATCCCGGTGCTCGGCGGCGCGGGCTGCGTGCCGGAGTACGGCGTGATCGCGCTGCCCGCCGTCGGAGACGTCGTCATGGGTCCACCGGATAGGACGATCTTGCCGTTGCGCACCTGGCCGATCTCCGCCCCGCCGTAGCCGCCGTGCTGCGTCCCGCCGTAGCGGAACGGGACGAGCCCCGGGCCCATCCACTTGGCGCCGTCAGCGGCGACGGCGTTGACGAGCTTCTGGCGGGTCAGGTTCTTGCCGGCGGCCTCGAGTGCCTGCACCAGGGTGTAGGCACTCGCCATGCCGAACTCGACGTTGCCGTCGAACGGCGCCCGCGGGTCGTACTGGTTGTGGATCTTGAGAAACAGCTGGATCCACGGGTTCGAGGTGTCGCTTGAGGACGGCAGGTAGCCGTCGGTGATCGCGCCCTCGATGAGCCCGGTTCCGGAGGCCTTGCCCTTGGAGACCGTCTTGAGCAGCGCGCCGACGGTCGTCGGGTCGATGCCGACGCTGGAGACGGCGAGCTGGGGGTGGTAGCCGAGGGTGAAGGCGGTCAGCTGCGCGATCGCCGTGTAGATCGGCACGGTGAAGTCGATCATCACCTTGGCGCCCGCCGCCTTGATCGCCGTCACCTGCGACGCCAACGTGGTCGTCCCGGACTCGTATGGCTCCTTGGCGACGATGCTCGAGGGCGGCACCTCGGCCTGGATTCCGGCCAGTCCACCCTTGCCGAAGTCGTCGTCCTGGTAGAGAACGCCGATCTTGGCGCCGGCGAGGTGCTGCTTGATGTACTGGCCGAGGATCTTGCCCTCGATCGTGTAGTTGGGCTGCCAGCCGAAGGTGTAGGGCTGACTGGCACCGTTGTCCCAGCATGGGCATCCGGAGGCGACGAACAGGTCCGGAACCTTCGAGGAGTTGAGGAAGCCGACGACCTTGGTGTGGGTGGGCGTGCCCAGACCCTCGAACATCGCGAACACGTTGTTCTGGAGGACGAGCTGATGCACGACGTTCACGGTGTTGGTGGGGTTGTAGGCGTCGTCCTTGATGATCAGGTGGAGCTTGCGGCCGAAGACCCCGCCGTGGGCGTTGACGTAGTCGAAGAACGCCTGGGAGGCGGGCGCGATCTCGCTGTAGCCGGGGGCCGCCGGCCCCGTCAGTGGCTGGTGGGTTCCGAAGGTGATGCTCTTGGCGGTGACGCCGGGAGCAGCGGCGCCTCCTGCCCCGCCGCCATTGGACGAACCGCAGCCGCCCGCGACGACGGCGAGACACGCAGCGAGCGCCGCAGCCGCCAGCCGCCGGCGTGTGACAGATCCCATCTCTCCTCCTCCTCCGATTGTGATGGCCGGCCATCGACATCAGCCGCTCTGCTCGCACCGTCATCCGGCACTAGCAAATTGATACGTCCTCCCTCGTACGTTTCAAATACTAAGGTGGTGGGATGAGGTCTGCAACAGCCCGTCCGCCGTCCCGTCGCGGCCGTCCGCCCACCGCTTCGCGCGACGACGTTCTCCGCGTGGCGCGCGCGCAGTTCCTCGCCGGGCAGCGGGTCGACGTGACGATCGTGGCCCGGGAGCTGGGCCTGGGGCGGGCGACGATCTACCGGTGGTTCGGCTCACGCGAGCGGCTGCTCGCCGATGTCATCGCCACTGAACTGGAGGCGCTCGTCACCCGCGCCCGCAGCCGAGTCCGGCATCGCGGAGCGCCGGGGCTGCTCGAGGTCTTCGACCGTGTCAATCGCTGGCTGACCCACTCCACCGCCCTCCGGCGCTTTGTCGAGCAGGAGCGGGCGGCGGCGCTGCGGTTGCTGACGGCCAGCGACGGGGGCGTCCAGCCACGTTCGGTGGCCTGCATCACGGAGCTGATCGCCGGCGAAGCTGCCGCCGGACGGTATGACCCGCCGGCCGATCCGCAGACCCTGGCCTATGCGATCGTCCGCCTCGCCGAGGCGTTCCTCTACAACGACGCCGCGTTCGGCATCCGTGGCGACCACACGCGCCTGCGCGAGGTCGAGGCGGCGCTGCTGGGCGTGCCCCGTGTCACGCCGAGCTCCGGCGGGCGCCGTCGAGCCGCCCGCGCTCACGCTGACCGGCCATCGTCGAGCGAGGCCTGAGCGGCAGCGTGGCGTCCGCGGCCCAGCCGCGCGGCCAGCGCGCGGAGCCCGCCCTGAATGCCGCTCGGCCAGAGGATCATCGCCAGGATCAGCACGACGCCGTAGATGGCCAGCGGCAACTGCTCGGAGATGCGGGTCGACAGGGAGAACGAGTTGGCCAGGTCGTTGGTCCAGTTGGGTAGCAGGGTCAACAGCGCCGCCCCCCAGACGGCGCCGACGACGGAGCCCAGCCCGCCGAGCACGACGCCGGTCAGCAACGACAGCGACAGCTGCAACGGGAACGCCCCCGGCTGGGCCAGCTGAAGCACGACCGCCAGCAGCGCGCCGCCCAGGCCGGCGCAACCGGCGCTGACCACGAACGCCAGCGACTGCGTCCGCCCCACGGGCAGCCCGCACAGGGAGGCGGCGATCTCGTCGTCGCGCACAGCTCGCCATCCCCGGCCGACACCTCCGGTCGTCAGGTTGTGGAGCACGAACAGGACGGCGAGGGCGCCCGCGCCGGCGATCCAGGCCTCCCAGCGCTCGAGCGGGAACGCCGATCCCAGAGATGACGGCACCGCCGGCGGGTTGATCGTCAGGCCGTTCTCCCCGCCGAACAGCGAGGGGAACTTGTCGGCCAGCGCAGGCAGGCCGACGGCGAAGGCCAGCGTCGCCCCGGCCAGGTACGGGCCGCGCAGCCGGCTGGCGGCGACGCCGACCGGCACCCCCACGATCGCGGTCACGAGCACCGCGACGATGATGGCGGGGAGGACGGCCCACCCCTCGTTGCCGATCAGCAGGGCGGCCGTGTAGGCGCCGACGGCCATCAGCGCCCCGTGGCCCAGGGAGATCTGACCGCTCTGGCCGGCCAGCACGGTCAGCCCGGCCAGAACCGCGAAGTAGTACGCGCCCGTCGCCAACTGCAGGTTGTTGTACGGGCTCAGCGCCTCGCTGACGAGGATCAGAGCGACGGCCGCGATGATCACCCACGCCAGCGAGCGGGCCAGTGTGCTGCGGCCGAGCACGGCCCGCGCGCGCGTCACGACGCTCATACGCGCCGCTCCGAGCTGGCCGCGAACAGGCCTCCGGGGCGCAGCATCAGGACGGCGACGAGGATCACGAGCGCCGCCAGCGGGGCCAATGCCGACCCCTCGTATCCGGACACGTACGACAGCGCCAGCCCCAGCACGAGCCCACCGATCACCGCTCCGGGTGGACTGTCCAGCCCACCGAGCACGGCCGCCACGAAGCCGCTGACGAGGATGGGATCGAAGCTGTTGGGTCCCAGGAACACCGACGGCGCGACGAGCACCCCGGCCAGGGCGCCGGCGACGGCGGCCAGCGCCCAGCCGACGGTGAACATCCGCGCCACGCGCACGCCGAGCAGACGCGCCACCTCCGGGGCAAACGCCGCTGCGCGCATCTGCAGGCCGAGCGGAGTGGCCCGGAACAGCAGCGCCAGCCCTGCGGCCACGGCGACGACGACGAGCACGACGAACGTGTCGTTGGGCGTGAACAGCAGCCGCGTCCCGCCGACGGCGTAGCCGCGCAGCGAGAAGGCGGCGGGGAACGAGCGCGGTGTGCTGCCCCAGATCATCCCGGCCACGGCGACGAGCAGCGTGTACAGCCCGAGGGTGAGGATCACGGGGTTGAGCGGGGGGGCGTGTTCGACGGGCCGGATGAGGACCCGCTCCACGACGGCGCCGAAGACGAGCCCGCAGGCGAGCGCGGTGGCAAAGCCCAGCCAGTAGGAGCCGGTCGCGCCGATCACCGCGGAGGCGATGTAGGTGGTGATCATCAGCATGGCGCCCTGGGCGAAGTTGACGATCCGCGTCGCTCGCCAGATCAACACCAGCGCCAGAGCCACGGCGGCGTAGATGGCGCCGGTGGAGATGCCGCTCAGCGTGAGATCGATGAACTTGGTCATGAGCGCCTCAGAAGCCGAGATAGGCGTGGCGGAGGCGCTCGTCGGCGGCCAATTCCCCGGGCTCGCGGTCAGCGACCACATGCCCCAGGCTGAGCACGATCCCGCGGTTGGCGATCGACAGCGCGCTCCGGGCGTTCTGCTCCACGAGCACGACGGCCAGGCCGAGGTTGTCGGCGAGGGAGCGAATCATCGTCATGATCTGCGCCACGATGACGGGCGCCAACCCCAGCGAGGGCTCGTCGAGCAGCAGCGCCCGCGGCCGGCCCATCAGCGCGCGACCGACCGAGAGCATCTGGCGTTCGCCGCCGGACAGGCGGGACGCGGGTTGGCGCCGGCGGTCGGCCAAGCGCGGGAAGAGGTCGTAGATGTCGCTGGCCGGTGCGGCGTCGCGGCCGCGCCACAGCCCGCCCAGGCGGAGATTCTCATCCACTGTCAGCTCCGAGATCACGCCCCGCCCCTCCGGCACGTGCGCGACGCCACGGCGGACGATGGCCTCAACCGCCAGCCGGGTGATGTCCTCGCCGTCCAGCCTGACCCGGCCGGAGCGCGCCGGCACCAGGCCGGTGATGGTGCGCAGCAGGGAGGTTTTGCCGGCGCCGTTGGCGCCGAGCACGGCCGTCACCGTTCCGGGCGCCGCCTGCAGCGACACGTCGTCGACGGCTCGCACCGGGCCGTACTCGGTCGTCAGCCCTTCAACCGACAGCATCACGGGGTCCGCTCGCCACACCCGCGCTCGGCTCGGCCTCGCGCCCGAGGTAGGCCTCGAGCACCCGAGGATCCGCCCGTACCACCGCCGGCTCGCCGGCCGCGATCACCCGGCCGAAATCAAGGACCACGACCCGGTCGCACACCGACGTCACCACGTCCATGTGATGGTCGACGAGCATCACGGCGATCGAGCTGCCGAGCGTGGTGATCGTCTCGGCCAGCGCCGACAGCTCACCGGCGTCCAGACCTCCGGCGGGCTCGTCGAGGAGCAGGAGCTCCGGGTCTGAGACCAGTGCACGGGCCAGGGCCACCCGCTTCTGCACGGCATACGGCAGCTCGGCGGGGAGACGGCCGGCGACATCGGTGCAGCCCAGTCGCTCCAACGCGGCGTATGCCCGCTCTCGCAGAGCGCGCTCATCTCGATCGACACGCGGGAGGGCCACGAGGGCGCCGGCGACGCCGGTGCGGCGAAACCGCTCAGCTCCGACCATGACGTTGTCGACAACCGTGAGCTGGGCGAAGAGCCCGACGCCCTGCAGCGTCCGGGCGATCCCCAGGTCGGCGAGCCGATGCGGACGCACCCGCGTCAGTGGCTTCCCGTGCCAGCTCAGGGTGCCCGACGACGGCTTCACGAAACCGCAGATGACGTTGAACAGCGTCGTCTTGCCGGCTCCGTTCGGTCCGATCACCCCCAGGACCTCTCCCTTGGAGACCGACATCGAGACCCCGTCCAGGGCGGTGATCCCGCCGAACGACACCGAGATCTCGTCCACCGCAAGCACGCCGTCGCTCTCCTCTCCCGTCGGCACGGCGCCACGGTACACCAGCGGCCCCACCCATGCCAATGGTGATACACGACAAGGTGTGCGTTCTTAATAAACGCCGGCGGTGTCTCTCCGGCGCACAGCGGGTCCACGCCGGCCGGAACACCGGAAGCAGGGTACGAGACCACCCGTTCATAGAACAGATGACCAGCATCGCCGTTGAAGCCCGCGCCGGAATCGAACCGCTCGACGCCCCGTTGGTGGTGGTCGCGGCCGAGAACCCGGATGTCCGCACGCGCAGCGTGGCCGCACTGGGCGGTACGGCGCTCCGGGTGCGCGGCGCGGCCTCGGCCGCCCAAGTCGGTCCTGAGCCGGCTGCGCCGGACGTGCTGATCATCCACTGCGACGAGGTGACGAGCGGCGATCTGTCTGTGCTGCGCGAGCTCAAGCGCACCCAGGACAGTCTGCGGATCGTCGTCGTCTGCGACGCGGCCAACGGCAGGAGCGTTCGCCGGGCGATCGATGGAGGAGCGGACGGAGTCGTCTTCCTCGAGCAGCTCGCGACTGCGCTCGCCCCCACCGTCGCGGCGGTGCTGGCAGGCCAGACATCCGTTCCCGCCCTGTTGCGGACGAGCGTTCGCAAGCCACCCCTCTCTTTTCGGGAGAAGCAGATCCTCGGCATGGTGGTGACGGGTTTGACCAACGGCCAGATCGGAGCCCGCCTGTTCCTGGCCGAGAGCACGGTGAAGAGCCACCTGTCGTCGGCATTCACGAAGCTCGGCGTTCGCTCCCGTAGCGAGGCGGCGGCGCTCATCCTCGACCCACAGGAATCGGTGGGACCGGCGATCCTGGCCACCCTGGGGCTGCTGGACCGGGAGCAGACCACCTCCGCTGACTGATCAGCCTGCCGACCTCCGCTGACTGATCAGGCTGCCGACCTCCGTCACAACCTCCCGGAGGTGACTACCGTGGAGGCCATGGCCGTTTCCCACCGTGGTCGCGTCGAGGCCCTGCTCAGCGACGCCGCCGCCGAGCACGCGAACCTCATGTCCCGTCTGCCGCCGGAGATGCAGGCGTCACTCCCCGTGGACGCCCAGGGGGTCACCCGGGCGATCGACCACCTGGCGACCGCCGCCGGACTGTCGGCCCGGGCACGTCGTGGCCTCATCCAGCCCCATGCGGTCAACCCGGCCGTCCTTCATGCGCGCGTGTTCGGAGGCGCCGCGCTGACGCGGGAGACGGTCATCGGATCATTCGTCGAGGGCGCGCGGGTGCGCGCGGATGCCCTGGCGGCCCTCGCCGACATGGTCGGCGGCGAGCCGCTTGGCCAGGAGGTCCGTGCTCTGCTCGTCGCCCATCCTCCGCCGGCGGGCGCTGACGGCGACGACGTCGAGCCGGCGCTTCGCGCCACGTACGCGGCACACGAACGGGCCGCCCTGGTGATCGCCGCGCGCCTCGACAACGGCTAGCTCCCACTCCGGCGGCAGTCCAACCGGGCGACGGCCGGTTAGGCCGGCCGGTGTCAGGACAGGGGGGATACATCCGGGCCGGGCGCGGCCCGGGCATCTCCCGTCTCTCCGCGGGCGAGCCCTGGACCACCGGCCATCAGGTCGGCCGGCGCGCCGATCCGCTCGACGGCGAGCACCGCCGTGTCATCGGCCTGAGCCCCCACCTGGAACTCGGCAAGGGCCCGCTTGATGCGGGCCATCACGTCGTGCGCGCCGCTGGCGCCCGTCAGCGTCCGGCGTAGCCGCTCGGCGCCGAAACGGTCCACTGATCCGGTGGCGTCGAGCAGACCATCGCTGTAGAGAACCAGGACGTCGCCCGGCCGGACAGCCACAGTCCACGGCTCCCAGCAGGCGTCGGTGTACGCGCCGAGCATCGGCCCGAACCGGCCGACCTCCTCGGCAGCCCCGCCTCGGATGAGAATGGGCGGCGGATGGCCGGCGCAGAGAATGTCGGCCTGCGTCTGGCCGTCGCGGTCGCGCAGCACCAGACAGACGGCGGTGCACAGAGACAGCTGCGGGCGAGCGATCAGGTCGGAGTTGAGCTTCTCCAGGGCACGCGTGACGGAGCCGGTGAGAGTCGCGGCGGTGCGCAGGGTATGGCGCATCAGACCGGTGAGCGAGGCAGCGGGCGCGCCGCGGCCGGTGACGTCGCCCACCACCAGCACCCACTCTCCATCCAGCGGAACCGCCTCGTAGAAGTCGCCGCCGACCTGGTTCTCGTCTCCGGCCGGGCGATACAGGGTCGCGGTCCGCCAGCCGGGCAGGTGGGGCAGGGCGTCCGGCAGCAGGCTGGTCTGAAGCGTGCGCGCGATACTGGATCGCTCGCTATACAGCCGCGCGTTCTCCACCGCGGTGGCGGCGCGCCGCGCCAGCTCGCTGGCCAGCGCGACGTCCTCCTCGCCGAAGCTGCGTCCCGACTCGGCGCTGACCAGGCTGAGCACGCCGATGCTGCGTCCGCCGCTGGTCATCGGCACAACCAGCGCGGCGCGCATGCCGAGGCTTCGCAGCGCCTCGAGGTGCTCGTCGTCCTTGGCCGCGGCGATGAGCATCTCGTCCGTGATGTCGTTGGTGCACACCTCCAGCTGATCGCGAAACACCTGGGCGGCACCGCCCGGCCCATCCAGCGCGACCGGATATCGCTCGCCGACGCGCTGGGCCAAAGCCACCTTGTCCGGGTCCGTGTGCACCACCGCCACAGAGCGCAACTGCTCATGCTCGTCCGGCAGGCTGACCGCGCACCAGTCGGCGAGCTCAGGCACGCAGAGGTCGGCGACGTGCTGGAGAGTGCGTCGCGGATCGAGCGATGAGGCGAGCGCCTCCCCGGTCTCGACGAGCAGGCGCTGGACGAGCTCGGCGCGCTTGACCGCGGTGATGTCAGCGATGACGTTGACGACCATCTTGATGTCGCCGGCGCTGTCGCGAACCGCGGAGGACTTGGTCATGCGCCAGCGCTGGGCGCCGGTGCGCGTGTCGACGACCCGTACGACGAGCGGCGTCGGAGTCTCCCCCGTGAGCACCCGCCGTCCGGGCAGGTCTGAGAGCTGAAGCGGTGAGCCGTCCTCACGGAAGGACCGGAAGCGCTCGGCGATGTCTCCGGCCGGCGTCGCCACCAGCTGCTGTGGTGAGACGTACCCCAGGATGTCGGCGGCCGCATGGTTGGCGTAGATCAGGTTGCCGCGCGGGTTCTGGACGGTGACCGCCTCCGACAGGTTGCCCAGCACCGTGGTCAGTTGGGACTCCATCGTCTGCCGCTCGGTGAACAGTCCCGCGTTGTCCAGTGCGAGCGCCACCCGCCCGGCGAGTACCTCGACGAACCGCAGGTCCTCCGGTACATAGGTACGGCCGGACTCGCCGGTGACAAGCAGGGCCAACGCGCCGAGGGTCTGCCCGCGGCCCGTGAGGGCTACGACGATCCCGGCGTTCGTGCGCGGCCTCTCCCCGGTGACCGACGGCAGCAACTGCGACCGGCCGGACGCGACCGCGGCGGCCAGGCCCGGCTCGTCGAGGCTCGGCAGACGGTGTTCGCGCAGCCGGGCTTCGCGCTGCGCCGCCTCCGGTCCGGACGCCTTGACGGCCAGTCGCTGGAGCTCTCCGTCGTGCACGACGTCAAGGACACAGATGTCGGCAACGCGCGGAACCAGGGTGGCGCACACCCGGGCGGCGTTCTCCTCCAGCGTGAGACGTCCGTCGGCCACATCAGCGATGGCCGCCAGAAGCTCAAAGCGCTCGCTGTCGCGGTCCGTCCGCTCCCGGGTGAGAGCAACCAGCACCGAGAGCGCCCCGCCGACCACGACGACCCCCCCACGCAGGTAGTACGCGCCGCTGTCGAAGTTGTGGTCCCATACGCCGCTCACAAACACCAGCGCAACGGCGACCATGGCGACCGCGGCGGTCTCCGGGGGCCGGGCCAGCATCGACACGACGAACGGAGCCAGGACGACGGTGCCGATGACGATCGCGTGCTGGCCGCTTACCCCGTCGGCCGCCGCAAGCCCGCCGGCAATGAGCACGCCCAGTGCCACCGCGCCGGTCGGCCGGCCGGCGGAGCCCCGGCGCACACCGGCTCTAAGTGGCGTGAGACCCGCCATCCGCCGGCGCTGCCGCCGGGTCGTCGACCCACATCCGAACCTCCGTCCTTGAACGTCCCGATACTACGCGCGTCGCCAATCCCGGTGGAATCCGACTCCGGGCCGGTGGCGTTTGCGCGCTCTACCGGCGGCCGTCCTCGGCGGAGGGCTCAGTGCCGTTTGCGTCACGGAGCGTGAGCAGTACGTGGCGCGCGTAGCGGAGCCGTGGAGCGCACTATACGATCGCCGTGCGTCATGGATGTGACCCCGGCGACCCGCCGCAACCACGCACGAAGGAGACAACCATGAGCAGCGAGCCCTCCCCCACCGACACCGGCGCGTCGGCCGTCGCTGCCACCGGCCGCTGGCGCCTGGATCCGGCGCGATCGACCGTCGAGTTCCAGGTGCCCCACTTCTACGGGCTGATGACCGTCAAAGGCCGCTTTGACCGCTACGCGGGCACGCTGGACCTGTCCGCTCGCCCGGCGATCGAGCTGACGATCGAGGCCGACAGCCTCGATACCGGGCACAAGAAGCGCGATAAGCACCTCCGTTCCGCCGACTTCTTCGACGTGGCCGACCACCCGCAGGTGCGCTTCATCGCCGACGCCGCCACAGTGCAGGGTGACACCGTGAACGCCCCCGGCCGGCTTCACGCTGCCAACAGGGACATCCCGCTGGAAGTGGAGGCGCGCCTGCGCGAAGTCGGTGTCGACGGCGAGCTGGAAATCGACGCGACCGCGCTGGCCGATCACCGGGAGCTGGGGATGGTCTGGAGCCCGCTGGGCATCCTGCGCACCCCCAGCAAGCTGATCGTCCAAGGCCGCCTCGTCCGCGCGTAAGGGGCGCCGGAGATCCCGACGCCGCGGCTGGATCCGCTCTCGGCGGCCGCCGTGGCCAGCACCTCTTCGTCGTCGAGCCCTTCGATCTCCGGCTCCTGATCGAGCGCACGAACGTCGTGCTCCTGGGCTTCGAGTCGCCGGCCCGGGCGCGGCCCGGACGCAGCCCGGAGACCTGCGCGTCTGCGATTGACGCCCGCCAAGCGTAAGAGTAGCCTTACGGTTCGTGCGCACTTACCAAGTGGATCCGTGGGCGGCGCTCGGCGATCCGACGCGCAAGGCGATCTTCGAGCGGCTCGTGAACCGGCCACAGGCGGTTGTCGATCTGGCCAACGATCTGCCGGTCAGCCGACCTGCGGTCTCGCAGCACCTGAAGGTGCTCAAGGACGCCGGCTTGGTGATCGCCCAGCCGGCCGGGACCCGCCGCATCTACCAGGTCGACCCAGCCGGGCTCGCCGCGCTTCGCGCGGACCTCGAGCGCTTCTGGGGACAGGCGCTAGCGAACTACAAGACGGTCGTCGAGCAAACAAGCGAGGAGAACAGATGAGTACCCACACTGAGCAGACCTCGGTCCTGACGCAGATCATCGTCGAGGTGCCGATCGACCGCGCCTTCCACGTGTTCGTCCGGGACTTCGCCCGCATCAAGCCGCGCGAACACAACATGCTGGGCGTCGAGATCGCCGAGACCGTGTTCGAGCCGCGCGTCGGCGGTCGCCTGTTTGACCGTGGCGTGGATGGCAGTGAATGCCACTGGGGACGAGTCCTTGCCTACGAGCCGCCGAACCGCGTGGCATTCAGCTGGGACATCAGCCCGCAGTGGCAACTGGAGGCCGACCCGGCGAAGACCAGCGAGGTCGAGGTCCGGTTCATCGCCGAGACCGCGCAACGCACCCGGGTCGAGCTCGAGCATCGCAATCTGGACCGCCACGGCGACGGCTGGCCCGGCGTGCGCGACGCCGTCGGTGGCGAGGGCGGCTGGCCGCTCTATCTCCAGCGGTACGCCGCCCTGTTGGCTGAGGAGCGCTGATCGTCCCGCTCACCACGACATCGACGTCGCCAGGCCACCGCAGGAGGCGTGCGCGTCTGGTCGGCCGGCGGAGCGGATCGTCTCCACAAGCCCGGTGACGACGTCGTAGACCTGCCCGGAGACGGTGACACGCGGGGAGATGGCGGGTGCGGAACGCAGGAGCTCGACGTCGCTTGTGACCGTCGCCGCGGGGTCGAGGATTGCGTGCCCGCGCAGGGTCGACTCTTCGGCGCTGATCCGCTGGGCGTAGCGGTGGCGGAAGGTGTCGTCGGCCAGCGCGGCGGTTCCGCATTGGGTGTGGTGGATCATGGCGACCTCGAACAGGGGGCCGTCCGGCAGTAGGTTCTCGGTGAGCTGGCAGATGAAGGCGACGTCGTTGATCACC
The DNA here is from genome assembly GCA_035551855.1 of Solirubrobacteraceae bacterium. GTDB lineage: Bacteria > Actinomycetota > Thermoleophilia > Solirubrobacterales > Solirubrobacteraceae > Palsa-465. Next base: position 44,375 of record DASZMK010000180.1, read on the forward strand.
TCGGGGGTGACCCGCCCGCCGACGTTGCGCACGATTATCGCGTCGCTGAGCTCGAGTCCGAGGAAGTGGGCGGGGTCGACACGAGGGTCGAGGCAGGTGATCACGAACAGCCGGAGGTTGGGGAACACGACGCCGCCCTTGTGGCCACCGGGACTGCAGGCGGCAGGATGAGCGTGCCGCGCGGCGCCCTGCTCACCGCTTCAGAGAATCCAGGGAGCTGTGCCGCGGTCGCCGTCGGCCGGGGTCGATGCCCGCGCCGGCCACGCACACGACCCTCCCGCTGGTCTCCTGCCCGCATTGGACGAGCTGCAAGCGTCTCGCCGCCAAAGCCAGACAGCTGCAACCGCCCGCCCCCGGAAGCGCTTCGTCACGGCGCCCAGATTCCGCGCATTGGGGGGCTTATCGTCGGCGGTGAGATGCTCGTCGCCGAGCGGAAGCAGGGCTAATTGACGATGCCGGTCATGGCTGCATCACGACCGGGCGGCGGTTCGCGGTACGGCACCCACACGCGTCCATCACCATGAGGCGTAGACCGGACGGGCTATGGACGGCCTGCATGTGGGGCGGGTTGGTCGGGGGCGGCGAGTAGCTGTCCGCTCAATCCCGGTCCGTCGCTGATCAGAGCGTCCATACCGCGCCACTCGGCGGCGGCGATGAACAGGGTCCGCCCGTCGACGCCGCCGAGCATGCAGGCGAAG
>DASZMK010000181.1:0-4889 GCA_035551855.1 Solirubrobacteraceae bacterium
GGTGAGCAGCTGGTCGCGGGTCTTGAAGTAGTAGATGACCAGCGCGGGCGAGATCCCGGCGTGCTCGGCGACGTCGGCGATCCGCGTGTCGGCGTAACCGCGCGCCACGATCACCTCAAGGGCGGAGCGCAGCAACTGCTCACGGCGCGCCGTGCCGCCCTGACCGTCCGCGGATCCCTGTGCCATGTGTCCTCGCAGCCCTCCGCCCGGATCGCCGCCCGGTGCTGTCGCCCAGCGTTTCCGCCCGGTCGCAGTCGCCCGTGGCCTTGTCTACGATCGTAGCAGGAATCTAGACTGAATGTTCAGTCAAACATGTGCCGGCGACACCAAGCCGGCGCAGGCGCCAGGGAGGCAATCCAGCATGGCACGCGAGAGCTACGACGCGGTCGTCATCGGCGGCGGGCATAACGGCCTGGTGGCGGCCGCCTACCTGGCCAGGAGCGGCGCGAAGACGCTCGTCCTGGAGGCGCGGGACACCCCCGGCGGCGCCGCCACCACCGAGCAGCCCTGGCCGGACGCGCAGCAGTTCAAGGTCACCAGGCTGTCCTACGTGATGTCCCTGCTGCCGCCGACCATCCTCAACGACCTCAAGCTTGAGCGGCACGGCTACAAGGTCTTCCCGATGGGCCCCTACTACCAGGCCTTCCCCGAGGGCGGGTCGCTGACCTTGTACGAAGAGGAGTCACAGCGCGCCTACGACGAGATCGCGAAGTGGTCGAAGAAGGACGCGGACGCCTACCCGAAGTGGAACGCCTGGCTAGGCGGCCTGGCCGACGTGCTCGGCCCGCTGCTGCTGACCGTTCCGCCGAACCTCGGTTCCCGCAAGCCAAGGGACCTCGCGGGCACCCTGAGGCTAGCGTGGCGCCACCGCGGCCTCAGCGTGCGGACGATCGCCGACGTCACGCGGCTGATGACGATGTCGATCGCCGACCTGCTGGACGACTGGTTCGAGAGCCCGCAGGTCAAGGGCGCCCTCGCCGTCAACGGCGTGATCGGCACCTGGGCGGGCCCGTACGAGCCCGGCACCGCCTACGTGATGGCGCACCACTCGATCGGTGACGTCGGCGACGGCCGCCTGGGCAGCTGGGGCTTCCCCGAGGGCGGCATGGGCGCGGTCGCCGCCGCGATCGCTAGCTCCGCCAGGTCCCTCGGCGTCACGATCAGGACCGGCGCCCGCGTCGCCAGGGTCACCGTCGCCCCCGGGAGCGGCCGCGCCACCGGCGTCGTCCTGGGCAACGGCGATGAGATAACGGCAAAGGTCATCGTCACCTCCCTGCACCCGAAGACCGCCTTCCTCGACCACGTGGGCCGGGAGAACCTGCCGGCGGACTTCGCCGGCGACATCGAGCGCTGGAAGACCCGCTCTGGTGTCGTCAAGATCAACCTCGCCCTCGGCGAGCTGCCCGACTTCACCGCCAGTCCGGGCACGCACCTGCAGGAGCACCACACCGGCTCGGTGGAGATGGCCCCGTCCATGGAGTACGTCGAGCGCGCGTTCACCGACGCCCGGGAGGGCCGCGCCGCCGCCCGCCCGTTCTCCGACGGCGTGATCCCCACGACCTTCGACAAGACCCTCGCGCCCGAGGGTTACCACATCATGTCCCTGTTCACTCAGTGGGTCCCGTCCACCTGGAACACCGAACCGCACCGTGAGGAACTCGAGAAGTACGCCGACCGGGTGATCGACACCTACAACGAGGTCGCGCCGAACTTCAAGGCGGCGATCCTGCACCGCGACGTCGTCGGCCCCTACGAGATGGAGCACGATTACGGCTTGATCGGCGGCAACATCTTCCACGGCGAGCTGTCCCTCGAGCAGCTCTTCCACCTGCGCCCGGCCCCCGGCTTCGCCGACTACCGCACCCCCGTCCCCGGCCTGTACTGCGCGAGCAGCGCCACCCACGCGAGCGGCGGCGTCTGCGGTATCCCCGGCATGCAGGCAGCAAAGGCGGCAATCGCCGCCCGCCGTAACTCCCGCTCCCGCCGTGCCTGAGCCGCGATTCAAGACCGATGATCCCGAACGACTTCGGCTTCCTCGCTCCGCCCACATAACTCTTCGCCGTCGGGGTTTCGCCGCGCTGGCCCGCAACCGGCGCGGATCACGGCAGGTCCGGCGCGGGCTTGTCCGCAATGCCGGATAACAGCAACATGAAAGAGGCGCGCCACTTGTCGACGCACGCAGCGGGAAGATGGTGGATCGATAGGAGTGCTATAGGGCACCCATCGATCCACTGTCCTCCCGGCTTGGGAATCAGTCGTGGATAACAGCAAGAACCTGGCCACGGCTGATCCCGTGGCCGCCGTGCTTGAGGCGCGGAGCGTCGCGCTCGTCGGGGCGTCGCCCCGGCCGGGCAGCCTCGGTGCGCGGATGATCGAGGAGGTCGCCAAGTCCCCGAGCCGGCCGCGCACGTACCTGGTCAACCCCCGCTACGCCGAGATCGGCGGTAGCCGGTGCTACCCGGGCCTCGCCGGCCTACCGGAACCGGTCGACCTGGCGCTCCTCGCGGTCCCCGACGCGGCGCTCGAGGAACAGGTCCGCGCCGCGGCGCCCGCTCGGCGGTCATCTTCGGCTCCGCCGTGGACCCGCCGGGACAGTTCAGCCCCGGACCGGGATCGCCTCCGCGACTAGCACCCAACACCCCCGTCCGCGACTCGTCAGCGACTTGGAACGCCGCTGTCGAGTCCAAAGGCGCGTTCGAACCGGCCAGCGGAGCCGCGGCGGCGAGCGGAGCCGCGGCGGCGAGCGGACCGCTACACCCGCCGGGGCTGCGCGAGCGGGTCGCGGCAATAGCACGAGGCGCGGGGATGGCCGTTTGCGGGGCCGGGAGCATGGGGTTCGTGAACGTGGCGCGGGGGCTTCGCGCGATCGGCTACGTGGAACCCGACCGGCTGCCGGCCGCTCGCTCGTCGCCGCCCATTCAGGCGACCTGGCGGCCGGCGACGGCGCCTGGCAGGCCCTCGCCTCCGCTTACGGCGTCCACCGGGTCGGCGACCTGGCGGAACTGGCCGACGCCCTAGAGCTATTCAGCCTCGCTAAGCGGAGCCGCCGGCCTGCCGACTTGGTGGACCGGGCCAATGCCGGACCGCACGGCGGGTACAGCGTCGCGGCAGGCTTCCCGGCGGGGCACGGAGACGCCTGCGGCCGGGGAATCGCGACCGTACACGACTCGGGCTTCGAGCGCGCCCACGTCGCGGATGTCGCGGCGACGGTGGGCGTCCCGTTCGCGCCGATCAGCGCGGCGACGAAGCGGCGGCTCGCGGCGGTACTCGACCCGGGCCTCGAACCGGGCAACCCCTCGACGTCTGGGGGATCGGCCGCGACCCCGAGGCCCTGTTCACCGAGGCGCTGTCGGCCCTGGCGGACGACCCAGGCGTTGACGCGGTGGCGCTCGCCGTCGACCTCGTCCCCGAATACGACGGTGACGACTCCTACCGCACGTCCCTACTTGCCGCCGCCGCGCAAACCGAGAAGCCGCTCGCCGTCCTCGCCCCCATCCCCGCCGCGATCGACCAGGAAGCCGCGTCGTCCCTGCGTGCCGCGGGGATCCCCGTCTTCGAATCGACCCGCACTGGCCTCCTCGCCCTCCGCCACCTGCTAGCGCAGGCGACGCCTCTGGCAGCCCGCCCTCGTATGCATGAATGTGCCGTTGGTGCCCCTACAGGGGCACCAACGGCACATTCATCAGGCAAGCAGGCCGACCGGACGGCGCGCACGGCCGGTTCACGCGCATCGTCAGCTCCAGGCGTCACTGCCGTGAACCCCGCGCGCCGGTCGCGCCGGTCGCGTTGGCCGGAGCGGCTCGCGGCCGGCCCGCTGCCGGCCGCCGACCTGTTCGCCATGCTCCGTGACTACGGCATCCCCGCGGTCGCGGCCCGCTCGGCGGCAACCTTGGCGGAGGCTGTCGACGCCGCGAACGGGCTTGGCTACCCGGTCGCCCTGAAAGCCGACGCCTCCGACCTCCACCACAAGTCCGACGTTGGCGGCGTCCGCCTCGGCATCGCGAACCCAGCCGAACTCACTGCCGCGTACGCAGACCTGTCCGCCCGCCTCGGCCCCCGGGTCACCGTCAGTGAAATGGCACAGCCGGGTACGGAACTCATCCTCGGCATGTCCCGCGACCCCGCCCTCGGTCCCCTCATCATCGTCGGCGCGGGGGGAGTCCTCGCCGAGTACCTGGCCGAACGCTCCGTCGCGCTCCCACCGCTCACCAGGAACGCCGCCGCGCAGATGATCGCCGGCCTTCGCTTCTCCGAGATCCTCGGCGGGATCCGCGGCCAGCCGCCGTGCGACCTCGACGCGATCGTCTCCGTCCTCGCCTGCTTCTCGGGCCTGGTGACCGACGTTGGCGAGCACCTCGCGGCCCTCGACGTCAACCCGCTGATCTGCTCACCGGCCGGCGTGCTCGCGGTGGACGCCCTCGCCGTCAGCCGCTGAGGGCGCCAGACTCGGGCAGCTTTCGTACGGCCTCCGCTCTCGCGCGGCAGCCCAGCTCGTCTCGTACGGCCTCCGCTCTCGCGCGGCAGCCCAGCTTGTCTCGTGCGGCAGCCCAGCTTGAGCAGAACCGCGCCCGCCGCCATTCTGCCCCGAATTCCTAATTTATTCGGTTGCCATCGATTTTGGCCGGTGAATGCCACTGACCGCGATCACTCCAGGTCAGTTGCTGCCCTGGTAGAGGTACCACTTGCCGTTGACCTTGGTCATCGGGGCGGGTGTGTAGCTGGTGGAATTCGCTACAGACTCTGACCAGAGCGTGGGGAACGGCTTCCCGCTGTCGAAGAACGCCGCCGGATCGCTGTTGCTGATACAGCTAGGCGTCTGATTGGGGTCGCATATGGTACCGGTGACGCCGACGAGTGCCTCGTTGCCGTCGATCGCCGTATAGGTCACG
>DASZMK010000182.1:0-27480 GCA_035551855.1 Solirubrobacteraceae bacterium
TGCGGCGGTGGGAGGCGTCGCGGGCCTGTCGGCAGAGTCCCGGCGGCTGTCGACGCCTCCCTCCATTCCTAGTGTACGTGGAGCTGCATTGCCATTCGGCGTTTTCGTTCCTCGATGGCGCCTCCCTCCCGGACGAGCTCGTGCCCACTGCGCTGGAGCTGGGGTATGGGGCGCTGGCGCTGACCGATCACAACTCGGTCTCCGGCTCGATGGAGTTCGCCGTGTCGGCGCGCGCCCTGGGGCTGCGCCCCATCCATGGCGCCGAGATCGACCTCTCCGATGGCCGTCATCTGACGCTCCTGGTCCAGGACTCCCGTGGCTGGTCGAACCTGTGTCGCATCCTCACCTACGCGCACGCGCACACGCGGGAGGGGCGACCGGGAGCGCCCGCCGCCGAGCCGTCGACGCCGCTGGAGACGGTGCTCGAGCATGCGGAGGGGCTCGTCTGCCTGAGCGGATGCGCGTTGCGCGGCATTCATGACGAGCCGACACTGGCCCGGTTGAAGGAGGCCTTTGGGTCCGAGCGCCTGCGGGTCGAGCTGCAGCGTCCGTTCCTGCGTGACGACCGGGCCCGCAACCGCCGCCTGGAGGAGCTGGCCCGGCGGCAGGGACTGCGGTGCGTCGCCACCGGCAACGTGCATGCCCATGCCCGCACCCGGGCGCCCCTGCAGGACGCATTCGTCGCCATCCGCCTGCACACGACGCTTGATGCCTCCGAGCCCCAGCGGCGTGGGAACTTCAGTCATGTTCTCGCCTCGCCGGAGGCGATGGCCACCCGCTTTGCCGAGCACCCGGAGGCGGTGGAGGAGACGGCGAGGCTGGCCGGGGAGCTCCGGTTCGACCTGGGCAGCGATCTCGGCTACCGCTATCCGGGGGCCGAGGATGACGATGCGATGCGCACGCTGGTGGAGCTGTGCGACGACCGTCTGCACAGGTGCTACGCCGGGGCATCCGCCGTGGTGCGCGAACGAGCAGCCGCCCGCCTTCAGGAGGAGATGCAGATCATCGAGTCCCTCGGCCTGCCGGGATTCTTTCTGCTCCACCATGACCTGCTCGAGCTGGCGCGCGAGGTGGCCGTCGAGGTGCGCGGGCCGGACACCGCCCGGGCGCTGCTGCCCCCGGGCCGGGGCCGCGGCTCGAGCGTCTCCTCGATCGTCTGTTTCCTGACCGGGCTCTCCCACGTCGATCCGATCGCCAACGAGTTGCTGATCGGCCGCTTTCTCAACGATGAGCTGACCTCGCTGCCGGACATCGACCTGGACTTCCCGCGCGACATCCGGGAGAAGCTCATCCCGCGCATCCATGAGCGCTACGGGCATGAACGGTCGGCGTTGGTCGCAGCCTTCCCCACCTACCGCGCCCGCGGCGCGATTCGCGAGCTCGGCAAGGCGCTGGGGCTGCCGCCGGGTGAGATCGAGCGGGTGGCCCGCGGCAGCGAGGGCTGGGATGCCCGGGAGGTGGGGCAGGACATCGAGAGCACCGGTCGCCAGAGACTGACCGGCCGGTGGGCATGGCTGGCCCGCCTGGCCGCCGAGGCCCACGGTCTTCCCCGCCATCTCTCCCAGCACTCCGGGGGGATGATCATCGCCACCCAGCCCCTCGTCGACTGCTGTCCGATCGTGCCCGCGGCCATGGAGGGACGTCAGATCGCCATGTGGGACAAGGATTCCTGCTCGGATGCCGGCTTTCTGAAGATCGATCTGCTCGGTCTGGGAATGCTGTCGGCGGTGGAGCGGGCCGTCGATCAGATCGCCCGGACGCGGGGGGAGCGCATCGACCTCTCGCGGATCGCTTACGACGACGCCGCCACCTATGACTGCATCCAGAACGCCGAGACGACCGGGGTGTTCCAGATCGAGAGCCGCGCGCAGATGGCCTCGCTGCGCCGGACGCGGCCGGAGAACCTGCGTGACATCACCATCCAGGTCGCGATCGTGCGCCCGGGGCCGATCCAGGGGGGCGCCGTCAACCCCTACATCGCCCGCCGCCAGCTGATGCGCGTCGATCCCACCTATGAGGTGCCCTACGACCATCCGTCCCTGAAGCCGGTGCTCGAGGAGACCCTGGGCACGATCATCTTCCAGGACCAGGTTCTGGAGGTCGCGATCGCCTTCGCCGGGTTCGGAGTCGGAGAGGCTGAGGGGCTGCGCCGGGCGATGAGCCGCAAGCGCTCGGAGGCGGCCATTCAGGCCTACCACGGGCGCTTCGTCGACGGGGCGCAGCGCAAGCACGGCGTCGACGCCGAGACCGCGGAGCGCGTGTTCGCCATGGTCAAGGGCTTCTCCGGCTTCGGCTTCCCCAAGGCACACGGGGCGGCGTTCGGCCTGCTCGCCTATCAGTCGACGTGGTTGCGCGTGCATTACGCCCCGGAATTTCTCTGCGCGCTGCTCAACGAGCAGCCGATGGGCTTCTATCCATCGGACGCGCTCGTGCATGAGGCCCAGCGCCGGGGGATAGAGGTCGAGCCGCCGGACGTGAACGAGAGCGGCGTTGAGTGTGAGCTCGAGCCGGCTTCGAATCCGGATGTGGATCCCGCCCACTCCGCCAGGCGCCGTGTCCGGATCGGCCTCGCCTACATCCGGGGTGTCCGCAAACAGAACGTGGCGGCGCTGGTCGCCGCGCGGGAAGCCGGCGGTCGCTTCCGGAGCCTCTCCGACCTCGCCTCCCGCGCCGGGTGCGGTGCCGCCGCGCTCGAGCTGCTGGCGTGGTCAGGAGCGTGCGACGCGCTGGCGGCTCCGCCGGAGGCGGGCCTGCGACCCGGCGCCGCCCGCCGCATGGCGCTCTGGCAGCTGGGAGTGATGACGCCCGGCCGGAGCGTTCCCGGGGGCACCCAGTTGGCGTTGCCACTGGATCTGCCCGCGCCCCCGGCGCTGCGCGAGCTCTCCGAATGGGAGGGGATGCTCGCCGACTACAGCACGTTCGGCCTGACGACCCGCGCCCACCCGCTCGCCCTGCTCCGGGAACGGATGGCGGGGAATACCGTGACCAGCCGGGATCTGGAGCGCCTGAAGCACGGTCAACGCGTTCGGATCGGCGGCCTCGTGGTCGCTCGTCAGCGTCCCGGCACCGCCAGCGGCGTGGTCTTCATCCTGCTCGAGGATGAGTTCGGCACTGTCAACCTGATCGTGCCGCCGCCCATCTACGAGCGCTACCGCCTGATCGTCAGGACCGAGCCGCTGATGCTGGTGGAGGGCAAGCTGGAGCGTTTCGCCGCCGCCGGTGGGGCGATCAACGTGCTGGTCGATCGCGTCGGCCAGATCGACGCTCCGGACACGGTGCTGGCCGAGATCAAGGACTTCTCGATGCTCGACGAGCAGGTCCGGCGAGGGCTGGCCGAGCAGAGGGGGGCGCAGGCGGACGGCGAGAGCGATGGGCGGATCCCGGCCATCGGCGGTGAGGCCGAGGACTTCCGGGCGGTCGCGCCACCTGTGATGAGCTTCGCGTCAGGCCGTCGGCGGTGACTGGAAGGGCCGTCCGGCGGGGCATGGAGGGACCGCCGGGTGTCGGATCATCTCCGCGCCGGGCCCGATAAGGTCTCGCCCGCATGCTCGCCGTTGCTGCATTCGTTGCCTTCTGGGTGATCGTTGCCGTGGGCCTGGCGATGATCGCCGCCCGGGCGGGGCGCTCCTTTCCCACTCGTGGACTGACACGGGCGGCCAGCCGTTCGGCGATCATGTTGTTCGCCGTGACCACGGCCGTGTTCGGCATCGCGCTGCCGATCCTGATGCTCGTCGGCAACCACGACAATGCCAACGCCCAGGTGGGCGGGATGAAGCTCACGCCCGGCGAGAAGGCCGGCCGTGAGCTCTTCGGTGAGCACTGTGGCGTGTGCCACACGCTGGCCGCCGCCAACACCGCCGGCAAGGTGGGGCCGAACCTCGACCTGCTCAAGCCCAGCGAATCGATCGTTCTGCACACGATCCAGAATGGCTGCCTGCCGAACGGATCCACGAGCTCCGGGCAGGCCTGTCTCGGCCAGGGCGTGATGCCGCCCAACGTCGTCCAGGGGCGGCAGGCACAGCAGGTCGCAGCGTTCGTCGCCAAGGTCGCCGGGAACGAATAGCCGGATCAGCGGTGCCTTAGCCCCTCGGCCGGCGGCCGCCGGGGGCTCTTGCCAACGGGTCTTTCTGCGCCGACCGCAGACGCGGAAGACGCGACGGCGACACCCTGGTGAAGACCCGGAGTTTGCGGAAACCGGACGGTATCTATCCGCCGGACGTGCTGATAGGCTGCCGACCCGTACAGCTGAATTCCAATCCGCTCCAGCCGCCGGTAGCGATGGAAGCGGGGGACCCAAAGTTGTTGGGGCGAATCGCGTCCTGCGTAGCGCCGCTCTTTCGGCGCGAGCCCGTCAGCTAACCCCGCAAGCACCGAGAAAGAGGACGATGAGATGCCGCAACCAGGCCTAGCCGTGCCCGGGGAAGACCGCGGCCGGCACAGTGGACGTGCGTCTGCTTCCGCTACCGGAGGCAGCGGGTCTGCGCCACGGCCGACCGCTCGCCCGGCGCGCGCAGGCGACGGGGCAACCGCCCGTGCTGCGCGGGCAGCTGACCGGCCGACCGCCCGTGCCGCGCGGGCAGCTGACCGGCCAACCGCCCGCTCTGGGGGGACAGCTGACCGGGCGACCGCCCGCTCCGCACGTGCCGGTGAACCGGCCACCGCTCGCCGCGTGGGCGCGGGCGACCGGACGACGGCTCGTCCGGATGCGCGGCCGGAACGGCGGATGCGCTGGGAGGAGCCGACCGAGCGGCGTACCGTCACGATCCGCGGGCGCGGGTCCGAGCGGTACGTCTCCCCGAACAGGTCCGCCTCCCGGCGGCGTCCGGAGCGGCGCTACGAGCGGTCCGGGTTCCGGCCGGATCGGACCGCGATGTGGGCGGTGCTCCTGGGGCTGATGCTGATCCTCGCGGCCGCGGCGAGCGCCCACGCGGCGACGCTGCACGTACTCACCCACCTTCGCTAGCCCCCCACCCGGGCGCGAGCGGCCAATCGGCAGGACGCCGGCGGCCGCTCGCGCCCACCACGGGGCGCCCAGGCCGGACGCGCGCGGCCACGCCTGGCCGGGACCGGCCAGGCTGCGCCGCCCGGGCGCGAAATCCGGCCGCTGGACCTGCACCGCGCGCCAAATCATGGACCGCCCGGGATGATCCGGCGCGGATTGAGGGCTAGGCGTGCACGTGGTGCCAAATCACCGACGCGGTGTGAGATTTTGCGCATCTCGCACGCTGGAACCGGAGCAACGCGCCGGCCCGGGCGAAACCGGCGCTCCGCCGCCGCCGGGCGAACCGGAGCAACGCGCCGGGCCCGGGCGAAACCGGACCACCACGGCCGCCGGGCGAACCGGGAGCACCGCGGCCGCCGGACGAAACCGGAGCACCGCGGCCGCCGCGGGCGCCCGCAGGCCCCACCGCCGCAGGCCTTTCCCGGCCTTCCCCACGCCCCCGCAAGCCAGGCGAATAGGCCCGCCGCGGCCGTCGGCTTACGGAACCATTACCCGGGCGATGATCCCGTGTTTATCGGCGTGCGTAAAAGGAGAAAGGCGTGGTCAATCCTCTTGTGCGTCGACTACCACGCCGATAGACTTATGTTCTGTAAGCAGATGTTAGAAGTGAAGGGGAAATCCACCCCGATCTTGTGGCCTCTTTAGACCTCGGTGGTCATGCGATGAAGACGACAATGAGCAGATTCCAGATACACGACGACTTGACGGCGCCGGAGGGCTCCGTCGCCGTATTGCGGGGGGCCCTGTCCTCCGGTGGGCAGCTGCCGAACTTTCTCGGCGTTCTGGCCGGGTCACCGGCGGCGCTGCGCGCGTACGCACGCTTTCGATCGGAGCTGCGCCACGGCAAGCTGACGCTGCCGACGCTGGAGCGGATTGCGCTCGCGGTCGCCGAGCATTACCACTCGGAGCCCGGGATCGCCATGCACTCCCGTGCGGCCCGGGGGGCGGGACTCGCCCTCGATGAGGTGGCCCTGGCACGCCAGTTCACGTCAAAGGATGAGCGCGAGGCGGCTCTGCTCCGCTACCTGCAGGCTCTGCTCGAAGAGGGGCGGCCGGCGATGCATCTGCACGAGGAGGCTCGCGAAGCCGGGTGGGACGACGGGCAGATCCTGGAGGCGATCGCCGCTGTCACGCTCGAGCACTTCACGGCGATGGTCAACGTCGCCGGCGACATCCCGGTCGACGGCTCGTCCGAAGCGTCGCGGGCGCTCGAGGCCGCGTAGCGTAAGCTCCCGTTCCCATGCCGGCCCAACAGCAGTCCCCCATCGAGGGTCAGGTTCGCGGGAATTGCTGCCCCCTGTATCACGAAGCGGTTGAGCTCGTCGGCCGCCGCTGGACCGGTGCCATCCTGCGTGTGCTCATGGACGGGCCGCTCCGCTTCTCGGAGATCGCCCAGGCGATCCCGGAGCTGTCTGACCGGCTCCTGTCGGAGCGGATGAAGGAGCTCGAAGCCCGCGGCATGGTCCAGCGCACCGTCATTCCCGGGCCGCCGCTGCGGGTCCAGTACGAGCTGTCGCAGATGGGCAGCGAGCTCGAGCCCGCGCTGAGCGAGCTGCAGAGCTGGGCGCGGCGCTGGCTCGCCGACCGGTCCTCGGCCGACGAGTGCTCCTAGGACCGCACCCCGCGCGCCGGCACCCCGCCGCCGTCACAAGTAACGTCCCGCGCCATGCCTGAGCCGCCGCTGACCGCGCAGGATGTGCTCGCTCTCGTGCAGGAGCGAGACATCCGGTTCATCCGCCTGTGGTTCACCGACATCCTCGGTCAGCTCAAGGCCTTCTCGATCAACGTCACCGAGCTCGAGGACGCGTTCGAAGGAGGCATGGGCTTCGACGGCTCGTCGATCACCGGCTTCAACGCGATCGAGGAGTCCGACATGATCGCGATGCCGGACTCCAGCACGTTCATCGCGCTCCCCTGGAGGCCCAACGAGGCGGGGGTGGCCAGGATGTTCTGCGACATCCAGACTCCGGAGCGCACACCGTATGAGGGCGATCCCCGTCACGTGCTGCGCCGGGCGGTGCAGCGCGCCGAGAGCATGGGCTTCGACCACTTCTACGTCGGCCCGGAGCTCGAGTACTTCTACTTCCGCGACTCGAAGTCGACCGAGGTCCTCGACGAGGGCGGCTACTTCGACCTGACCACGCTGGACGCGGGTTCCGATCTTCGGCGCGAAACGGTTCTGGCGCTCGAGCAGCTGGGCATCCACACCGAGTACACCCACCACGAGGTGGGCCCCAGCCAGCATGAGATCGACATGCGGTATGCCGACGCGTTGAAGATGGCCGACGACTGCATGACCTACCGCATCACGGTCAAGGAATATGCGATGAAGTACGGCCTCCATGCGACGTTCATGCCCAAGCCGCTGTTCGGCGAGAACGGCTCCGGGATGCACACCCACCAGTCGCTGTTCCGGGGCGAGCACAACGCCTTCTACGACGGCGACGATCCGTACTACCTGTCGGACGTGGGCAAGGCGTTCATCGCCGGACAGCTCCGGCACGCGCGGGAGATCTGCGCCATCTTCGCCCAGTGGGTGAACTCCTACAAGCGCCTGGTGCCCGGCTTCGAGGCGCCGGTGTACGTCGCGTGGTCGCGCCGCAACCGTTCGGCGCTCGTCCGCGTGCCGCTGTACCACCCGGGCAAGGAGCGAACGACACGGATGGAGCTGCGCTGCCCGGACCCGGCGTGCAACCCGTACCTGACGTTCGCGGTCCTGCTGCAGGCGGGATTGGAGGGCATTGAGCACGGCTACGAGCTGCCTGATCCGATGGAGAAGAACCTGTACCACCTCGCCCCGGACGAACGCCGCCGGCTCGGCATCGAGCAGCTCCCGGAGACGCTGGGAGAGGCGATCGAGCTGACCGCGCAGTCAGAGCTCGTGCTGCGGACCCTGGGCGAGCACATGTTCAACCGCTACATCGAGATCAAGCGCCAGGAGTGGGACGACTATCGCGTCCAGGTCACTCCCTGGGAGCTCGATCGGTACCTGCCGGTGCTCTAGTCCGAAGGTCCCGCTTCGGTCTACCCGGCAGTCGCCAGCGCCGACCTCAGCTCGCCCGGCTCGGTGACCGGCGCCCGGCAGCTGAAGCGCTCGCAGACGTAGGCGGCCGCTCGGCCGTTGACCGGGCCCCGGCCCTCCAGCAGCGGCACGCCGTCGGCGTCGCCGCCGGCGACGACAACGTGCGGCCGGTACTCGCCGTGCACGACGCGCACGAGCTCGCGCCGCTCGGCCGGCTCGCCGACGATCGCCACCTCGCGCACCGGCGCAACGTAGAAGTCGATCGCCAGCAGCGCGTGGCCGAACCCGTGGGGGTGGCGGCCGACGATCGGCGCCAGGACCCGCAGCACGCCGAGCGCCCGCTGCTCATAGGCGTCCTCGCCGGTCAACCGCGCGAGGCGGAGCAGGCCGAACGCCGCCGAGGACCCGCCGGCGGGAACCGGCGAGTCGTCGAGATCCTTGCGGCGCGCGAAGCCCTCCGGGTGATCGGCCGCCGTGGTGAAGAACCCGCCGGTCTCCCCGTCGGCGAAGCGGTCGATCATCGCATCGGCCAGCTTGCGGGCCTCGGCGAACCACCGCGGGTCGAAGGTCGCCTCATACAGTGTGAGCAGCGCCTCGAGCAGATATGCGTGATCGTCGAGATAGCCGGGGATCTGCCCGGTGCGCAGCAGTCGTCCCTGCGCGTCACGGCGATTGACCAGGAACTCGGCGCAGGCCACCGCCGCGTCGATGTAGTCCGACCGCTCGAACACCGCGCCCGCCTGCGCCAGCGCCGAGATCATCAGGGCGTTCCACGCCGTCAGGCGCTTGTCATCCAGTCCGGGCCGCACCCGCTGGGAGCGGGCGCCGAACAGCTTGCACCGGATCTCCGGCAGACGCTCGGGCTCCGGGCCGCGCCCCTCGAGGACGTTCGTGCCCTCGAAGTTGCCGGCCTCGGAGGCGCCGAAGAAGGCGATGGCGGCGTCGGCGTCAGCGCCCAGCACGGCGCGCAACTCGTCGAGGGTCCACACGTAGAACTTGCCCTCCACCCCCTCGGAGTCGGCGTCGAGCGCGGCGTAGAAGCCGCCCTCCGGACTGCGCATCTCTCGCAGGGCCCAATCCAGCGTCTCCCCGCACACGCGCCGAAGCAGCGGATCGCCGGACACCAGCGACCCGTGGAGGTAGGCCCGCGCCAGCAGGGCGTTGTCGTAGAGCATCTTCTCGAAGTGCGGGACCGTCCACGTCGCGTCGACCGCATAGCGCGAGAACCCGCCGCCCACCTGGTCATAGATCCCGCCGCGGGCCATCGCGCGCAGCGTGGCCAGGGACATCTCGCGCTCGCCGCGGGCCAGCAGGAACTCGATGAGCGACGCCTGGGGGAACTTCGGTGCCCGGCCGAAGCCGCCGTTGGACGGGTCGTAGAGCTTCTGCGCTCCGTCGACCGCCTCCGCGAGGACGCTCTCGGCGATCGGCTCGTCGCCGGCCGGCAGCCGCGACGCGCCCCCGAGCGCGCCCAGCACGTCGGCGCCCTGCTGACGCACCCGGTCGCGCCGCTCGTCCCAGGCCTCGGCGACGGCCTCCAGCACCGTGCGCCAGCTCGGCATCCCGTGGCGGGGCTCCGGCGGGTAGTACGTGCCGACGTAGAACGGCGCCTGCTCCGGGGTCAGGAACGCGTTCAGCGGCCAGCCGCCCTGCCCGGTCATCGCCTGGCAGGCCTCCATGCAGACGGCATCGACGTCCGGGCGCTCCTCGCGGTCGACCTTGATGCAGACGAAGTGCGCGTTCATCAGCGCCGCGATCTCCGGGTCCTCGAAGGACTCGCGCTCCATGACGTGGCACCAGTGGCACGCCGAGTAGCCGATCGAGACCAGGAGCGGGCGGTCCTCCCGGCGCGCGCGCTCGAGGGCCTCCTCGCCCCACGGGTACCAGTCGACGGGGTTGTGCTGATGCTGGAGGAGGTACGGCGAGGTCTCGTGGGCCAGGCGATTGGGCATCCTCATGGGAGGCTACCCCGGTGGTCGCAGCGCAATAGGCTGTGGACGAGAGCAACGAAAAGGAGCCGATTTGGCCAGCACTCGCGAATCGATCACAGCACCCGATGCCCCGAAGGCGATCGGCCCGTATGTCCACGCCGTCGCCACCGGTGGGCTCCTGTTCTGCTCCGGGCAGATCCCGCTCGACCCGCGCAGCGGCGACATCGTCGGTGCCACGCCGGCCGACCAGGCGGGCCGGTGCCTGGAGAACCTGGCCGCCGTCTGCCACGCCGCCGGCGCGACCCTCGGCGATGCGGTCAAGGTGACGATCTACATGACTGACCTGACGGCGTTTGCCGCCGTCAACGAGGTCTACGGGTCGTTCTTCGAGTCCAGCCCTCCGGCCCGGGTGGCCGTCGGCGTCTCGGCCCTGCCGCGCGGTGCCCAGGTCGAGATGGACGCGGTGGTGGCGCTACCTGACTGAGCGCGCCCGGCAGCCAGGGCAACCCCCGCTGGAACCGGGGCCGACCGTACAGACCATGTCACCCGCCGAGGACAGCCGCGGAGCCGTCGCTCCGACTCTGGACGACATCCGACGTGCTGGCGCGGCCGGCGCGGGCATCGTTCGCGAGACGCCGGTGCTCAGCTCGCGAACGCTGGCGAAGCGAACCGGCGTCGCCGCGACGCTCAAGGCCGAGAACCTCCAGCGCACCGGCTCGTTCAAATTGCGGGGGGCGCTTGCCAAGATCGCGTCGCTGAAAGACGGGAGCACGGCAGGGGTCGTGACCGCGAGCGCCGGCAACCACTCGCAGGCCGTCGCCTACGCCGCGCGGGAGCGAGGTCTGAAGTGCGAGGTGTTCATGCCGGAGTCCGCTCCGATCGCCAAAGCCGAGGCCACAACCGCCCTTGGCGCACGTGTGCACCACGTGGGGGAGACGGTCGACGAGTCGCTGGCGGCCGCGCAGGCCCGCGCCGACGAGTCAGGTCTGGCATTCGTCCATCCGTTCGACGACGCCATGGTGATCGCCGGCCAGGGTACCCTCGGCATCGAACTCGTCGGCCAGGTGCCGGATCTGAGTCGCGTGATCGCGCCGGTGGGCGGTGGCGGCCTGATCAGCGGTGTGGCGATCGCGGTGAAATCGCTGCGACCTGCGGTCGAGGTGATCGGCGTGCAGGCGGAGGCGTGTGCTCCGCTCGCGACGTCCTTGGCCGCCGGAGAGCCGGTGGCCGTCCCCTCGGCCCTGACGATCGCCGATGGAATCGCCGTCAAGCGGCCGGGGCGCCTGACGCTCGCTCTGATCAACCGGTGGGTAGATGAGCTGGTGACCGTCACCGAGGACGAGGTCGCCGAGGCGATGGTATTCCTGCTGGAACGCGCGAAGCTCGTCGTCGAGGGGGCGGGCGCGGTCGGAGTCGCTGCCGTGCTCGCCGAGCGGATTGGCGCCGACCCGCGCGGAACCACTGCTGTGATCCTCTCCGGCGGCAACGTCGACCCGGGGCTCCTGTCTCAGATCGCTCGCCGCCACGAGAGCCAGGCAGGACGACGCTACGTCCTGCTCGCCCGGTTGCCTGACCGGCCCGGATCGCTGGCGGTGCTTCTCGCGCTCGTCGGCCGGATGGGCGCCAACCTGCTCGACGTCGAGCACATCCGCGAGGGCTTTGACCTCCACGTCCGCGAGTCCGCGGTGCAACTCGTCCTGGAGACCCGTGGATCCGAGCACGCCGAGCAGGTGCGGCGGGCGGTCCGTGAGGCCGGGTACGACAAGCCGCTCGTCATCCGCTGACGACCGAACGCCCGGAGCACGCCGGCTCTAGGCGAGCGCGCGGGCCTGGCGGTACTCGAGCGCGGCCTGCACCAGCGCGCCGATCACCCGGCTGCGCTCGTCCGCCTCCGGGTGCCACTGCACGCCGAGCACGAACCGCCGATCTGGACGCTCGATCGCCTCGACGAGGTCGTCGAGCGTCGAGGCGCCGGTGACGACGAAGCCCTCGCCGATCACGTCAACGCCCTGATGGTGGTGGGACTTGGTGGAGTGCAGGAGCTCGCCGGCGGCCTGCCCGGCCAGCGACTCCGGTGCCAGGCGAACGTCGTGATCGGCGTGGTCGAAGCTTCCGGGGATGCGGCGATGGTCCTCGTGACCGAACGCGTCCGGCAGGTGCTGGATCAGCGTGCCGCCGAAGGCGATGTTGAGGATCTGCATCCCGCGGCAGATGCCGAGCACCGGCATGTCGAGCTCGGCGGCGCGGCGGACGAGCGCGATCTCGACCGCGTCGCGCTCCGGAGTGATGCCCTTGGTCGCCGGGTGCGGGTCGGCGCCGTAGGCGGCCGGGTCGATGTCGTTGCCGCCGGACAGGATGAGCCCGTCGATGCGCTCCAGCAGATCGTCAGGGTTCTCGATGAGCTCCGGATCTGGGGCCATCAACAGCGCCAGCCCGCCGGCGCGGCCGATCGCGTCCAGGTAGCCGGCGGGCAGGACCGCTGCGCGCTGGTTCCACACGCCGAAGCTGGCGTCGCTGACCGGGGTGCAGACCGCGATGGCGGGGCGAAACTCACTCATCCGCGTGAGGCTAGCGACGGCTACGGCGCCCGCAGCAGAGCCCGCTGGATCTTGCCGCTCGTCGTCTTGGGCAGCTCGTCGGCGAAGTCGACGATCCGGGGGTACTTGTACGGCGCCGTCTCGTGCTTGACGTGGTCCTGGAGCTCGTGGACGAGGCCGTCGCTGGGCGCGAACCCGTCGCGGAGTACGACGACGGCGCGGACGACGGACCCGCGCTCGTCGTCCGGGGCGGCGACGACCGCCGCATCGGCCACCGCAGCATGGGAGACGAGCGCCGACTCCACCTCGAAGGGCCCGATCCGGTATCCGGCGGAGATGATCACGTCATCGGTTCGGCCCTCGAAGTACAGGTATCCATCCTCGTCCTGGCCGACCAGGTCTCCGGTGTGCCACGGAGCGTCCTCCGGCGCGGGGGCTCCGCCGTCGACGTAGCCGACGAAGAACGTCGGATCGGTGCGCGGGTCGGCGAGGACCAGCTCCCCCTCGTCCACGGCCAGCGCGACGCCGGGCAGCGGCCGCCCCATCGACCCCGCTCTCACCTGACCGCCGGCGGGGACGCCCGTCAGCTGACCCGTCTCCGTCTGGCCGTACCCGTCGCGGATCTCCAGCCCGCTGCCCTCCCTGAACGTCCTCAGGACCTCCGGGTTCAGCGCCTCGCCCGCGGCCACCAGCCCGCGCAGCGACGGCACCGGCTCGATCGCGGCCCGCTTGGCGATCACCCGGTACTCGGTCGGCGCCATGCACAGGATGTTGACCTGCTCCTGGGCCAGGATCGCCAGTCGCTGGTGGGCATCGAAGCGGGCGTCGTGCAGCAGCGCGGCTGCGCCGTTGATCCATGGCGCGATGAACACATTGCGCGCTGATTTCGACCAGCCGCTCGCGGCGGTGCACCACACCAGGTCGCCGGCCCGGGCGTCCAGCCACTGCGTCGCCTGCAGCCGCTGTCCCGGCAGGTAGCGCTGCCCATGCACAATCCCCTTCGCCTCCCCGGTGGTGCCGCTGGTGAAGGTGATCAGGCACGGGTCGGCGGCGCTGAGCTCGACGGCCGGGACCGGATCATGCTTCAGCAGCGACGCGTCCGGGATGAGAATGACCGGGTAGTCGGCCCCGCCCGCCCCAGCCGCGCCGAGCTCGCCCGTGTTGCGCTCGTCGGCGACGATCAGGGTGGGGCGGGCATGCTCGAGGCGCCGGCGCAGGTCCTTGGCGCGCAGCTGCTCGTTGCAGGGAAGCGCCACCGCGCCGATGCGAAAGCAGGCGACCATCGTCAGGACCCATTGCGGCCGGTTGCCGATCAGCGTGAGGACGACGTCACCGGTGCCCACGCCGTGCGCGCGCAGCGCCCCGGCCAGCCGGGCCGACGCGTCAGCCACCTCGCCGAACGTGAACTCCCGGCGGCGGCCTTCGCGGTCGATCTCCACCAGCGCGCGATTGCCGGCGGGCGCGGCATCGACGACATCGCGGGCGAAGTTCATGAGCGCGCAGTCTGGCAGGCGACACCGCATTGGTAGCCTCCCGGGTATGGGATGGATGACCGGCAACGGTCCCCTCGGCAAGCGCCCCGCCGGGCGGTTCAACTTCGAACCGCCGCCTCCGGGACGGACCATCTACCTCGAGCCGACGCCGAAGCGACTGCGCGTCGAGGTCGGCGGCGAGGTCATCGCCGACAGCCGCAACGCGTTCATCCTCCACGAGTCCGGGCTGCAGCCGACCTACTACTTCCCGCCGGAGGACGTCCGCTCCGATGTGCTGGAGCCGACCGACCGCCACACCCACTGCCCCAAGAAGGGCGACGCGTCGTACTACACGATCCGCGCCGGCGGCGAGGTCGTCGAGGACGGTGCCTGGTACTACCCGGAGCCGCTGCCCGAGGCGCCCTTCATCAAGGACCTGATCGCCTTCTACTTCGGTCGCATGGGCCGCTGGCTGGAGGAGGCCGAGGAGATCGCCGTCCACCCCCGGGACCCGTATCACCGCATCGACGTCGTCAGCAGCGACCGCCACATTCGTGTGTCGTTGGAGGGGGACGTGCTGGCGGAGACCGACCGGGCGCTGGCGCTGTTCGAGTCCAACCTGCCTCCGCGGTGGTACATCCCGCGGGAGGACGTGGTGGCCTCGTTGGAGCCGTCCGACACCGTGACCCGGTGCCCGTACAAGGGGACGGCCGGCTACTTCTCGGTCACCGGCGGCACGGACCTCATCTGGTACTACCCGGACCCGCTGCCGGAGGTGGGGCGCATCGCCGGGCTGCTGTGCTTCTTCAACGAGAAGGTCGACCTCGAACTCGACGGGGAGCTGCAGGAGCGGCCGGAGTCGCCCTGGAGCAAGCCGGTCAAGCCGGCCGCTGCCGCCTGAGGAGCTCCCGCAGTAGTTCGGCCTCGGCGACGGGTTCGTCGTGGAGGCGGTCCCAGGTGATGCGCCGCGTGCGATAACCGGCTTTCAGGGTGGCGCCGTCCCGGGCACGGTCGGTTTCGAACGCCTCGCGGTCCCTGTGGAACTCCCAGCCGTCGAGCTCGACGATCAGCCGCTGGGGTCGGAAGAGTGCGTCCACGGTGTGGCCGGCGACGCGGACGTTGACGAGGGGGCGGGGGAGGTTGTGGCGTTCGCAGAAGGCGATGAAGTCGTCCTCGAACGACGACCGGGTGGGGTTTTGGCCGTCGAGAAAGGGGTCGAGGAGCTTGGCTCCGGGGTGCGTGGGGAACCGGTGGCGGACGTCGGAGAGCTGGTTCTGGGTGAGGAAGGCGGTGTGGAGCGCGTCATTGACGGTGCGTTTTCGTTGTTGGGGGTCGAGCTCCGGGGCGCAGTCCAGAAGGGTGCGGGCGGGGCTGGTGGCGCGGATGCCGAGTTGGACGGTGAGGTCGCGGCGCAGGAGGCCGGTGTACCGGTGGGTGGTGATGCCGTGGGGACGGCGGTCACCGGTCGTGACGACGACGTCGAAGGAGGCCGGCCATCTCTTCGTAAACCCCCAGAGGGCCAGGGCGCCCAGGTGGCTCAGCGCGGCGCCGGGGCCGCAGGCCAGAACCGCGGCGGCGGCATGCTCGACGGGCGTGCTCGGCGGCCGGCCCACCGCATATACGCCCGGATGAACGCGGTACAGACGCCCGCGCCGGACGCGCCAACTGATCGACGTATCGGTGAGGCCGGAGCCGATCAGGTCCGCATGGGTGACGTTGCCGTGGTGTCGCTTCGCGCGCCTTGCCACTTCGGCATCGGGGGTTTGGGGGCTGACTGGTCCTATACACGAGTGAGCCCCCAAGACCCCCGGGCCCGCCCCCTTCACCGCGTCGGTTTCACGCTTATGTCACGTATCCTGCGGGATCCGACGCCGACCCCCAGGAGTTGAGGACCCCCATGGCCACCACCACGCAGCAGGACCTCACCGACGAGCAGCGGGCGATCTGCGAGATGGTCCACCAGTTCGCGGACGAGCAGATCCTCCCCAACGCCGAGCACTACGACCACGAGGATGCGTTCCCGGAGCCGATCGTCGAGCAGATGAAGGAGCTGGGGCTGTTCGGGGTCACCATCCCCGAGGAGTACGGCGGCATGGGCCTGGACCTGACGACGTACGCGATGATCGTCGAGGAGCTCTCCAGAGGCTGGATCTCCATCTCCGGCATCGTCAACACCCACTTCATCGGCTCCTATCTGCTCATGAAGTTCGGCACCGAGGAGCAGAAGCAGAAGTACCTGCCGAAGATGGCCACCGGCGAGATCCGCGCCGCCTTCTCCCTCTCCGAGCCGGAGCTCGGCTCCGACGTCGCCGCCATCAAGACCTCCGCCAAGAAGCTGTCCGACGAGAACGCCTACGAGATCAACGGCACCAAGATGTGGGTCACCAACGGCCTCAGAGCCGGCCTGGTCTTCGTCCTCGTCCGCACCGACCCCGGCGCCGAGCCCAAGCACCGGGGCCTGACCTGCTTCATCGCCGAGAAGGAGCCGGGGGTCAGCGAGAACACCGGCGACTACACCGGCTTCAACGTTCCACCGCAGATCAAGAAGATGGGCTACAAGGGCGTCGAGTCCACCGAGCTCGTCTTCGATGGATACAGGAGCCCCGCCGACTCCATCCTCGGTGGCGAGGGCCAGGGGCTGAACAAGGGCTTTGCCCAGATGATGGATGCCCTGGAGCTCGGCCGGGTCAACGTCGCCGCCCGCGGCGTCGGCCTCGCCCAGCGCGCCCTGGAGCTGGCCCTCAAGTACGCCCAGGAGAGACGAGCGTTCGGCAAGCCGATCGCCGAGCATCAGGCGATCCAGTTCAAGCTCGCCGACATGGCCACCCAGGTCGAGGCCGCCCGGCTGCTCACCCGCCAGGCGGCGCGCATGAAGGACGCCGGCGAGCGCTCGGACATCGAGGCCGGCATGGCCAAGCTGTTCGCATCCGAGACCGGCCGCCTGTGCGCCGAGGAGTGCCTGCGCATCCACGGTGGGTACGGCTATTCCAAGGAGTACGAGATAGAGCGGATCTACCGCGACGCGCCGCTCCTGCTGATCGGCGAGGGCACCAGCGAGATCCAGCGGATGGTGATCGGCCGAAAGCTCCTGCAGCGGCACAAGATCTGAGGGCGGGCCTGGGGGCGCGCGCGCCCCGACCCTGGGGGCGCGCGGCGGTGCGCGCCCCCAAGATGGTGGGTTATCCCGGCATGGTCTCGTGCGGGCGCGGGCCGGGGGCGTAGGCCTCGGCCGGCTCCATGAAATCTCGCAGCTGCCGGCGCAGCTCCTCGTTGTCCGCGTGCCCGTGGACCGCTACGGCGTGCTCGGCCGCGGCTCGCAAGACCTCGTCCTCCTCACCGATGATCACCAGCGAACAATCGGACTCGCTGGGGAAGCGGCGGCAGTCGGCCATGAGTCTGGCCATGGTCCCTCCTTAAGTTGCCCGGTTGGATCGTCCCGCGGAGCCGCCCGTCTGTCAACACCCCGTAGACTCAGCTGCCCCGTGTCCTCGCCGAGCGACACCAAGACGCTGATCGAGACCGCCGTCAAGCGGTTCCTCGAGGACGTGCCGGCACTGGCGCCGCTCAAGCTCGTCGCCGGTCTGGAGCTGCGCGGGCGCGGCGACATGCAGATCTATCGCGTCGAGCTCCCCGGTCCCCGCGTGACCAAGGACATCCCGGCCGACGCCAAGGTCACGCTGACGATCAACCGCGCCCAGTTCAACGACCTGGCCACGAAGGGCCACATCAGGCAGTGGCGGGAGGCGTTCGAGCATGGCGACGCCAAGGCCACCGGCATCGATCAGGTGGTCAAACTGATCGCCAACGTCGTGGAGCGCCAGGAGGAGCGTTCCCGCACGCGCCGGGCCAAAGCCCACTAGCCGGAAGATCTTGAGGCCCGGCGGTGGCCGGTCAGCCCTCCCGCTTGGCGACGAGCTCCTCGGCGTCGCGCAGCTGCTGCTCCACCAGGGCCAGCCCGGAGTCCCAGAACCCCGGGTCGGCCAGGTCGATCCCGACCATCTTCCCCAGCTCCTCGGGAGAGCGCGAGCCGCCGGCGGCCAGCAGCTCCAGGTAGGACGGCGCAAACGAGGGCCCCTCCTGGAGGTAGTGGCTGTAGACCGACAGTGCGAGCAGCAGCCCGTAGGCGTAGGCGTACACGTATCCCGGAGTGTTGATGAAGTGGGGCACGTAGGACCACCACATCCGGTAGCCGTCGGTCATCTCCACCGAGTCGCCGAACAGCTCGGACTGGCTTTCGGTCCACGATTCGCTGATCCGGTCGACCGACAGCTCGCCCTCGGCCCGGCGCCGCGTGTGCACCAGGTGCTCGAAGCGGTTCATCGCCATCTGCCGGAACACGGTGGCGATCGCTCCGTCGATGCGCTCGGCGAGCAGGCCAAGCCGCGCGTCATCGTTGGGAGCGGCCTCGAGCATCCGGCCGAACACGAGTGCCTCGCCGAAGACCGAGGCGGTCTCGGCCAGCGTCAGCGGCGTCGACTGGTGAAAGACGCCCTGGGGCTGGGCGAGCACGGCGTGCAGCCCGTGCCCCAGCTCGTGGGCCATCGTCAGCACGTCCCGGCGGCGGGCGGTGAAGTTGAGCAGCACGTAGGGGTGGACGCTGGGCACCGTGTAGGCGCAGAACGCGCCGCCGCGCTTGTGCGGCCGGACCGGCGCGTCGACCCAGCGCTCATCGAAGAATCGGCGGACGACGGTGCCGGCGCGCGGCGAGAAGGACTCATACGTGTCGAGCACGAGGTCGCGCGCCTCGGAGTAGGAGAAGCTGACGTCCTCCTGGAGCACCGGGGCGCTGCGGTCATAGTCGGCGAGGCGATCGATGCCGAGCAGCCTGGCCTTGAGCCCGTACCAGCGCTGGGGGATGTCGAACCGGGCCCGGACGGCCTCGATCAGCGCCATCACCGACCCGTCGGACACCTCATTGGCCAGGTTGCGCGAGGCCAGCCAGTGCGGGTAGTGCCGCAGGCGGTCCTCGACGCCCTTGTCGTGGACGAGCGTGTTGTAGATGAAGCTGCGGGTCCGCAGGCCGGGCTCCAGCGTCCGCGACACAGACTCGGCCACCGCCCGGCGCGTCTCCCGGTCCGGATCCTGGAGGCGGCTCAGGGCGACGTCCAGCGGCACCTCATCGCTCCCCAGCGACACCCGCAGCGTGGCCACGAGCTCGCCGAACAGCCGACCCCAGGCGCTCTGGGAGGAGATGGCCTTCTCGGCCATGATCGTCTCCTCCGGCTGGGAGAGGAGATGCGGCCGGTAGCGGCGGGCGCTGCGCAGGTAATGGGCGCAGAACGACAGCTCGCCTGCGGACAGCAGCTCCTCGGCGCGCTCGTCCGGCACCGCCGCCCACTCCAGCTCGAAGAACAGCAGCTTGGTCTCGATCTCCGTCGCGCGCTCCTGCACGAGCTGGAGCAGCGCACCGCGTGCGGCGTCCGCGGTGTCGGTGGCGAACTGCAGCGAGGCATACGAGCCGGCCTTGCCCACCAGCTCGTTGATCGCGGCCAGCTCGTGCATGGCGGCGGCGAGACCGGAGGCATCGAGCTCGGCGACGTGGCCCTGATGGGTGGCCTGGAAGGCCTCGGCGCGTTTCAATGCCGCGTCGAGCTGGCGCTCGACGCCATGTGCCTCATCGCCGTCGACGAGTGCGCTCAGATCCCACGCGGCGTCCAGCAGTTCCGGATCGGCGAGGTTCTCGGCGGTGCTCGACATGTGGGCTATCAGAGATTAGCCGTGGCGGGGTCCGCCAAATGTCTTGAGCGGTACGAACTTCCGGCAATGACGCCACGGGCGTGAGGTTCGCCCGTGGGGCGGGCTAGGGTTCCGGCGATGCCGTCGGCCGGCCCATACCAGCAGAGCCGCCCCGTGGGGATGCTCGCCGCCGGCGGGACGATCTCGATGCGGGGCGAGCACGCCGTGCCCGCGCTCGACGCCGCCCAGCTGGTGGAGGCCGTGCCGGAGCTCGAGAACTTCCGGGACCTGACCGCCGAGAGCGTGCTCGGCCTGCCCGGCTCGCAGATCTCGCTGACGCAGGCGCTCGACCTGGCCCAACGCGCCGCCGCGGCCGCCGCCGGCGGCGCCGGGGTGGTCATCACGAGCGGGACCGACACGCTGGAGGAGCTCGCCGTGCTCTGCGCGCTGCACCACGCCGGGGACGCGCCGATCGTGCTGACCGGCGCCAACCGTCCCGCGAGTGCCCCCGGCGCCGACGGCCCGGCCAACCTCCTCGACGCGGTGACGCTCGCCGCGACGCCGGGTGCCGCCGGGGTCGGCGTGGCCGTCGTCTTCGGCGGTGAGGTGCACGCCGCGATGAGCGTCCGCAAGGTCGAGAGCACCGGCCCGGCCGCCTTCGGTTCTCCGGTCGCCGGGCCCCTGGGGCGAATCGTCGACGGCCGCCTCTGGCTGCACGCGCGGGCGCGCAGGCCGCCGCACATCACCCCACCGGCGCTGGGGCAGCGTGTGCCGATCATCACCGCGGCTCTCGGGGAGGACGGCGAGCTGCTCACGGCCCTCGGGGACACCGCCGACGGGTTGGTCGTCGTGGCCTTCGGCGCCGGGCATCTGACGCCCGGGATGAACCAGGCGCTCCAGGTGACCGCCCCGCGGATCCCGGTGGTCGTCACCGTGCGCCCGGAGCGCGGGTCGATGCTGCATGCCACGTACGGATTCGAGGGGGCCGAGCGGGATCTGCGCCGCTGCGGCGCGATCTGCGCCCCGTTCCTCTCCGCCGCCGCGGCGCGGATCGTCCTGCTCTGCTGCCTGGGCGCCGGGCTGGACCGGGACGCGATCGCCGCCGCCCTGGCCGCCTACGACGCCTGATTACATTCCCGGGCGCCCATGCGCTCGCCGATCCGGATGCTCACCCTGCTCGCCGGCTGCGCCGTGCTCGCGGGGTGCGGCGGAGCGTCGAACCAGCGCGACCTGGGTTCGAACAACGTTCCGCTGCCGGCCGGCGCCCGGATCGCGGCCCGCGCCCGCGTCTGTGACCGGGGCGCCAACGCCTACTGCTCGGAGCAGCTGGTCGTGGTCGGCAGCCGCTACGGAAGCTCGGCGGCGTTGCTGAACAGCGAGAACGATCGGCTGCGGAAGCTGGGCTGGTCGGACTCCCGGGGGCAGACGGGCAAGCAGCTGGCGGCCCAGCCGCCGGGCAACGAGCTGCGGCTGTACTTCAACACCGCCTACAACGATCTGCTGGCGCTCGACATGGGGTGGATCCACCGGTCGGCGCCGATCGGCCGAGCCCTCTCGGCGGCGATCTTCGACCGCGCCCCGGCGATCTCGGTCATGCTGGTGCGGGGCTCGTCGTGAGCTCCAGGCGGCGGCCGGATCCGACCGACACCGCGCTGCGCCCGGCCAGGAGATCCCGGAGGTCATCGCCCACCAGCTCCCGCCGCCAGCCGCACAGCGTGCGGATGTCCGGCTCTGGCTCGGAGCGGCGCGCGGCGCCGATGATCTGCTCCAGCTCGGCCCGCGAGGCGATCAGCTCGTAGGCCAGCCCGGCCTCGAGCGCCCGCGCCCGCAGGAGCGCCTCGGCGAGCGCGATCAGCGGTGCGTCACCGGGCTCCGAGCGCCCCCGGGCCTCGTCACGCGGGATTGGCGGCGCCTCGCGCCCGCGGGCGATGGCCTCGAGGATCGCCTGGCCGCGGCGCTTGATCGCCGGAGGGTGCAGGCCGCGGATCTGCTCCAGCGCCCCCGCGGACGCCGGGCGCCGCTTGGCGAGCTCCACCAGGGCGGGATCGGCCACGATCGAGCCGACGGGGCGGTCGGCGTCCGACGCCGTGCGCTCGCGCCAGGCGGCGAGCTCGCGGGCCACCGCGCGCGAGCGCGGGTCGAGCTGTCCGATCCGGGGCAGCCGCTCCCACGCCGTTTCCGGGTCGCGCTCGTCGGTGGCTGCCTCCAGCCGCCGGCACTCCTCGCGTGCCCATTCCAGCCGCCCGCTCTCCTGCAGGCGCCGCTGGATCTCATCGGAGAGCTGGAGCAGGTGCGCGACATCCTCGGCGGCGTAGGCCAGCTGCTCGGCGGTCAGCGGCCGCACGTCCCAGCGCGTGTAGCTGGCGGTCTTGCCGACCCGCTGGCCGAGCAGGGCGCCGAGCAGGTTGCCGTAGCCGGCCTGGGCGCTCGCGCCGGCGAATCCGGCCGCGATCTGGGTGTCGAACACGTTGGTGAGCTCGGTCTGCCATGCCCGGCGGAGGATGGCCACATCCTGACGGCCCGCGTGCAGCACGACCTCGATCGCCGGGTCGGCCAGGAGCTCGGCCAGGGGCGAGACGTCGACGTCGGCGAGCGCGTCGATCAGCAGGATCCGGGGCTCGCCGCCCTGCGGATCGTCGACCGCGATCTGGACGAGGCACAGCAGTGCGCGGTAGCGCCCCTCCGACATGAACTCGGTGTCGATCCCAAACCGCCCGGCCGCACGAGCCGCCGCCGCTGCGTCCGCCACCTCACGCGAACCCGCCAGGCCGCCCAGCACTCTGTTGTTCGAACTCATCGTGCCCCCAACTTCCATTACGCGGACCGACCCCCCTACATTGCGTTCATAAAACCTGCACAGGCCTACCACCTCGCAGTGTAAGCGGGTTCTAAACCGACCGCCCTGGTAGGATTTACCGAGATGATCTTCTCCTCCAAGGCCGAATACGGCGTGCGGTTGATGATCGAGCTCGGTCGTCAGCAGCCGGAGCATCCCACCAGCCTCAAGGCGATTGCCGATGCCGAGGGCCTGCCGCTGGCGTATCTGGAGCAGGTTGTGGCGCGGCTGCGCCGCGCCGGGCTGGTGATGAGCGCTCGCGGCGCCCACGGTGGCTACTGGCTGTCGCGTCCGGCCGAGGAGATCTCAATGGACGAGGTGGTCCAGGCCCTGGAGGGCGCGATCGCGCCGATGGAGTGCTTCGTGCACGACCACACCGAGCGCGTGCTCTGCTCGCACATGCCGGACGCGGGCCGGGGCTGTGCCACCAAGCTGCTCTGGACCCGTGTCCAGGGCGGGATCATCCGCTCGCTGCAGAACACGACGCTCGCTGAGCTGGTCGCGTTCTCCGAGCGGAGCGAGATCCAGCCGCTGCCGGCCGAGGCCATCGGCGCCGCCGCGCCCGCCTCCTGACGACAACAACGAAAGCGCACACACAGAACCCATGCCTGATCTAGAGATCCGAAACCTCCACGTCCGCGCCGGGGACAAGCCGATCCTGCGCGGCCTCGACCTGGTCGTGAGCCAGGGCGAGATCCACGCGCTGATGGGCCCCAACGGCTCCGGCAAGTCAACGCTGGCCAACGTGATCATGGGCCACCCCAACCTCGACGTGACCGAGGGCCAGATCCTGTGGGGCGGCGAGGACATCACGGAGGCCGACACCGACGAGCGGGCGCGCATGGGCCTGTTCATGGCCTTCCAGTACCCGGTCTCGGTGCCCGGCGTGACGGTCACCAAGTACCTGCGCACGGTCCTCAACGCCCACCGCGACGCCCGCGGCGAGGAGCCGGTCCCGCTCAAGGACTTCCGTCAGGCCGTCGAGGCGGCGATGACGCTGACCAAGGTGCCCCAGGACTTCAGCCGGCGCTACCTGAACGAGGGCTTCTCCGGCGGCGAGAAGAAGCGGATGGAGATCCTCCAGCTGGCGCTTCAGCTCCCGGAGCTGGCGATCCTCGACGAGACCGACTCCGGCCTGGACATCGACGCGCTGCGTGTCGTCGCCGACGGCGTCAACTCCGTCGCCGGGCCGGACATGGGCGTGCTCATCATCACGCATTACCAGCGCATCCTGCATCTCGTCCAGCCCAGCCACGTGCACGTCATGTACCGCGGGCGGATCGTCAAGGAGGGCGGCCCGTCGCTGGTCACCGAGCTCGAGGCCAAGGGCTACGGCTGGATCACCGACGAGCTCGAGGAAGCGGTCGCGTAAGCCATGAGCACCGTCGAGGCCATCCACGACGTCAGCGCCGAGTTCCCCGTCCTGCGGCGGGAGTTCGACGGCCGGCCGGTTGTCTACCTGGATTCGGCGGCCACCTCGCAGACCCCGCAGTCGGTCATCGACGCCATGACGCGGTACTACACCGAGTCCCGGGCGTCGGTGCACCGCGGCGTCTATCCGCTCGCCGTCGAGGCGACCGACCAGTTCGAGGGGGCGCGGCAGAAGATCGCCGACTGGCTCGGCTCGACCGCCGAGGAGACGATCTTCACCGCCAACGCCACCGCGGCCATCAATCTCGTCGCCTACACGTGGGGCCGTCAGAACGTCGGATCCGGCGACCTGGTCGTGCTGACCGAGATGGAGCATCACTCCAACATCGTCCCGTGGCAGCTGATGTGCCAGGACCGGGGCGCCGAGTTGGCCTACGTTCCCGTGCTCGATGACGGACAGCTCGATCTCGACGCCCTCGAGGGGCTGCTCGCCCGCTCGCCGAAGCTGGTGGCGCTCGTCCATGTCTCGAACGTGCTCGGCACCATCAACCCGGTGGAGGACGTCGTCCGTCGCGCCCATGCGGCCGGCGCCACCGTTCTCATCGACGGCTCGCAGGCGGTCCCGCAGATCCCCGTCGACCTGCGGGCGATCGACGCCGACTTCTACGCCTGGACCGGGCACAAGGCCTACGGGCCCACCGGGATAGGGGTCCTGCACGGCCGCCGGGAGCTGCTCGAGTCGATGCCGCCGTTCATCGGCGGGGGCCACATGATCCGCACCGTCGGACCGACCGAGTCGACGTGGACCGACCTGCCGTGGAAGTTCGAGGCCGGGACCTCTCAGATCGCCGAGGCGATCGGCCTGGGTGCCGCCGTCGACTGGATCCAGTCGCTCGGCATCGAGCGGATCCGGGCTCACGAGAACGCGCTCGTCGCCGACGCGCTGGCGCGGCTCTCCGAGGTGCCGGGGCTGACGCTCCACGGCCCGGCCGACGCCGCCGACCGCGGTGCCCTCGTCTCCTTCGTGATGGACGGGGCCCATCCGCATGACGTCGGCGAGATCCTCGGTCGCGAGGGCGTGTGCGTCCGTACCGGTCACCACTGCACCCAGCCGCTCATGCGCCGCCTCGGCGCCACGGCGACCACGCGCGCCTCCTATGCGGCGCACAACAGCACCGCCGACACCGACCGGCTGATCGAGGGGCTTGCGACCGTGGCGCGGGTCCTCCAGCTGTAGCTAGCCTGAGACGCAGCGATGGACGATCTGTATCGCGAAAACATCCTCGAGCACTACAAGCGGCCCCACAACTGGAGCCCGCCGGCGGCTGAGCTCGAGCACGTCGACCTCCAGTTCCACGACCTCAACCCGCTCTGCGGTGATGAGCTGACGGTGAAGCTCGCCGTCGGCGAGGAGGAGCGCATCGAGGACGTGCGCTTCGAGGGCCACGGCTGCGCCATCTCGCAGGCGGCGGCCTCGATGGCCTCCGACGAGGTCAAGGGCATGACGCTGTCGGACCTGCGCAAGCTCGACCGCTCGTTCGTGCTCGACCTGCTCGGCATCGAGATCTCCGCCCAGCGGATGAAGTGCGCGCTGCTGTCGCTGAAGGTGCTCAAGAGCGCCTCGCTCGGCGAGACGGCCGGCTGGGAGCCGGAGACGCCGCCCAGCAGCGCCGAGGACGAAGCGGCCTGACCGTCCTGGCCGCTGGGCGCGTGGTCTCGCTCCGGCCCCAGAGGATCGCGCGGGGGATCGCCCTGCGAGCCGAGGTCGCGCGCCACCGGGGCGATGCCGTCTTCTGTCCCATCTGCGGCCGGGGCTTCGATGCCTTCAAGAACGCCCCGGACGTGGCCCTCGGCCTGTGCTGGCGGTGCGGCTCGCACGAGCGCCATCGCGCCCAATGGCTGCTCTGGCAGTCGCGCCCGGAGCTCCTGGCCGGGATCGGCTCGCTGCTGCACTTCGCCCCGGAATGGACGCTGCGGCGGCGGCTGAGCCGGATCGGCCACCTGCGGTACGTGACCGCCGACCTGGACCAGGCGGACGTCGACCTGCACCTCGACCTGACGGCGCTGGACCTGCCGGACGGAAGCTTCGAGGGCGTCATCTGCTCCCACGTGCTCGAGCACGTTCCCGACGACGCGGCGGCCATGCGCGAGCTGTGCCGAATCACCGCCCCCGGCGGGTGGTGCCTGGTGATGGTGCCGCTCGACCTCAATCGCACGGCGACCTACGAGGACCCGTCGATCAGCGCGCCGGCCGATCGTCATGCGGCCTTCTGGCGACCGGACCACGTCCGCCTGTACGCCCCGGACATCGAGGGGCGCCTGAGCCGCGCCGGGTTCGACTGCGAGCGGATCCGGCCGGACGACGAGTTCGGCTCAGAGCACTGTCGCCGGTGCGCGATCGGCCCTTCCGAGGAGCTGTGGCTCTGTCGTCCGAGACACCGGCTCGCCGAGCAGAACGAGCCGGCCGCCGCTCGCTAGACTTATCCAGGAAATCCGATCCCTCCGCTAGGTTTTATTTGCGACATGCCCCAGATCATCGACATCTGTCCGCTCTCCGAGCTGGCGCCCGGCGAAAAGCGGCTGGTCGAGTGGGAGGACCTGGAGATCGGTGTCTTCAACTGCGGCGGGACGGTGTATGCGATCGAGGATCGCTGCTCGCATGACGACGGCCCGCTCATCGAGGGGACCTTCGACGCGGCGACGTGCACCGTCGAGTGCCCCCGCCACGGCTCGCTGTTCGACGTCGCGACCGGCAAGCCCAAGACTTTGCCCGCCTATGTTCCGGTCGACACCTTCCCGGTGATCATCGAGGACGACACCATCAAGCTGGAGGTCGAATAAATGGCCGCTCCTGACACCATCACGACCACCCCGCCGGTGCTGACCGGGAACGAGGCACTGCGCGGGATCAACGCCGACTACGACACCCGCTACGGCTTCCACGACGCCGAGAACTACCTGTACAAGGCGCCGAAGGGCCTGACTCCGGAGCTGGTGGCCAAGATCTCGGAGTTCAAGTCAGAGCCGCAATGGATGCGGGACTTCCGCCTCAAGGCGCTCGACCACTTCCTGGCGCGCCCGATGCCGACCTGGGGCTCGCCGATGCTGGCCGAGGTCGACTTCGACGACATCCATTACTTCGTCCGCGCCTCCGAGCGGGCCGAGCGTTCGTGGGACGACGTTCCCGAGGACGTCAAGAACACCTTCGACCGGCTCGGCATTCCCGAGGCCGAGCGCAAGTTCCTGTCGGGCGTCGGAGCGCAGTACGAGTCGGAGGTCGTCTACCACCAGGTCAACGCCGAGCTCGAGAAGCAGGGCGTGGTCTTCCTTGACATGGACTCGGCGCTGCGCGACCACGAGGAGCTCGTCCGCGAGTACTTCGCCACGATCATCCCGCCCAACGACAACAAGCTGGCGGCGCTGAACAGCTCGGTGTGGTCCGGCGGCTCGTTCGTCTACGTCCCGCCGGGCGTGCACGTCGAGATGCCGCTCCAGGCCTACTTCCGGATCAACACGGAGTCGATGGGCCAGTTCGAGCGGACGCTGATCATCGCCGACGAGGGCTCCTACGTGCACTACGTCGAGGGCTGCACGGCGCCGACGTACAGCTCGTCCTCGCTGCACTCCGCCGTC
>DASZMK010000183.1:0-3605 GCA_035551855.1 Solirubrobacteraceae bacterium
TTGGCGCCGCTGATGTCTTGGATCATCGGCAGCCTGATCTGGCCTTCCAGGCGCCGGATGGGGGCTACGAGGAGGCGGTGTGCCATCAGCGGCCCTGCAGCGTTTTGAACACGTTGGAGGCGCCCGAGCTGCTCGAGCTGATCGCCTGGGCAAACCCGCCGGCGTGGGCGAGGACCAGGAACAGCGCGATCAGAGCGAAGGCACCCCCGACGAAGGCTTTGAGATTTTGTCTCATAGCGCACCTCGCGGGTTGAGGGGGTCGACGTGGGGAGAGATGACAGCCCGGACGGCGTTGGTGATGCCCTGGAAGAGCTTCCCCGTCGCGGCGGCCTTGGTGATGAGCAGGTAACCGATTGAGAGGGCGGCGCCCCACACGAAGAAGTCGCCGACGAGCTGCCCCCAGCTTCCGGTGGCGTCGTAGGCGGAAGAGGCTGCGCTGCCGGCGCGCGACAGGGGGGAGCGGCCGGCAGCGCCCCGAGCGCTCGAGCCTGAGCGTTCGTCGAGCTTGCGTTGACGTGGCCTGGCGGGCGGCGCCGAGGCGCGGCGGCGCCGCCCACCATGGCCGCCGGAGGCGAGGGTCTCTCCGGCCTTGCGCGAGAGGGCGGGGGGGCGGTCCACCTCTCGCGCTGCCTCCTCGACGCCGGGGAACCTTCCTTGGAGGTGCCGGAGCGCTACCTCTCCCTGGCGCTCGTCGTCGGAGTTGTGCTCGCCCATCGCGAGCTCATAATCGATGTCGTTGTGCAGCCGCGCGGCCTGCAGGGGTGTGCGGACGGCGCGGGCCCGCTCGTGGGCGCGATCAAGTCTCATGCGCTGCCCGCCTGGCTGGTGCTGGACGCGGTCGGTCCGCCGAGGGTCTTCAGCCAGTTGTAGAAGCTGCGGACCGCGGCGGCGGGGTTGGAGACGACCTGCGCGAGCGGCTGCGTCGGCGCGGCCGGGTTCGCGGGGCCGATCTCGATGTTGCCCGGGATCGCGTTATAGGGGTTGATCGCCGGGACGCCGATCGTCTGCCCCGCCTGGACAGTCTCGCCCTGGCTGACGGCGGGAAGGATCCCCTCAGCGAAATAGGTGACCTGCTTAGGGTTGAGGAGGTTCGCGATGGCGACATACCCGCCGCCCATCCAGCCGGGCGAGTTCGGAGTGCTCGACACCACCTTGCCGGCGTACGGGGACACGAACGTCTTGCTGGTCAAGTCAAAGCCCTGGTCAAGCCGGCTGCCGGTCGCGCCCGGGACAGGGTTGACCTGCCCTCGAGCGTTGGGAGTACCGAGCGGGTTGCTCGCCGCGCCGGGCGGGAGGGCCTGGTTAGCGCCGCCGGACTGGCCGAGGATGTGATCGATCAGCGTGCGGCCGCCGGCGTCGCGGCTGACGGCGCGCATGATGATCCAAAAGCCGATGACGGCGGCGAGGAGCTTGATCCCGGCGTCGTTCATGCGGGCTGTCCTTTGAACTTGGCCCGAAACCAGCCCTTCGCGCCGCCGGCGCCCGTCCAGCCGCCGCCGACGAGCGCTAGGAGGAGTCCGCTGAACAGCACAGCGAGCAGGAGCCAGGCGACCTGGTTCACAGCTACCGCTTGCGCAGGAAGAAGTACCAGCCGGCGAACAGCAAAGCGACGATGATCAGTGTCTTCTGGCTCATGTCACTTGCCTCCGCGGAAACCGCCGCTGGCACTGGCACCCGCGCGGACGTGGATGTGCATCAGGCCGAGGTAGAGGATGGTGGCGATCAGAACCCACCCGATCGGGTTGCCCTTCAGGTTGATCAGCTCTGACCAGTGCGCCTTGGCGGGCGAGCCGGCGGCGGCCTGCGCGACGCTGGCGGTGCCGGGGTCGGCTACGGCAACCTGACGCTGGCCGCCGCCGTAGCCAGGGCTGCCAGCGGTGCCGCCTACCAGCGGATGGGCTGCAGCCATGCCCGACAGCGTCGCCCAGTCGCTGTAGCCGACGTCCGGCACGTTCGGCCAGTCGAAGAGCCCGCCGTGCTGCTCGAGTCCGGTAGCCATCAGGAGCCCGAAAACAGGGTCTCTTCAACGAAGTGAATGCGAGCGTTGGCGTTGATCGTGGTCCCTTGGGTGATCTTCGCGACGGCCTGGAGCTCGCTGACGCCGCGGGGGTAGATCAGGTCGCGCTGGGGGTTGTCGTTCTCGAGGTCGAGCACGAGGTAGCCGGGCTGAATCAGCCCGTTGTAGTTGCGCTCGTTCTCCTCGAGGCCCATCAGCGGGCCCTGGCCGGCCGGGCCCGACCAGACCAGCGGCTTGCGGTTGCCGCCGTACTCCAGTCGGAACTGGTCGACGGCGGATTGCCACGAGATCTGCGCGGCACCCCCGTTGTCGATGTACTCGTAGAACGCGATGAGCTGGCCGGCGTTCTTGATCAGCGGGGTGACGACGTCGCCGGTGTTGGCGAACGGCAGGTTCGCGGCGATATAGCCGTGCAGCCAGCGCAGGTCCGGGATCGCGACCATCCGCCCCTGCTGGCTGTCGATGTAGGGGATGTCGAAGTAGGTGAGCTGCGGCCAGAACGTGCCGGTCAGCGAGACGGTCCCGCCCGAGGCGACGGTGAACAGGTCGGCCTGGAGCGCCGGCTCGATGGTATAGCTCAGGTAGTTGGAGTCTGACTGGGCGAACAGCGCGCCGGTCAGCGTCGTCATGTCGTGCACGATCGGCAGGTCGTAGACGAGGGTGACGGGGTAGCTGCCGTTGGCGATCGTGCCCGGGTTGGGGTTGCCGGTGGCGGCGGTGGTGGCCGGGGCGACGACGATGCTTTCGGACGGGTTGCGGAATAGCCGCTGGCGGCGGGCGCGGAAGTCCATGCCCTCGGCCTGCATCAGCGACGTCTGGCCGTTGGCCTGGACGGTGACCCGCTTGGCGACGTTCCACGGCCACTGGTAGTTGGCAGTGACGGCGCCGGTGCCACCGACAGTCAGGGTGCCGACGAAGATCAGCCGGATAAACGAGAGGATCCCGACGTTGGTGACGCGGTTGTCCATCCGCGAGCCGCCGAGGCCGGTGAACGGGAACGACTGCTGAGGGACGTCGTTGCGCTCGGTCTCCTGGTTGAAATAGCCCGGGTTCATGACGTAGGTGCCGTCCGCGGGCATGTTGAGAAAGAACGATGCGGCGCCCTTGCCGGTGGCGGCGCCGCTAACCGGCGGAAGGCCCCGGTCGACGAGCTTCTGGACGTGGGGGTCTTCGGGGTTGTGGCCGCGGAGGCGGTACAGCTCGCGCAGCTCGCCGCTGTACATGTCGGCGTAGGCGCGGCGCCGCCGCGCGCCGCGGTGCTCACGGGCCACGGCGCGCTGGCGGGCGATCGTCTCGAGCGCGGTCACTAGATCTTCTCGACGGCGCTGTTGAGGGCGGGGACGTTCGCCTTCGGGGCGAGCCATTTGAGGGTCAGGATGAACACGGCGGCCGCGAAGCCGATCCGCAGAAACTCCCGGCCGGTGTATCCGAGGAATCGCATGGCTCTCAGTCCTACCGGCCCGGTCGCGGTTTGAGAAGGTGCTGCAGGTGCTGCAGGTGCAGCACGTGCTGCAGGTGCTGCAGGTGCAGCACGTGCGTCACCTTGTTTTTTCCGGGAGTGTGCCGGAGCCTTCCGGGCAGCCATGGG
>DASZMK010000184.1:0-4933 GCA_035551855.1 Solirubrobacteraceae bacterium
ATGTCCGACGCCGCGCCGCCCGCCGCCCGCACCAGCGCGACGACGTTCTCCAGCGTCAAGCGCGTCTGCTCGGCGACGGTCGTACCCCGCACGGCCAGTGTCTCCGGGTCCAGCGGGCCCTGTCCGGAGACGAACACGTAGTCGCCGGCGACGAGCGCCGGCGTGTAGCCGCCGGTCCCCTTCGACGCGGTGTCGGAGACGACGGGCCGCAGCCGGCTCATGCAGCGACCATCCGGGGATACACGAGGGAGGCGCCCCGGACGCCGGGGTCGATCGCCTTGACGGCCTGGCCGCCGAGCGACGCCAGGACGAGCACGTCGAGCTCGGCGCCGGCGAACGCGAGGTTTGTCGGCGTCAGCACGTACTCCCCGGTCCAGTCGTCGACGATCGCCTCCAGCCGCCCGTCGGGCGCCAGACGGTAGACGCGGTTCGGCTGCCAGCAGCCGATCCACAGCCCGCCCTCGGCGTCGAACGCCATGCCGTCGGGCACGACGCGCTCGAGCTCCACCACCGGCTCCGCCGGTCCGCCCTCGAGCGACAGGCGGACAACGCGCGGCCACGCCGACTCGACCGCGTACAGCCATTCGCCGCCGATGGCCAATCCGTTGGCAAAGCGCAGCCCTTCGGCCACGCGCTCGGTCGCGCCGTCGGGATCGATCCGGACGAGCGCACCGCCGGCCTCCTCCCAGCCGCCGGAGTCAAACACCCACAGCCGCCCGCGATCGTCGAAGGCGGGGTAGTTGGGATAGCCCACCCGCGCCCCGTAGCGCTCGACCGCACCATGCGGCGCCACCCGCTGGACGCAGCCATTGCCGGCATCGCATACGTAGACACAACCGGCGCCGTCGACCGCCAACCCAAGCAGGAAGCCCCCGTGGATGGTCGTCACCCGCTCAAGCTCATCGCCCTCCAGGTCGAACCGGTAGACCTGTCCGGCCTCACCACCGGCGTAGACGCACTCCTCGGCCGGAGACCAGCAGACCCCTTCCGGGTGATCGAGCCCGTCGACAACGGTGCGGAGTCCGGCGGCTACCACTGTCCCTGAAACGGCGGGTTGCGCCGTTGCTCGTCGTCATGGGCGTAGATGAGGATGTCGCCGTCGCGTTCGTTGGCCTCCTCCAGCTCGGCCATCCGGTCCGCGTCGAGCTCGACACCCAACCCCGGCCCGTCCGGGAGCGCAAAGCAGCCGTCCTCGTACACGTGCGGCTCGGTGATGACGTCGGCCGTCTGATGGTGGTAGTGGGAATCCAGCGCGTAGGGCAGCACCGGCAGACTCGCCGCGATGTGCAGGTAGGCGGCGGTCGAGACGCCGCATTCGCCGCCGGAGTGCAGGTTGAAGCCGATCTGGAACGCCTGACAGGTGTGTGCCGCCTTCTTGGTGGCGAGGATCCCGCCCCACTCCTGACAGTCGCCGAGCAGCACGTCGATGGCCCCGGTGCGGATCCCCACCGGGAGCTGGTCGAAGTTCGTCACGCACATGTTGGTCGCGAACGGGATCCGCACGTCGCGCCGCGCCCGGCTCATGCCCTCAATCCCCCACACCGGATCCTCGTAGTACTCCAGGTCAAGTGCCTCGAACCGGGCGCCGAAGCGGATCGCCGTCTCCACCGACCACAGCGCGTTGGGATCGAACCGGAGCTTGTGGTCCGGGAAGGCCTCGCGCAGCGCCGCCGTCGTCGCGTACTCGTCCTCCGGCGGGAGCACGCCGCCCTTGAGCTTGATGGAGTGAAAGCCGTGGCGCGCGACGAGGTCGCGCGCGTGGAGCACGATCTCCTCCGGCGTCGTCTCCCCGCCCCGTCCGTCGGCCGAGCGGTGGCGGTAGAACACGTAGGCGGCAAACGGAATCTTCGTGCGCAGCCGGCCGCCGAGCAGCTGGCACAGCGGGCGTCCGGCCGCCTTGCCCATCAGGTCCCAGCAGCACATCTCCAGCCCGGAGATGGCCAGCCGGCCGGTCGTCCCGTGGTAGAAGGGCACCCACCAGGTCTTCTTGAGGATGTGCTCGAGGTCGAACGGGTCCTCGCCCAGGAAGTACGCCTTGATCGCCTCGAGCTGGACGAGCGTCGGCGTGCCGCCCTGGGTCTCGCCGATCCCCTCCAGGCCGTCGTCGGTTCGCATCTTGATGATGCACCGGGTCCATCCGTCCTCCACCCCACCGGACCAGCGCAGGGGCGCCTCGAACGGGATGTTGACCTTGCGAAATTCGATCTCGGCGATCCGCACAGCTCCCTCTCCTTGATCGTTCAAGATACTTGGGGCGGCAGACGGGGTCAACGCGCCGCCGGGTTGACATAACGCCGCTGCTATCACTCAGTGACATGAGCTCGCTTCTGTTGACTCCGGCGGCCGGCGAGGCGCCCGGGATCGCCGACCGGTTTCATCCGGCGGTGCGCACGTGGTTTGAGCGCCGCTTTGCCGACGGCCCGACCGAGGCGCAGTCCGGCGGGTGGCCGGCGATCATGGCGGGGCGGCACACGCTCGTCTGCGCTCCCACCGGTTCCGGGAAGACGCTCGCCGGGTTCCTGGCCGCGATCGACGCCCTGTACAAAGCCCACCAGGCCGGCGAGATGATCGAGGGCGTAACGAGGGTCGTGTACCTGAGCCCGCTCAAAGCGCTGGCGGTCGACATCCACGCCAACCTGGAGGAGCCGCTGGAGGAGATCGCCCAGGTCGCTCGAGAGCTCGGCCACAAGCCGGCTCCGATCACGGTCGCCGTGCGGACCGGGGACACCTCCTCCTGGGAGCGCCAGATGATGCTGCGGCGTCCCCCCAACCTCCTCGTGACCACGCCGGAGTCGCTGTACCTGTACCTGACCGCGGAGCGATCGCGGGCGACGCTCGCCACCGTCGACACGGTCATCGTCGACGAGATTCACGCGCTGGCGCGCGACAAGCGCGGCTCGCATCTCGCGCTGACACTCGAGCGGCTGGAGGCAGTGACCGAGCGGGCGCCCGTGCGGATCGGCCTGTCGGCGACGGTCAAGCCGGTGGAGACGGCCGCCCGCCTCCTGGTGGGCGCCGGCCGGCCGCTGCCGGAGATCGTCGACGTCGGGCAGCGGCGGCGCCTGGATGTTTCGCTCGAGCTGCCTGACGGCGAGCTGGAGGCCGCTCTGTCGAACGATCAGTTCGGTGAGATTCTCGGCCGGGTCGCGGGCCACGTCGCCGAGCACCGGACGACGCTGGTGTTCGTCAACACCCGGAAGCTGTCCGAGCGGGTCGCCCACGAGCTCGGCGAACGGCTCGGCCAGGAGACGGTCGCCGCCCATCACGGATCGCTGTCGCGCGAGCGTCGCCAGAAGGTGGAGCGCCGGCTGCGCGCCGGCGAGCTCCGCGCGCTGGTGGCGACGGCATCGCTCGAGCTGGGGATCGACGTGGGGCCCGTCGAGCTGGTGTGCCAGATCGGCTCCCCGCACAACATCGCGACGTTCCTCCAGCGCGTCGGTCGGGCCAACCACCACCGCGGCGGCGTGCCGAAGGGCATCGTGTACCCCACGACCCGCGACGACGTGGTGGAGTGCACGGCGCTGCTCGCCGCCATCAAGGCGGGACGCCTCGACGCGCTCATCCCGTCCGAGCAGCCGCTCGACATCCTCGCGCAGCAGATCGTGGCCGAGACCGCCGCCCGCGGCGAGGACGGAGTGGCCGAGGCGGAGCTGTTCTCACTGGTGACGCGGGCCGGCCCGTACCGCCGGCTGAGCCGCGAGGACTTCGAGGAGGTGGTGGAGCTCGTCTCGGCGGGGATCGAGACGGGACGCGGGCGCCGCATGGGCTTCCTGCATCGTGACCACGTCAACGGCCGGCTGCGCGCTCGCCGCGGCGCCCGGCTGGCCACGCTGACCTCAGGCGGGGCGATCCCGGAGACCGGTGACTACCGCGTGCTCATGGAGCCCGGCGAGGTCTTCGTGGGAACGGTCAACGAGGACTTCGCCATCGAGTCGATGCAGGGCGACGTGTTCCTGCTCGGCACCCACCCGTGGCAGATCGTGCAGGTGACCAACGGCGTCGTCCACGTGCGCGACGCCGCCGGCAAGCATCCGACCGTCCCGTTCTGGCTCGGCGAGGCGCCGGGCCGCACCGACGAGCTCTCCGAGGAGGTGTCGCGGCTGCGGACCGCGATCGCCGACCGGCTGGACGCCGGCGGTCGGGAGGCGGCGATCAGCTTCGTGGAGGATGTGGCCGGCGTCGACACGTTCGCCGCCGCCCTGGTGGTCGACTACCTGCGCACCGGGCGGGCCGAACTGGGCGGTGTGCTCCCCTCCGTCGAGGACATCGTGTTCGAGCGGTTCTTCGACGAGACCGGCGGGATGCAGTTGATCGTGCATGCCCCGCTGGGGGCGCGGATCAACCGGGCGCTCGGGCTGGGGCTGCGCAAGAAGTTCTGCCTGAACTTCGACTTCGAGCTTCAGGCCGCGGCCAGCAACGACGCCGTGCTGCTCTCGCTCGGCCCCCAGCACTCGTTCCCGCTCGAGGACGTGCCCGCCTTCCTGCGCTCCAACACCGTCGAGGCCGCGGTCCGCCAGGCGGTCCTGCGCAGCCCCATGTTCACCGCGCGGTGGCGCTGGAACCTCAACCGGTCGCTGGCCGTGCTGCGGCGCAGGGGCGGACGGGTCAACCCGTTCAACGTCCAACGGATGGAGTCCGACGACCTCATGGCCGCGGTGTTCCCCTCACTCGCCGCCTGTCAGGACAACGCGCCCGCCGGCCCCATCGAGATTCCGGACCATCCGCTGGTGCGCGAGACGATGGGCGACTGCCTGCACGAGGCGATGGACATCGACGGCCTCAAGGCCCTCATCGGCCGGTTTGAGGAGGGGACGGTGCGCCTGCACTTCATCGACACCGTCGAGCCGAGCGTCCTCGCCCACGAGATCCTCAACGGCGCCCCGTTCACCTACCTCGACGAGGACACCGAGATCGGCGAGCGCCGGTCGCGCGC
>DASZMK010000185.1:0-4270 GCA_035551855.1 Solirubrobacteraceae bacterium
CTTGTCCTTGCCGGTCACCCAGTGGTTCGGCGCGTCCAGGTGGGTGCCGGTGTGCTCGCCGGTGCGGATGTTGTTCCAGTACCAGGCGGGGCCGCGATCGTCGTAGCGGCTGATCTCCTCGAGCTGGAAGGGCTGCGTCTGGCCCCACTGCGGCGGGAGCTGGAGGATCGGGGTGCTTGCCTGCAGCGGCGAGGTGAGGTCAATGACCTCTATCCCGCCGGCGAGAATCTGCGCTGCGAACTCGGCTAGGCCGGCCATGACGGTCCCTTCTGGCGGTTGACGCTGCGACCGTACTTGTGCCCTCGTCCGTCCGTCAAACGCTCGCGGGCCGTTGACGTAGCTGATTTCATAGATCTATCATTCTGATATCAGATTAATGAGGCCGCGCGGCGCAGTCCTGTCAGTGGCTCGCCGGCCGGGAAATCGAGGGAGTAGAAGGTGGTCTAGATGACACAGCGCGCCAGGTACCGGGGCCGCGGGATCGCACCGCTCGCGCTCGCCGTCACGAGCTTGACCGGCGGGATCATCGTCGCCGGGTGCAGTTCCTCCGGCCAGCCCGCGCCCACCTCGAGCGCGTTCACCGGGGCCGCGGCGCCGGCCGGGGCGTCGGCGTACCCGAACGGCGACCTCGCCAACTCGCGGGACGCCGCGGGATCGCGGGTCTCCGCGTCGAACGTCGCGTCGCTGAAGGAGGCGTGGACGTTCAAGCTGACGGGCACCGCGGCGACGGGAGTGTCCGGCGCCGGCTCGTTCGCCGCGGCGCCGGTCGTCGCGAACGGCGTCGTGTACATGCAGGACCTCTACGCCAACGTGTACGCGATCTCCCTGGCGACGGGGCAGCTCAAGTGGGAGTACCCGGTGAACATCCCGGAGAAGACCGGGCCCGGCCCGGACGGCGTGGCCCTCGCCGACGGCATCGTCTACGGCGACACGTCGACCGCGGCCTTCGCGCTTAACGCCGTCAGCGGCAAGGTCATCTGGAACGACGGCGGCCTGCTGAGCAGCGGCCAGGGCTCGTTCGAGATCCAGCCCGCGGTGGCTGGCGGTCGGGTGTACCTGGCGAGCGCCTACGGGTCGGGGCCGGGCGGCGGCGTGCTACTCGCGCTCAGCGCGTCGACCGGCAAGGAGCTGTGGAGCTTCAACACGGTGGCCGGTCCTGAACCGGGTGCGAACTCCCTCGGGCTCGGCGCCGGCGGGGCGTGGGAGACGCCGCTGGTCGGGGCAGACGGGTCGGTGACCTTCGGCACGGGGAACCCGTACCAGTCGATCGGTGAGGCGATCAGCCACCCAGCGGCCGACCTCTACACCAACAGCGAGGTCAACCTCGGCGCGTCGACAGGCAAGCTGCGCTGGTACTACCAGGCCGTGCCGAACGACTTCAAGGACTGGGACATGCAGCTGTCGCCGATCGCGGCGACCGTGGGGGGCGTGCCCGCGGTCATCGGCGGCGGGAAGATGGGCGACGTCTACGCGATGAACGCGTCGACGGGAGCCTTGCTGTGGAAGACGCCGGTCGGCGCGCACAACGGGACCGACGACGACTCGCGCCTCCTGCTCGAGCACAAGCTCACGATCAAGGTGCCCTACACGTTCGAGCCCGGGTCGCTCGGCGGCGTGCTCAGCAACATGGCCGTCGCGGACGGGTCGGTGTACGTGGCGACGCTCGACGTGCCACTGATCGAGACGAAGATGACCTCGGTCGACGGCGACGGCGCCCCGAAGGGGACCGTCGCCGCCGGGGAGATCGAGGCCCTCAGCCTCGCCACCGGCAAGGTCGAGTGGGACACCAAGGTGTCGAGCCTGCCGCTTGGGGCGGCCACGGTGTCGAACGACCTGGTCTTCACGACGCTGGAAAACGGCGAGCTGATCGCGCTGAACCGGTCGACCGGGGCGATCGTCTACCAGCGGAAGCTGCCGACGACGACCAACTCCCCCATCGCCGTCGCTGGCAACGCGATCCTCGTTCCCGCGGGCGCGCCGGGG
This sequence comes from Solirubrobacteraceae bacterium, assembly GCA_035551855.1. Lineage (GTDB taxonomy): Bacteria > Actinomycetota > Thermoleophilia > Solirubrobacterales > Solirubrobacteraceae > Palsa-465. Next base: position 1,984 of record DASZMK010000185.1, read on the forward strand.
GCGTCGGCCAAGGGCGGCGTGCCCAGCCCCCAGCTGGTCGCGTACACCGTGCGCTGATCAAGCCGGCAGAACATGCGGTGGCGCCGGGAGCGGTGACCGGGCGGCGGCGGGCGGAACGCGACGCCCTGCGTCCGGTCCGGCCGGGCGTCCGTCGCGGTTCGCGGATTGACTGCCTATCAGCGATAGGTTAATCTCCTATTAGCGATAGGTCGAACGGGGAGGACCGCATGGCGCCGAATCCGACCGGTGCGCGGTGGTGAGCCCGGTCGCGCTTCGCCGGGCGGCGAAGACGGCGGCGATCGTGGAGTGCGCCTGGTCACTGGCCAGGGAGCACGGAATCGCCGGGGTGTCCTTGCACGGCCTGGCGCGGGCGGTCGGGATGCGCCAGCCGTCGCTTTACGAGTACTTCGACTCGAAGAGCGCCTTGTACGACGCGATGTTCGCCGACGGCAACCGGCAGCTTGTGGAGCGGCTGAACGCCGTGACGTACCCGCCGGAGCCCCGCGATGCCCTCAAGCAGTGGCTGGCCACTTTCACGACTTTCACACGCGAGGACACCGCGCGCTATCAACTGCTGTTCCAGCGGCCCATCCCCGGCTTCGCGCCCTCGCCGGAGTCGTACGCGCTGGCCGAGCAGGTGCTAGACCAGGCGGTCACGCTGATGCGGGCCGCAGGGGTGTCGAAGCAGGGCGACATCGACTGCATTGTCGCCATGACCGCCGGCCTCACGGACGCTCAGCTCAGCAACGATCCTGACGGCGACCGCTGGCTGCGTCATCTCAACCGTCTCGTCGACCTCCTGGTCGACGATGCCATCACGCGGTCCATCAGACGGGGAGGAACTAATGGAAACTGACCGCATCGGCCGCACCGAGGCTCGCCGCCTCGCCGAGGAGGAATTCCAGCGCTTCGCGGAGCTAACCGCCGCACTCACACCCGATGAATGGGCGATGCCCACCGACTGCACCGCCTGGGACGTCCGCAAGATCGCCCTGCACGTACTCGGATCAGCCGAAGCACAGGCTTCGGTGCGGGAGTTCGCGCACCAGATGCGCCTGGGGCTGCCGCTGAACAAGCAGATCGACTCCCACCACTGGGTCTGCCATGCCACCGGCAGGCCGATGGACCTCACGCCAGGCCACGACGGACGGCTCGTCGCCGACATCGTGGCCGAATGGGCAGTGATCCACGGCGAGCCGTTCGATCTCGTGCTTGACGGCCCGGCGGGCGGGAACTTTCGCCAGGGCCACGACGGTGAGCGGGTCGAGGTGGACGCCCTCGATTACGTCCGCACGCTCAGCGGCCGTCAGCCCGGCCGCGGCGTGCTCAGCCGTCCGCTGCCGCTCTGACGCTTTCCGCCCGCTGACGGGTCAGGTGGACCGCTCTTGCCCTGGGGCATGCGGACGGCAAATCACTCAGGAATGCTTGATTCGTCCACGGACGCCCAGACATCCGCCCGCGGCATGGTCGTCGAGACGGCGCATCCGCGGTTCGGCACCGTACGCCAAGTGCGCGGCCCGGTCCGCGTCGGGAACGGCGACACGTCGTACCGGCGGGCGCCCGCCGGCACGAGGATGCCGGTCACGTGCTGGGTGAGCTGCTCGGCTAGGATGCCCGGCGAATCGAGGAGCTCAACGGCGGCGGCGCGTTCGGCGAGGTGACAGGGTGATGACAGGCCGCGCTGCAGGTCGTGAATGTAGCCGAATGGAGGGTCAATGAGCACCAAACCCGGCTGGCGCGGCCGGTTCTACGAGGATTTCGAGGTTGGGGGCGTGTCATGACCGGCGCGGCAGAACCCCTCGTCACCATAGAGGACGTCCGCGCGGCAGCCGGGCGTATCGCCGGCCACGTCGTGCGGACGCCGCTCGTCCCTTACCCCGCGGCGGATCCAGGCCGGCCACTGTGGTTCAAGCCCGAGTCGCTGCAGCCGACCGGCGCGTTCAAGCTCCGTGGCGCCTTCAACGCGATCCTGCAGCGCATTGACGACGCGCGGTCCCGCGGCGTGGTGGCGCACTCGAGCGGCAACCACGCGCGGGCGGTTGCCTGGGTGGCGCGCGAGCTCGGCCTGCGGGCGACCATCGTCATCCCGGACGCCGCGCCGGCGGTGAAAGTCGACGCGGTACGCCGGCTGGGCGCCGAGGTCGTGATCGTTGCTCCGGCAGATCGCGACACGCGCGCTTTCGAGCTGGCCGCCGAACACGGCTACGTGATGATCCCGCCCTACGACGACGCCGCGATCGTGGCGGGCCAGGGGACCATCGGGCTGGAGATCGCCGCCGACCTCGCC
>DASZMK010000186.1:0-1691 GCA_035551855.1 Solirubrobacteraceae bacterium
TGCCCCGTCCTCACCGGCCAAGCCCTAAACATCGACGCCGGCGTCACAGCCGGAATCAGCATCGGCCTGATCGAATCGGTCGCCGCCACGAACGGAAATCCAGTCATCGAGCACCACGCCACCGTCCACTAGGCCAGGCAACGACGAACCGACTCGCCGCACTCCGCCTCGCCCCGCGCGAGCGTGGTTCACACCAGCGCAGGCAATGACTAGCCGGCGATGACCGCCTCTCGACTCCTCTCAACCACGATCACGTCTGAACGGTGGTCCCATGGCAACGCCAAGCCGGCACCCGGCGAGGCGGCCCCGCCGAGGGCGCCAGGCCTCTGCTTCGCCGCTGAAGCGGCCATCAGACATTCTGACCTGAGACGGCTGTCGTCGGACAGGGGGAGTCACGACGACCGCGCCGGCTCCGCGTACGCGCGCCGACAGGAATGCAGGTCTCGCACCGTAACCAACGTCCGTCTCGCTCGTCGCCAAATCCGGGACCAGCCGGCCGGCTCCCGGCCGTGCGCTGAGCGTTGGGCTTCTGCGACGACGTCGGGGCCGAATCCAAACGCCAGAATCGGACGTCCTCGGCGTCCGCTCAGGCATCGATGGCCGAACGCTCGGGGCGGCGGTTCGGGTACCTCGTTTTGGTGCGAAGCGAGACCGGCGACGCGCGTTTCTTTGCGGCAGCGCCGGTGGGCGGGTTTCCGGCCGGTCCAAGAGGCACCAGGACTCAGAAATTTCGCATGAGCGCTGCGTTATACGCCGCCGGCGACCCGCAGCACGGCCCCGGTCGTGTAGCCCGCGGCGGGACCGAGCAGCCAGGCGATGGCCGGAGCGATCTCCTCAGGCTCGGCCAGCCGACCCAACGGGATCCGAGAGACAACTCGATCCGCCCGCCCCGGTTCACCAGCCGCGGCGTGGATCTCGGTGTTCACGATCCCCGGCGCGACCGCATTGACCCTGATCCCGTCGTCCGCGAGCTCCTTCGCCAGGCCTACAGTCAGTGCATCAACCCCGGCCTTCGCCGCCGCATAGTGCACATACTCATGAGGAGACCCAAGCGTCGCGGCAGCCGAGGAGACGTTGACGATTACCCCGCCACGACCGCCGCGCCGCACCGACATCGCTCGTATCGCCTCACGAGCGCACAGCACGACCCCCACTAAGTTGACGTCGATCACCCTGCGTACCAGCTCCAACGGAGTGTCGGCAAGGTCGCCAATGTGGCCCGTCAGCCCGGCGTTGCTGACCAAGCCCGTCACCATTCCGAGCTGGGCGGCCTCGCCGAACATGCCCTCGACGTCCTCTTGGCGGGTGACGTCTACTTGTAGCGCTACGCAGCGTCCGCCGGCCTTCAGCGCCCTCGCGCGGACGCGCGCGGCGGCGTCGCGGTCGGATCTGTAGCTGAATGCCACGTCGTGCCCGGACTCGGCCAGCGTCATTACCGTCGCCGCACCGATGCCCCGGCTGCCCCCGGTCACGACCGTCACCGGACGCACGTCTCGCTGCATCGGCGAATCCTCGCAGATCCCGTGCCGGAACACGGCCCGCTATCCGGTGCCGGGCTGTCGCGGCAGACCGGGCATCCGGCGCGACCGTCGCGCGATGGGCGGAAAAACGCACGCCTTCGTAATCTCTGATTCCGTCGCACGCGGTGTCGTGGCTAACGGGCCTAGCAACGAGTCCCTGCGCCCGGCGGG
>DASZMK010000187.1:0-30996 GCA_035551855.1 Solirubrobacteraceae bacterium
TCGAGGAGCCCGCTACCGCGACGGTCTAACGGGCATTTTGGGAGGGGGGCTCACGCCCCCCTTTTTTTCCTGCCCCGCCGGGCCCGTGCGCTCCGCCGGGGCTCGAGCGGCTTACGTCTCGTCAGGCCGGATCGACGAACCGGCCGTCGCGATAGATCACCTGCTCGCCGCCGCCGGCGAGGGTCGCCGTGACCGTGCGATCGGTGGTCGAGACGATGTCGGTGTGGACGACCGAGTCGTTGTAGCCCAGGCGCTCCCATTCGTCGTCTGAGACCGTGCTCGGATCGCCGTCGTAGGTCGGCTTCAGCGCCATCCCCAGGGCCAGATGGGTGTTGCCGAACGGGCCGCCCGTGTTCTCGTCGTACAGGGTGTTGGCCATGAACCGCGTGATCCGGGACAGCCGCGCGTCGGTGAGCGAGAACTCGCCCACCCGGTCGGCCCCCTCGGTGGACACCATCTCCCGGAGCAGCGGCTCGTTCTCGGCGGCGCTCGCCGAGACGACCCGGCCCTCGCGGAACTGAAGCTCGATGCCGCGGATGAGCGAGCCGTAGGCGTACAGGGGCTCGCTGAAGCGGATCCGGCCCTCGGTGCCGCGCCAGTCCGGGCTGGTGAAGACCTCAAAGCTGGGGACATTGCGCCCGCCGCCCCCCAGCCAGCGGCGCTTGTCGCCGACGGTCAGCCACAGGTCGACGTCCTCGCCCTCGACGTGGAGGCGCTCGATCGGCAGCCGGTGGAGGTGCTCGCAGTGGGCGTTGATCTGGGCGTTGACGTCTCGCCAGCGGCCGACCGCATCGTCACGGTCCAGGAAGCACGCGGCGATGATCTGCTCCCAGTAGTCCTCGATGCTCATCCCGGCCTCGGCGGCCATCTCCTCGGTCCCGTAGAGCCCGACCGTCCACGTGTACTTTCCGGCGCTCTCCTTGGCCTCTCGCCATTCCTGCAGCGGGCGCATCGCCGCACGGTTGCGCATGATCTTGGTCGGCTCCACGTCCTCGAGCGCATGGGGAGCGGTGTCGGCGAGCACGTGGAGCGAGTGGTCCATCTGGTCGATGACGCCCTTCCAATACTCGGCGGCGAAGAACTGGAGCTGGTCGTCGTCGGCGATCTCGTAGAAGGCGCGAGAGAGCGGGGTGTCGGCGTCGTCGGCCGCGCCGTAGCCGTTGAGGACGTGCCCGCCGGAGCGCCAGACCGCCTGGCACAGCTCGGCGTACAGGGGCTTGGCCCGGTCCGGAACGTTGAGCAGCACCACATCGCCGCGGGCGATCCCGTCGCCGCCGCCGAGGGCGTAGTCGACGAGCAGCGTCGCGTAACGCTGCAGCTGCTCGCGCGGAGGGTCGTAGGGCATGCGCGCCGTCACTCGCTGGTGCTGAACTCCCAGATCGCGACGGCCAGCATGGCCAGTCCCATGAGCGCGACGATCGCCACCTCGGCCACCGTCGGCACGCGCCAGCCCCACCAGGTGATGCCCGGGTCCAGCGCCCGGCGGGCGGCGGGGGACATGCTCAGGTGGCTGAACACGATCCGCCGCATCGGGTCGACGGCGTAGGTCAGCGGATCGATCCGGTTGAGCACGGTGAGCCACCCCGGCAGTCCGGACGCCGGGAACAGCGCCCCGGAGATGAAGAACATCGGCGTCACCACCATCTGCATGACGCCCATGAACGACTGCATCTGCTTGATCCGCACCGCGATCATCACCCCGAACGCGGTGATCGTGAACGCCAGCAGGAGCTGGAGCAGAAAGATCTCGATGATCATCACGACGTTGTAGGGGACGTTGACCACGCCGGCCAGGGCGATCACGATCACGCCCTGGATCGCGGCCACCGACGCCCCGCCGATGCACTTGCCGATCACGATCGAGCTGCGCCGGACGGGCGCGACCATCATCTCGCGCAGGAAGCCGAACTCGCGGTCCCAGACGATGGAGGCGGCCGAGAACATCGCCGTGAACAGCACGACGATGCAGAGGATTCCCGGATAGATGAACGTCTTGAGGTTGACGCCGTGGGTGCCCCTCGATGCCAGCTGCTGCAGACCGGACCCGAGCACGAACAAGAACAGCAGCGGCTGCACCAACGTCGTCACCATGCGCAGCCGGTCGGACATGTACCGGGTCAGCTCCCGCCGCCAGACGATCTTGATGGCCCGCAGCTCGGAGTTGATGCTGCGCTGGGGGACGCTGACGCGGACGACCGGGGGGCGGCGCGCCGTCCCGGCGTCGGGGCCGGCCGGACCGGCTCCCGGGGGCGTCGTCGTGCTCGTGCTCATCGTCTGCGGCCTCCGGAGAATCGTGCCCAGGGCGATTCGCCCAAGCCGGTTGGCGCCGGCCAATCGGCTCTCACCGGCGGCCTCCGGACATCATCTGCATCATCACCCGGTTGCGGTGCTTGGAGCTGTCCTCCTCGGCGTCGCGAATCGTCGTGCCGGTGTAGGACATGAACACGTCGTCGAGCGTGGGGCGGGACACGCTGACCGCTCGGATCGGCACGCCGAGCTCGGCGAACAGCCGGGGCACGAACTCCTCGCCGGAGGCCACGCCGAACGTCACCGCGCCCTCCGAGATCTGCGCCTCGATGCCGAACTTCTCGCGCAGCGCCGCGATTGCCGCGTCATTGTCGTCGGTGTGGATCACCACCCGGTCCTTGCCGACGCCGGCCTTGAGCGTCTCCGGCGAGTCGAGGGCCACGATCTCCCCGTGGTCCATGATGGCGATCCGGTCACACCACTCGGCCTCGTCCATGTAATGGGTGGTCATGAAGATCGTGATCTCCTCGCGTTCCTTGAGCTCTCGGATGTAGCTCCAGATCGAGCGGCGCGTCTGGGGATCAAGGCCGATCGTCGGCTCGTCGAGAAACAGGACCCGCGGCGAGTGCATCAGCCCGCGGGCGATCTCCAGGCGCCGGCGCATCCCACCGGAGAACGTGCCGACGACGCTGTCCCGGCGGTCCCAGAGCCCCACCATCTCCATCACCTGCTGCATCCGCGGCATCACCAGGTCCGACTGCACGCCGTAGAGCTCGGCATGCAGGCGCAGGTTCTGGGCCGCGGTCATGTACCCGTCGAGCGTCGGGTCCTGGAAGACGAGGCCGATGTTGCGCCGGACGTCGTCGCGCTCGGTGACGACGTCATGGCCGGCGACCCGAGCCTCGCCGGAGGACGGCTTGGCCAATGTGCACAGCATGTTGATCGTCGTCGTCTTGCCGGCGCCGTTGGGCCCCAGGAAGCCGAACACCTCACCGGTGGCGACCTCGAAGGTCACGCCCCGGACCGCGCGCACCTCGCTGAAGCTCTTGACGAGATCGCGCACGACGATCGCAGGGGCCGCGGCCCCGGGGTCCGGAGCCGCGACCTGGCGGTTGTCGGCGAGTGCCATCTGCCGGTGTACGTTAGACGTCTGACTCGTCGGAGTCGCCTGACTGCTCCGGCTCCTCGGCGAGGATCCGGTACAGGGCCCGCCGCGTCTCGCTGAGCACCTCCACCGCCCGCGCCCGCTGAGTGGGGTCGCCGACGGTCGCGACCTGCCACGCCGCCTTGCCGATCTGGATCACGAGCGGACCCAGCTCGGTGAGGGCGGTCTCGCCCTCGGCATCGCTCGGCTCCCACGGATCCGGCTCCTGGGCACGCGTCTCCAGGTGCTCACGGCCGGTATCGGTGATCGTGTACAGCCGTGATCCCTCGCCGTCGGTGGAACGGATCAGCCCTTCATCCTCGAGCTGGGCGAGCGTGGGGTACACCGACCCGGGACTCGGGCTCCAGCGGCCTCCGCTGCGGGTCTCGATCGTCTGCATGAGCTGATAGCCGTTGCGCGGCTCCTCGGCGAGCAGACGAAGCAGGGCGAGCCGCACGTCTCCCCGGCGGGCGCGTCCCCGTCCCCGTCCGCGGCCCCGCGACCCGTGTCCGAACGGCCCCGGACCTCCGGCGCCAAACGGGCCCCCGCGCATGCGCCGCCACGCAATCAGGTCCTCGAGCTTCTCCAGATCCTCCGGATCCAGCGGCCCGTGCCGCCGGGCCTTCGCAAGGAGCCACCCGGGGGGTCCCTGATGCCGATGCCGGCGCGGGCCTCCACCCCGGGGCTCCTCGCCCCACTCCTCGTTGAACTGCTTGCGGCCCCGGGCGCCTCGCCCCGGCCACTCTTGTGCGAATGAATCGCCTGGCATGTGGTTCCTCCACGTGTTGTTGGGGGTGTCGTAGTTCGTACCGATGCGTCAACGATATATCGGAACCGCTCGTTTGTCAATACCCGGCGTGAGAGCCGGCGCGGACGCCCCGGCGCGACAGCCGGCGCGCCGCCCATCCGCCGACGCCCCCCGCGGCTTGCACCCCCGGTGCACCGGATTACGGCATGCACCGTGCGCCGGATCCGACACCGCCCGCGCGATCTGGCGCAAAGTGGCCGCTGTGCCTGCGTCTGGCGCCAGACCTGCTTCGGCATTCCCGATTTGGCACGCCATGCACGCCGGGGCTCGTCGCGGGGCGCGGGAGCCGGTCACGTAGGCCCAGCGCCGTGTTCTTCGGCGACCGGACGGCGCACGTCTCTGGACATCATCGACTCCCGGGCGCCCGCCGGCGGGTTGGTGGTCCTCGACCACCGGCCGCCGGCGACGGTGAACAGCGAGAGCGGACTAGCCGGACTGGGAGCCGCGGTTGCGCAGCCAGTTTGAGATCTGCTGGCTGACGTCGCCCACCTGGGAGCCGAGACTCGTGACGTTGTCGCCCACCTCGCGGAACATCTCGCGGAAGCGCTCGGCGTAGAACTCCGCCGCGTCGCCGGCCTCGTCGCGCACGTTGATGGGGTCGCTCCGGCGGCGATACTCGCCGCGGATGATGCGGTCGTACTCGCCGCTCTGCACCCACCGCATGACCTCGGACACCCGCCGCACCGCGTAGGTGTGGGTGGCGTTGATCTCGTTGAAGAACCGGCGGATGCGGTCGTGCGAGTCCTCCCAGTTCTCGTACTCCATCGCCTGAGACATGAACGCGTCGAGGTCGAGCCGGTCGGCCGGGAGCCCGCTCGCCAGCACCATCAGCGTCCGGCACACGATCCGCGGGTCGCGGACGGCGAGGGTGGCCGCCCGGTCGCAGCTGAGCTCGGCGGCACGGCGCCATTCCAGCAGAACCGCTCGGACCGCCCGGATCGGCAGGCCGATCATCGGCAGGCCGCCGGCGGTCGCTCCCAGCAGGATGTTCAGCGCGGTGATGTAGAGGACATGGTCGGAGAGGATGTGGCCCATCTCGTGGGCGATGACGGTCCGCTGCTCCCCGGCGCTGAGCTGCTCGAGGAGGTTGGAGCCGACGACGATCATCGGCGCCTTGGAGCCGATGGTGACCGCGTTCCACAGCACCGACGAGGAGACGTAGAGGTCGTACTCGCCCGGCATGTCGAGGATTCGCCGGACCCACTCGCACGAGGCCCACAGCTCAGGCAGCTGGCGCTCGGAGACCTTGATCGAGTTGCCGAGATATGACTGACGCAGCGCGCGCTCGTAGCTGAACTCGACCAGCTTGCGGACCACCGTGTCGAGCATCGGGACCGCTTTGAGCGCGGCCGTGGCGGCCCGATCAGCCGGATGCTCGTAAGCCTTGGAGGAGATATCCGGAAACGGTTCTACGGCTTCAGGCAGGCTGTCGGTCATCGCTGACGGGAGACCCTACTCCCCAGCCGCCTCGCCGCACAGAGGCCGCGACGGTTGACGGGATGAGAATCGGCCCATCCAAGCTGCGGCGCCTAGACTTCCCGCTGGCCCCGGCACCCGCCGGGCCGATGATCGTCTCAAGCGAAGCGAGGGCTCATTGTTCGTCTTCAAGGCAGCCGTCGTCGGCGCCGGCACGATGGGTGGCGAGATCGCCCAGGCGATCGCCTCCGCGGAGATCCCCGTCGTGCTCAAGGATGTTGAGCAGAAGTACGTCGACCAGGGGTTGGCCAAGGCGCGCTCGGTGTGGCAGGCGCAGGTGGATGCGGGCAAGCTCGACGCCTCCGAACTGGAGCGAAAGCTCGCGCTGATCACCGGCACGACCGACTATGGGGGCTTCGGCGACGTGGACTTCGTCATCGAGGCCGTGCCGGAGCGGATGACGGTCAAGCAGGCGGTCTTCTCCGAGCTCGACGGCGTGACTCCGGGCCACGCGGTCCTCGCCTCCAATACGTCGTCGCTCTCGATCACGGAGATGGGCGAGGTGACGAGCCGGCCGGACAAGGTGGCCGGGTTTCACTTCTTCTATCCGGCGTCGGTGATGCGGCTCATCGAGGTGATCGAAGGGGAGGACACCTCTCCGGAGACGACGCAGACCGCCATCAACTTCGCGCAGGCCATCCGCAAGCTCCCCATTCGCTGCGGCGAGGCTCCGGGCTTTGTCGTCAACCGCATTCTCAACTCGGCGGTGTCGGAGCTGTGGCGCGTGCAGGAGGAGACCGGGATGGACGTCCAGGAACTCGACCGACTCGTGGCCGAATCCAAGGCGGCGCCCATGGGCCCCTTCTACCTCACCGACATGCTGGGGCTCGACACCGTCCTGCACGTTGCCGAGTACCTGCGCGAGTCGCTCGGCGAGCGCTTCTTCGTGCACGCCGGCATGCAGGAGCTGGTGGCCGCGGGCAGCCTGGGGGCCAAGACCGGAAAGGGGTTCTATGAGCATGGCAGCTGACCAGCGCGCAGAGGCGCTCATCGACCGCTTCACGCTCAAGGCATTCGTCGAGAGCTGTCTGGTGCTGGAGGAGGGCGTAGCCGCCGCCAAGGACATCGACCTGGGAATGCTGGCCGGGGCCGGGATCACGCCGCCGCCGCTGGCCCGAGCCGATCAGGTCGGGCTCGACGCGCTCCTGGAGCGCCTGGAGCGCGCCGCCCGGGAGTGGGGGCCGGATTTCGAGCCGCCGACGATCCTGCGGCGACTGGTGGCGCAGGGACGGCTGGGGGTCAAGAGCGGCCAGGGGTTCTTCCCGTACGCGCAACCGGACGCGGGGTGGGACGAGCGTCCGGTCAAGCTCGAGTCGCGCGGCGAGGTGGCGATTGCCTGGCTGGACCGGCCGCCCGCGAACTCGCTGTCGCCGGACGTCATCCGCGCGATCCAGCAGCTGTGGGACGAAGTCCAGGGCACCGGCAGCGTCCGGGTCCTCGTGTTCGCCTCGGCCAATCCCATGCTGTTCTGCGCGGGCGCCGACATCAAGGCGTTCCAGACGATGGATCGGGCCGCCGGCCGTCGGCTCCTGGACGAGACGCACGGGTTGCTGCGCTCGATGGAGACGTCAAACATCGTGACCATTGCCGCCGTCAACGCCGCGGCGCTGGGCGGCGGGTGTGAGCTGGCGATGGCGTGCGACGTACGCCTCGCCGCCGATTCGGCCATGTTCGGCCAGCCGGAGATCAACCTGGGGATCATCCCGGGCTTCGGCGGCACCCAGCGCCTGCCCCGGCTCGTCGGGGAGGCCAAGGCGCTGGAGCTCAACCTGACCGGCGACCCCATCGGCGCCGCCGAGGCATTCGCGTACGGCCTGGTCAACCAGGTCGTGGCCGACCATGAGCTGCTCGACACGGCCCTGCGCTGGGCGCGCAAGCTCGCCGGTCAGGCGCCGGTGTCGGTGGCGCAGATCAAGCGTGCCTCGGCCCAGGCGGATCTCGACGCCGGCATCGAGGCCGAGAAGGAAGGATTCCTGGCTGCGTTCACGTCAGCGGACGCGCGCGAGGGGATCACGGCGTTTCTCCAGAAGCGGCCGCCGCGGTGGACGGGTGAGTGAGGGGCGGCCGCGGGACAGGACGTGTGAGCGCGCCGGGCGGGTGGCCGAGCTCATCCGGCAGGCCCGCTCGGTTGTCGCGCTGACCGGTGCGGGGATCTCGGTCCCCTCCGGGATCCCGGACTTCCGCTCGCCGGGAACCGGGCTCTGGTCGAACGTGAACCCGATGGAGGTGGCGCACATCGACGTGTTCCATCGCGACCCGGAGCGCTTCTGGCGCTTCTACGGCGATCGCTTCCAGACGCTCGAGCACAAGCGGCCGAACGGTGCGCACCGGGCGCTGGCGACGCTCGAGCAGGCCGGCCTCCTCGACGCGGTCATCACCCAGAACATCGACCGCCTGCATGCCAAGGCGGGTACGCGGGCGCTCGTGGAGGTGCATGGCAGCATCGATCACTCCTCCTGCCTCCAGTGCCGGGCCCGGTACCCGCTGGCCGAGGTCAGAGACCGCCAGGCGCGCGACCGCGCGGGGGTCCCGCGCTGCGACTGCGGGCGGCCGCTGAAGCCGGATGTCGTGCTCTTCGGCGAGTACCTGCCCGCCGACGCGCTCGTCCGCGCCGAGGAGCTGGCGGCCCGGGCGGCGGTGATGCTGTGCATCGGCTCGTCGCTCGAGGTCTACCCCGTGGCCCAGCTTCCGGAGATCACCCTGGGCTCCGGGGGGCAGCTGGTGATCATCACGCAGGGGTCGACGCCGTTTGACCGCCGGGCGACGGAGCGGCTCGGCGGTGATGTGGAGCACGAGCTGCGGGCTGTCGTCGCCGCGCTGGAGCTCGAGCAGGAGTAGGCGACCGAGGGGGCCCCGCCGACCTGCACAGTGCGCCAAATCACGACACCCGTGGGGAATTTGGCGCAGTTCGAGGGCTGTGCGTGCGCGTGGTGACGGACTGACGGGCGGATGTCAGATTTGGCGCGCCGTGCACGCTGGATCCGGTGCATCGCCGGGAGGGCTGGTGGGGTGGCCGGAGAGGGCCGGTGGGGTGGCCGGACGCTCGGTGGGTGGCCAGCGGGCCGGTGGGGTGGCCGGAGGGCCGGTGGGAGGGGGGTCACGCGTCGGCGGCGACCCGGGCGCGCAGGGCCGCCTCGACGCGTGCCAGCGTGAGCGATACCGCGGCCAGCTGGTCGGCGTTCAGCGGGCCGGCCAGTGCGGCCTGGGCGGCGGCGCCGACCGCATCGCGCTGTGCGCGCAGCTCGGCCAGACGGCGGCTGAGCTCGGCCGCGTGCCGGCCGCTGGGCGGGGGGGCGGTCAATTCCGCCAGAGCCGCGTCGAGGGCGACGAGGAGCTGCAGGGCAGCCTCGCGCGCCCGGCCGTGATCCAGGTCCAGGCGGACGCGGAGGGTCAGCTCCTCGGAGACCAGGGGCGTGTCGCGGGCGCCGAGCACAGCCGCAAGCCGCGCCTGCGGTGCCAGCAGTCGGCGCCCGCCGCCGCGGCGACGACGGGAGTCGCCGGTGATCCCCACCTCGCGCGCCGCCGTCCAGAGGCCGTCGGCGACCTCCTCACCGGCCCCGAATCCCAGCCGGGCGACGAGCGCCTGGCGGGGTCCGGCGGGCGGGAGGTACGGATCGGCCGTGACCAGGCGGAAGGCGTGCAGTGTCCGGTTGAGAACGGCGAGCCCCGCGAGCAGGTCGTCATAGCCGGCGGCGCTGAGCCAGGCTCGGGCCGCCGGCTCGCCGGCCAGCGGGGTCCCGACGTCGATGACCGTGGCTCGCCCGGTGGTGACCGGCGCCGGCTTCGGCTGCGGGTCGGCGTCACGCGCCCGGCCCCGCGACGCCAGCCGCCGCCGCTCCGGCGCCCCCAGCGTGGCGAACACGACGACGTGGCTCGGCGGTGCCTCGAGGTCGCCGGCCGGCCGGAGCAGGTAGCGGCCGTCAGGCGGCCCGAGCTCCCAGGGGAACTCGACCTGGACGAAGGAGAAGATGGGTCCGCCCCCGCCGGCTCGGGGGGGCCCACCCCCGGCGGGATCCACTAGCCGTTGTTCTTGGTCCGGATCGCGTACTTGCTGGGCGCGATCGGGACGACCGGCTCCGGGATCTGGCTGATGCGGTTGATCAGCTGGATCCACTGTCCCGGCTGCAGGATGCTCTTGATCTGCTTGGACAGCTTCTTGTTGGTGCCGTAGTCCGGCGTGAACGTGATCTGGATCCGGTTCTTGTGGTCAGGCAGCGCGAGCGTGTTGCTCTGGTCCTTGTAGGACATGTCGCTGATGATCTGATCCGGGCGCATCGACCCCTGCAGGGTGAGCAGGCGGCGGATCGTGATGTCGGTGATCGAGCCGGAGCCCTGATGGCCGGAAACCGGGATGTTGTTGATCTTGGAGATGTCAAGGCTGGCTCCGGTGGCCCCGGCGGCGTCGGTCCCGCTGGAGCCGGTGAGGCTGTGGCCGCAGTCCAGGCCGGAGACGTACGGGTCAAGGCCCGAGGCGGAGAGGAACTCGATCGTGGCCAGCACGCGGCGGTCGATCAGCCCCGCCTCGATGTCCCGGCGGCCGCAGGCATAGATCTGCACGTGCGGGTCGACGAGCACGCGGTTGGTCAGCTGCTGCTTGGACATGAGCAGGACCTGGCCTATCGTCGGGTTCTTCGCGCCCGGGCCGAAGAACGGATCGACGCCGGCGGCCCGGTAGACGGCGGTCGCCTCCAGCAGCTTCCAGCCGTCGAGGATCGGCTTGGGGTCGATGTACGGCGCCTTCTTACCGGCGGGCTGGACCATGAACGACAGGTGGGAGGCCACGCCCTGGGGGGACGGCCCGCCGATCCGGCCGAGGATGGTGCCGGCGACGACGATCGAGCCGGCGCGCAGCGGCTTGAGGGTGTACTGGTTGCGCGCCAGATGCAGCGTGTCGGAGAAGTAGTTCTGGAAGCTGGTGATCTGCTGCGCCGCGCTCTTGACCTGCAGGGCGCCGCCGGAGGCGTATGAGGCCGGCCGGTTGGGATTGGCGAACAGCCGCTCCTTGACCAGCGGTGTGGCCACGGTCTGGGCAGGGCTCTGACTGGGCGCGGACGCGGTCTGCGAGCCCGCCGAGGCCGGCGCCGGAACGGTCGCCGTCGACGGCCGCGACTTCCTGGTCTGAGTCCGCAGCTGCCCCTTGGCCGGAGCCGATACCTTGGCGGTGGTCTGCGAACCGGCGGAGGCCGGGCTCATCGGCTTGCCGGAGTTGCCCTGCGAGCCGGCCGAGGCCGCGCTCGTCGGCGCCTTGGTGGCCGGAACCGAGAACTCCTTGATGATCTGGCGGGCCGAGACGCGCACGGCCTTGGGCACCGGATAGCTCTTGGTCACCGTGCCGAGGTTCGCGTACGTGTAGATGTTGCCGGTCGCGTCCTGGAGCTCGATGTAGTGGCCGAGCTGGCGGTTGGTGCCGACCTTGACGATCTTCCCGTCGTTGACGGCGATGACCGGAGAGCCCTTCTTGGCGAAGATCGAGGTGCCCTTCGCCGCTGGGGTGGAGTTGATCGCAATCGCGGCGTTGGAGGTCTTGGCCTTCGTCCTGGCCAGCGCCACGACGTTGTCGTCGGCGTACTTGGCCGGGGCGGCGACCGGGAAGTGGCCCTGCACGAGCCCGGTCAGGGCGCCGACCAGGCCGGACGGAATCCCGCCGATCAGCTGAGCCCGCAGCAGCACCGACTGCACGTACCAGCCGGCGTGGTTGTAGGCGAAGATCGCATTGGAGAGGTTGCCTGACGCGCCGGCCGCGTGCAGATACCGCGCGGCAGTGAAGATGGCGTCGACCGGGTTGTACGGGTCGGCGGCGCCGTCGCCATTGGCGTCGACGCCCCACTGCTTCCAGGTGGAGGGCAGGAACTGCATCCAGCCGACGGCTCCGGCCGACGAGACCGAGAGGTTGCGTCCGTAGTCGGTCTCGATCTCGTTGATCGCCGCCAGCACCTGCCACGGCACCTGGTACTCGATCCCGGCCGCCTGGTAGATGGGGATCAGGAACGGGGGGATCTGGAACGAATTGATGAAGAAGTCAGGGACCCCGATCGGCGCCGGGCCGGGCAGCGAAAGCGAGAAGGTGGGGTTGCTGGGGGAGGGCACGCCCTTGCCCGACGGAAGGTTCGACGCCGGCTTGGTCGGCTTCTTCGCGGCCGGCTTGGACTTGGAAGTGGGCTTCTCGGTCCGGGGCGCCTGGGGCTGGGGACGCGAGGAGGACTTCTGGCCGTGGCCCTTAGCCGCCGGCCCCGGCGTCGTGGACGAGTGGGTGGTCGTGGGCGGGGTGCCCGTCGCCGACGGTGAAGTTGAGGTTGAGCCTGAGGTCGTGCTGCCTGAGGTGGTGCTCGATCCCGCCGGCGTGGTGGAGCTGGTCGTCGGCGAGCTGGCCGGAGAGGTCGCGCTGGTCGTCGTCGACGAGGAGCTCGAGCTGGTGCTGGAGGGGGTGCAGGACCCGGAGACATACGTGGTGCCGAGGGGCAGGGGAACCTGCTGCGGGGTGGTTCCCGGGGGTGCATTGACAGTCAGCGTCTGCGTCCCACCGGTCAGGGTCTTCACCGTGACCGTGCACACGTCAGCGGACGCGGGGACGCTGCCGAACGCCAGCAACGCGAACAGGGCGCTCGCGAGCGCGAGCACGGAGACCAGCTTACGGCGGCGAGTCAAGACCGCCCTTCTCCTTCGACCGTCATGTTCGAGCGCACTCCAAGCCTGAACGAAGGGACCCTGCGGCGTGGGACGGAAGGTACTGCCTGCGGTGGAGCTTTGCAATTTGGAACCGGCGGCGGCCTGAAATCTGGAAGAGTCAACCTAAACCTGAGCATCATCGTCATCCAGGTGCGGGACTGACAGAGCGGTGTCTACCCTCCAGCGAATGTTCGATGGGCTCACCGCGGTAGAGTCACCCCATGGCCGACGACAACAGCCTGAAGGGGCGCGTCACGCGGCAGGGCGAGGAGGCGATCGGCCGGCTCGCCCAGGAGCTGCTCGAGAATTCGGCGGTCACTCGCGCGCTGTCGGCGGCGTTTGAGACCCGCGAGCGCGCGGTGCGGGCCCAGGAGCTGGCGATGGGCGCCCTCAACCTCCCGTCGGCGAGCGACCTCGAGCGGCTCACGCGCCGGATTCGCAGCGTCTCGCAGCGCCTGGAGGGGATTGAGGACAGCCTCGACCGCCTGGACGAGCGTCTGGGGCGGGTCGGCAACACGCAGGCGCTGGACGAGCGCCTGGACCGGATAGAGATGGTGCTGGCGCGGCTGGAGGCCGCAGCCGCCACCCCGCCTGCGCCCCCGGCGACGCCGGCGCGCAAGCCGCGTCAGGCGAGCACGCGTCCGGCGCGGCCCAAGCCGCCGACCTCCGGGTCCTAGTCCGCCAGGGACCTGAGCGCGAGCTCTCCCAGCCGATGCTCCGCCTCGCGGAGCTCCGCTGCGTCGATCCTGCGGCGGCGCGGCAGCACGATGTCGGACGCGATCAGCGCCGACGCGGCGCGCAATCCCCGCCGCTGGGCCAGCGCAAACAGCGTGGCCGTCTCCATCTCCACCGCCAGCGCCCCCGCCGTCCGCCACCGTTCCTCGCTGCCCGGCTCGCCGTCATAGAACAGGTCGGTCGACACGACCAGGCCGCTGCGGCCGTCCTCTCCGGCCGCTCGGAGCAGCCGGTCCGTCAGCGCCCGGTCTCCGGCGATACGGTCTCCCGCCCCCAGCGCGCGGCTGGTGCCGTCGGCGGAGAGCGCCTCGGTGGCGACGACCAACTGTCCCAGGGCCAGTGACTGATCCAGCGCTCCGCAGGTGCCGATGCGCAGAAGCGTCGTCGCACCGATCGCGGCGAGTTCGGCGATGACGATCGCCGCGCTCGGTCCGCCCATCCCGGTGCTCTGGATCGTGAGCAGGCGGCCGTCGCGGGCCTCGCCCGTGTATCCCCACAGGCCCCGGTTGTGGTTGAACATCTTCGGCTCGGCGAGCAGCGCCTGGGCGAGCAGCAGCGCGCGACCGGGATCACCGGGCAGGAGCACGCGTTCGGCCAGGGGGGCGGTGGGGTGCAGGTGGATGGCGGTCATGCGGGCGGCGACATTAGACTCCGCGCGCGGTGGCGGCATTCAAGTCATCCCAGGAGTTCCGCGAGGTGATGGATCGGACGTTCGCGCTGATGAGCGAGGATCCGGACATGGGCCCCAGGCTGCGGGATGCGGACACGCCCCAGCGCTTCGAGTTCACCGATCTCGACCTGGTCGTCAATGTCCGCGCGGGCGGGCCGGAGGAGCCGAACCTGACCTGGGAGTGGTCCGACGACGTCGACTGGGAGCCGAAGGTCAAGATGACGATGAGCTCGGACATCGCCAACCGATATTTCCAGGGCAAGGAGAACGTCGCGATCGCGATCGCCCGCCGGCGGATCAAGGCCGGCGGAGATGTCAAGGCGGCGCTGGCGATCATCCCCATCACCAAGCCGCTGTATGCGCGCTACCGGGAGATGATCGCCGCCGACTATCCCCACCTGGAGCTCTGACGGCGGTCGGCATGCAGCGCGGGCGGCCCGACCGGCGCCGAGTTGCAACCTGGGGTTTGACAGGCGGCGTTCCGGCGAGTAGACCTACGGCACAACGCAAGGCAAAAGGCCGGAACGTGGCTGCGCCCACCGGGCGCGCCGCGAGGTGCCGCCGGAAACGTGACGAGCGCCAACGGCCGACGCAGCGGGACGCAATGCCCGCGGGCGACGGGGCCTGGCACTCACCGAGACCCCGTCGCCGACTTGCGGTGGAACAGGACGTCTCGCGGAGACAGGACGTGTCGCCGAGACAGGATGTCTCGCCGAGACAGGACGTCTCGCAGGATGTCTCGCCGAGACAGGACGTCTCGCTGCGACAGGATGGTGCGCGATGAACCTCAGCGAGGCCGCCCACCGCGCCGGCGTCAAGCCGGACACCCTGCGCCGCTGGAGCCGCCAGGGACTGATCCCCCAGCACGACGGCTCCTGGACGCCGGCGGCGATTGGGCAGGCGCGGGTCGTGGCGAAGATGCGCGAACGGGGCCACTCGCTCGAGGAGATCCGGCGCGCGACCGAGGACGGCAAGCTCGCGTTTGGGTTCCTGGAGGAGCTGTTCCCGACGGATCCGAAGCGGTACTCGGTGCAGGAGGCGGCCACCGAGACGGGGATCGATCGGGCCCTCGTGCAGCGGCTGATCAGCGGGCTGGGGATCACCCCGGAGCACGGCGACACGGTCTCCGAGGATGAGCTGCAGCTGCTGCGCTACGTCGCCGCTGTCCTCGACTCCGGGTTTCCGCTCGTCGCCCTGCTTCAGCTCGTCCGGGTCTACGGGCAGGCGATGGCCCGGGTGGCCGACGCCGAGGTTCGCCTGTTCCACCTGTATGTGCACGAGCCGCTGATGCGCTCCGGCTCCACCGGGGTCGAGACCGCCGAGCAGATGAATGCCATCAGCCGCCAGGTCCTCCCGCTCGCCGGCCCGGTTCTCGACCAGGTCCACCAGCGCTACCTCCAGTACTTCGTCGAGCAGGACGTCGTCGGTCACATGGAGTCAGACCTTGACGGCTCGTCCATCGATCTGGGGCGGATGCGGGTGGCCATCGCCTTTGCCGACCTGGCCGGCTACACCCGGCTCACCGAGGAGGAGGGCGAGCTGACCGCCGTCGACGCCGTTGAGCGCTTCGTGGAGGCGGTCGAGATCACGCTTCCGGAGGAAGCGCGGGTGATCAAGACGATCGGCGACGAGGCGATGATCATCGGATCGGACGCGGCGGCGCTCACCGACTGGGCCGTCGGCTTTCAGAGGATGCAGACTGAGCGGCCCCTGCCGCGGATCGCCGTGCACTACGGGGTGGCGCTGTATCGCGACGGTGACTACTACGGGCGCGACATCAACATCGCCTCCCGGGTGTCGGCCCGCTCCGCCGGAGGCGAGGTCCTGGTCACCCGGCCGGTGGTGGAGTGCGCGACCGCCCCGCATCTGGAGTTTGAGCGCATCGGGGAGGTCCGGCTCAAGGGCTTCACAGAGCCCACCGAGGTGTTCATCGCACGCCAGCGGGCCGAGAATCAACGAGTTGATCGACGAGGTCCGGCCGAGAATGAATGAGCTGATCGACGAGGTCCGGGCCGAGGGTTTGCTGCGGGAGGGTCGGGCCGTGGTGGTCATGTACTCCGGCGGGCGGGATTCGACGTGTCTGCTCGACGTGGCGGTTCGCGTGGCCGGACCGGCCGCCGTCAGCGCGCTGCACGTCAACTACGGGCTGCGCGCGGGCGCCGACAGCGACGAGCGCCATTGCGCCGAGCTGTGTGAGCACCTTGGCGTCCAGCTGGACGTCCGCCGGCCGGTCCGGCCGGCCGACCGCGCCGGCAACCTCCAGGCGTGGGCGCGGGACCAGCGCTACCGGGCCGCTGCCGACCTCGCCGTCGCCCGCGACGCCGACGTCGCCGCCGGGCATACCCGCTCAGATCAGGTGGAGACGATCCTGTACCGGCTCGCCTCGTCGCCGAGTCGCCGGGCCCTGTTGGGGATGCGCCCGCGCGACGGAGCCCTCATCCGGCCCCTGCTTGGGTTCACGCGCGAGCAGACCGGCGAGTACTGCAGGCAGCAGGGGCTGCGCTGGCGCGACGATGAGTCCAACGACTCCGCCGCGTATGCCCGCAACCGCATCCGCCGCGAGCTCGTCCCGGCGCTGGAGCGAGCCCATCCGGCGGCTCAGGACAACCTGTTGGCGCTGGCCGAGATCCTGCGGGCGGAGGCCGAGGTGCTCGAGGAGCTGGTGGGCAGCGTGCTGGAGGGGCGAGACGGAATCGCGCTGGCACAGCTGCGCGAGCTGCCGTCGGCCCTGCGCCGTCTCGTCGTCCAGCGGCTGGCCGACGACGCCGCCGGCGGACCGGCCGCCGGAGTCGCCCGGCGGGCCGACGAGGTGGCGGCCATGCGCGAGGGGGCAGCCCTCGATCTACCGAGCGGGGTCCGGGCGACGGTGGAGGCCGGGGTGGTGCGGGTGGGGCGCACGCCACCGTTGGATGACTCGGCCGCGGTCCGTGGGGCGAGTCTGGATGCTGAGCGGCCCGGTTCGGCCGCGCGGGGGGCCCAGGAGCCGGTTGGCGAGCCGCCCACGCGGCACGACCAGGGGGCGCAGCCCCCACCTAAACTGGACTCTCAATGAGCGACGACGCGATCGGAGAGATCCTCGTCCCCGCCGACGATCTCAATCGGCGGGTGCGCGAGCTGGCGGAGCAGGTCTCCCGCGACTACGCGGGCAAGAACCTGCTGCTCATCGGCGTTCTCAAGGGTGCTGTGTTCTTCCTCTCCGATCTGATGCGCCACCTCGACATTCCCGTTGAGGTCGATTTCATGGCGGTCGCCTCCTACGGCTCGGCCACTCGCTCCTCCGGCGTCGTGCGGATCCTCAAGGACCTCGACGCCGCGATCGAGGGCCGGGACGTGCTGATCGTCGAGGACATCGTCGACTCCGGCCTGACGTTGCAATATCTGCTGCGGAACCTGGCCGGTCGCAACCCGGCATCGCTCGAGGTGTGCGCGCTGCTGACCAAGCCGGAGCGCAAGAAGGTCGACCTCCAGGCTCGGTACGTCGGCTTCGAGATCCCGGACCGGTTCGCCATCGGCTACGGCCTCGACCACGCCGAGCGCTACCGCAACCTGCCGTACGTCGCCGCGCTCAAGCAATGACTGGCGCCGTGCAGCCGTCCACCCCCCGTCTTTACGGCCAAATCCAGGTGCTACGCTTGCTGATTCCCGGCTGTGAGCGCGAAACCGAGTGCGTGAGCCATGCCGGTCCGACGCAGGGATTTCATTCATGAGCCGGTTTTTCAAGAGCGCCGCGTTTCCGATTCTGATCGTCGTCGTTCTGGCGTTCTTCGCACAGAAGCTGATCGGCAGCTCCAGCCACAGCCCGTCCTACACGTTCGGGAACCTGCTGACGCAGCTGCAGACCCATGACGTCAAGAGCCTGACGCTGGACCAGAAGGCCAACTCCGCCGATGTCACCCTCGCCAACGGGCAGAAGTACACGGTCGGCTATCCGGACTCCTATGCGCCGACGCTGATCAAGGACGCCCAGAGCGACGTCACGCCCAGCGGCTTCAACGTCCAGGACAAGTCCTCCAACGGCTGGCTCTCGCTGCTGACGTACATCCTGCCGTTCGTCATCTTCATCGGCTTCTGGATCTTCCTGATGAACCAGGTGCAGGGCGGCGGCTCGAAGGTCATGTCGTTCGGCAAGTCCCGGGCGAAGCGGATGTCGGTCGACAGTCCGAAGATCACCTTCCGCGACGTGGCGGGCGTCGACGAGGCCGTCGAGGAGCTGCACGAGATCAAGGAGTTCCTCGAGAACCCCAAGAAGTTCCAGGCGCTCGGCGCCCGGATTCCGAAGGGCGTTCTGCTGTACGGCCCCCCGGGCACCGGCAAGACGCTGCTCGCCCGGGCGGTCGCCGGCGAGGCGGGCGTCCCCTTCTTCTCGATCTCCGGCTCTGACTTCGTCGAGATGTTCGTCGGTGTGGGCGCCTCGCGCGTCCGGGACCTGTTCGAGCAGGCCAAGCAGAACTCCCCGTGCATCATCTTCATGGACGAGATCGACGCCGTCGGCCGCCACCGCGGCGCCGGCCTGGGCGGCGGTCACGACGAGCGGGAGCAGACGCTGAACCAGCTCCTGGTGGAGATGGACGGCTTCGAGATGAAGGACAACATCATCTTGATCGCCGCCACCAACCGTCCGGACATCTTGGATCCGGCGCTGCTGCGGCCGGGTCGCTTCGATCGCCAGATCGTCGTCGACCGTCCGGACCGCCTGGGGCGCAAGAAGATCCTCGAGGTCCACACGCGCGGGAAACCGCTGGCCCGGGAGATCGATGTCGATGCGTTGGCGGGTCAGACGCCCGGATTCACGGGAGCCGACCTCTCCAACCTCGTCAACGAGGCCGCGCTGCTCGCCGCCCGCAACGGCAAGCGCGAGATCACCCAGATCGAGCTCGAAGAGGGGATCATGCGGGTCATCGCCGGCCCGGAGAAGAAGACCCGGGTGATGTCCGGCAAGGAGCGGAAGATCACCGCCTACCACGAGATGGGCCATGCCATCGTCGGCCACTACCTGCCGAACTCCGATCCGATTCACAAGATCTCCGTGATCTCCCGCGGCCAGGCGCTGGGCTACACCATCTCGCTGCCGGGCGAGGACAAGTTCCTGACGACGCGCGCCGAGCTTCAGGACACGATGGCGATGACCCTGGGCGGCCGCGCCGCCGAGGAGATCTGCTTTGAGGAGATCACGACCGGCGCGTCCAACGACCTGGAGAAGGTCACCCAGACGGCCAAGCAGATGGTGATGCGCTTCGGGATGTCGGAGAAGCTCGGGCCGCGGGTGTTCGGCCACGACCACGGGATGCCGTTCCTCGGCCGGGAGTTCTCGTCCGAGCCGGACTACTCCGACGAGATCGCCCGCGAGATCGACGACGAGATCCGCCGGATCGTCGAGATGGCGCACGTCCAGGCCAAGACCATCCTGACCGAGCGGCGTGGGTCGCTAGAGAAGCTGTCGGAGATCCTCATCAAACGTGAGACGATCGAGAAGGCGCAGTTCGAGGCGCTGCTCGAGGGTCAGACCGAGGAGGAGGTCTTCGGATCCGAGGCGCCGGCGCCGCCGGAGGTGCCGACGCTTCCGCCGGCCGAGCGGGCGCCGGGGCGGGACGCGCCGCGGCCGCTGCCGCGCCCGGGGCTGGCCGGCGGCACCGCCGAATAACCGGTAGGGCTCCCGCCGCCGCTGGCAGGCCCGGCGTCGTCCTTCGGAGGCTGATGCACCGGATTTTGTCGTGCATCATGCGGCAAACCCGGGCTACCGCTGGCGGTTTGGCACAGGACGCAGGCTGAGCCTCGAGATTGCGCCAGATCATCCGGATGGGGTGAGATTCGGCGCGTTGTGCAGGTCGCGGCCGCGGGTCTGCCCGCCGCGCCCCGTCCGTCCCCTTCGATGCCCGCCGTTCCCCACCCCGCCGGGGCCTCACACCCGCCGGCACGCCGCCGCGAGCGACCGGGTGGCCGGCCGAGGGACCGGGCAGCCGAGCGACCGGGGTGGGTCAGCCGCTGATCGTCCCGGGCTCGCTCAGCGGCGGGTTCAGCCCCGCCGCGCGGCACTCGGCCAGCCCCCGCGCCAACCCGGGCGCAGCCGCCAGCGCCGGCGGATGGCCGAACGCCGGCTTGCCGCCGAAGTCGAAGTAGTCGGTCATCGGCGCCGCGTTGGCGTCGCGGAAGGTCATCGCCGGGAGGTTCCACTTGTGCTCGATGAAGGCGGTGAGCGAGGTGTGGTCCTGGACGAGGTTGGACACGTAGCCGGCCCGCGCCCACGGTGAGACGACGATGAGCGGCACCCGGAAGCCATAGCGGTCGAAGCCGCCGGGGACGAGCGGGGGCTGGCCGGGCACCGGCAGGGGGGCGAGGGAGTCCGGCTTGATCGCCCGCGGCGGTGGCACGTGGTCGTAGTAACCGCCGTGCTCGTCGTAGGTGATGAACAGCGCCGTGCGCTTCCACGTCGGTGCGTGCGTGAGGGCGTGGACGACCTTCGCGATGAAGCCCTCGCCGACCTGGATGTCCTGGGGGTTCTCCTCGGACGTCGTCCGGTAGTTGGGATCCAGGAAGGTGAAGTGCGGCAGCCGGCCGGCGGCGGCGTCGGCGTAGAAGCTCGTCATCCGCTTGACGCGGCGAATCCGGGATGGGGTGTAGAAGCCGGGGACGATCACGGGGCTGAACGCATCCTCGTAGTAGACGCCCCAGGAGATCCGATGCCGATCCAGCCGGTCGAAGATGGTGCCGTTGGCGGCGGGCAGGTGAAGGGTCTGCTGCAGGTCGGTGGCGACGAGGCCGGACGCGGTCCCGCAGAAGAAGAAGCGGCGGTTGGGATACGTCTGCGCCAGTGCGGACGCGAAGTACCGCTGGCCCACCGGGTAGTGGCGGACGAGCGAGTACGTGAACGGGAGGTCGCGGCCGTCCCAGTACTGCATCGCCACCGGCCCGCTGGCCCGGACGAAGCCATCGTTGCGCCCGTTGCCGTAGGCCTCGTGGGAGGCGTTCCAGGTCTGCGTCGGCAGCCCGTCGAGCTGGCAGGGAGAGGCGGCGCGGTGGGCATTCACGCGCTGCCCGGCGGCGTCCGCGTTGGCGTTGACCGGCCGGCCGTGGCGCACGGTCAGCCCGTCGACGCCGGCGCGGCCGGCCACCTGCGCCGGGACCATCCCCAGCACGTTGTCGAACGAGTGGTTCTCCATCATCAGCACGACGATGTGCTCGATCTCCGGCATCGTCGCCGTGCCGGCCGGCCGGTGCGGGAACGGGAGGCTGTCCGGACGCCGCAGCCGGGGGGCCGCGGCCCGGGCGGAGAGGTTCCCAAGGGCGGCCGCGGCGGCGCCACCGGCGGCCGTGCCCAGCAGGATGCGGCGGGTGACCCTCTCAGACAACGGCGCGTCCTTCCCTCGTCGGCGGTCGGTGACGCCCGGATGTATACCGGTGGTGCGGGGAAAGCGGGGTAACGTCAACTCATATGAGGTCTCACCGCCGAGCGCCCGGACGGATGGTTCTGTCGGCGACCCGCATCTGGCTCCCGCTGACGATCGCGGTCGGCGGGATCGTGCTCATCGTCCTCGGCCACGGCAGCTACTCGCAACTGGCCAACTCCCGGTCGCTGGAATCGGCGGCCGGGGTGGCGCTGCTGATCGTGGCGTTGATCGTGTGGATGCTCAACTGGATGTACCGCCTGAGCCTGCGCAGCAACGAGGACCGCGAGTCCGAGGAGCGCGCGCGCGAGTACTACGACCGCACCGGCCGCTGGCCGGACGAGGACGAGCCGTGATCCCGGTCGAGGAGCCGGTCGTGATGGGCATCGTCAATGTCACGCCTGACTCCTTCTCCGACGGCGGGCGCTACCTGGACGTGTCGTCGGCCGTCGCGCACGGGCTCGAGCTCGAGTCCGAGGGCGCCGCCATCCTCGACGTCGGCGGGGAGTCGACCCGCCCCGGCGCCCGGGCGGTGTCCGAGGAGGAGGAGCTGCGCCGGGTGCTCCCGGTCATCGAGGGGCTGCGCACCGCCGGCGCGACGGTGCGCATCTCGATCGACACCTCCAAGGCGCCCGTGGCCGCCGCCGCGCTCGACGCGGGCGCGACGATCGTCAACGACGTCACGGCGTTGCGCGGTGACCCGGAGATGGTCGACGTGGTCGCCGGCCGCGGCGCGGAGTGCTGCCTGATGCACATGCTGGGCGACCCGCGGACGATGCAGCGGGACCCCCATTACGACGAGGTCGTCGCCGACGTCAAGGGCTTTCTGGAGGCGAGGATGGCCTTCGCCGTCGCCCACGGGGTCGCCGAGGACCGGATCCTGCTTGATCCCGGCATCGGCTTTGGCAAGACCGACGTCCACAACCTCGAGCTGCTCGCCCGCCTGCCGGAGCTGGTCGAGCTCGGACGGCCGGTCGTGATCGGCACGTCGCGCAAGTCGTTCCTGGGCCGGCTGACCGGCCGGCCGGTGCAGGACCGGCTCGCCGCGACGATCGCCACCAACGTGATCGCCTATGAGCGCGGGGCCCGCATCTTCCGCGTCCACGACGTCGCTCCGGTCCATGACGCCCTCCTGATCGCGGCTGCTACGGTGCGACGCCGATGGGCGAGCACGACTCCGACGAGTACGACGACGACGTAGACGACGACGAGGACGAGGAGGGCTCCGAGCCCGAGGTCACGATCGAGATCAGTGGCCTGTCGCTGTTCACGCACGTCGGGGTGACCGCCGCCGAACGCGAGGTCGGTCAGCGGCTGCTGCTCGACCTCCGTCTCGATGTCGGCGAATGCGATGCGACGCTCACCGACCGGATCGAGGACACGGTCGACTACGGCCAGGTGTGCGACGTCGCCAACCTCGTCGCCCAGCAGCGGACGTACAAGACGCTCGAGCGGCTGTGTGCGGCGATCGCCGACCGGCTGCTGGAGCAGTACGACGCCAACGCCGTCTGGGTCAAGGCGGCCAAGCCGGAGCCGCCGCTGGCGCTGCCGGTCACCGAGGTCTCCGTGGAGGTCTGGCGCGAGGCCTCCGCGTAGTGCCGGTTGCGGGCGGCGCGGTGACGCGCACCGGCTACCTGGGGCTCGGCTCCAACATCGGCAACAGCCGTGCCCATCTGAGCGCCGCGATCGCCGCCCTGCCCGGGCACCACGTCAACGTCATCGCGGGTTCGTCGCTGTATGAGACCGAGCCGGTGGGGCTGGTCCTCGACCAGCGCGACTTCCTGAACATCTGTTTGCGGGTGGAGACGGACCTGGGACCCGAGGAACTGCTCGACGCGTGCAAGTCGGTCGAGCGCGAGGTCGGCCGCGCCGCCGGTGGTCGCCGCCACGGCCCCCGCGTCATCGACGTCGACGTGCTGCTGCTCGGCGATGTGCGATACAGCTCCGAGCGCCTGACGCTGCCACACCCGGAGGTCAGATCGCGGCGGTTCGTGCTCGTGCCGCTGCTCGAGCTGGATCCGGACCTCACGCTGCCGACCGGCGAGCGGCTGCAGGAGAGCCTGCGCGCGCTCGGCCCGGGCCAGGCGGTCCACCGGGTCGGCCCGCCACTGGTGTAATTGCGCGATGCTCCTCGTCGTCGACGTCGGCAACACCCAGACCCATTTCGGCGTCTACCGCGACGGTGAGGACGTCGTCGCCGAGCACTGGCGCTTTGCGACCGTGCGGGAGTCCACGCGCGACGAGGTCGGCGCCGCGCTCTCCAACCTGCTGGCCCTGCGCGGTCTCGGCTTCGACGACATCGACCGGTCGATCGTCTCATCGACCGTGCCCCAGCTATCGGAGCAGTGGACGGCGATGGCCGGGCAGTACCTCGGCCACGTGATGCTGAACGTCGGTCCCTCCATTCGGACTGGTATGCCGATCCGGATCGACAACCCGCGTGAGGTTGGCGCCGACCGCCTCGTCAACGCCATCGCCGCCTACGCCCACTTCGCCAGCGCCTGCGTCGTCGTGGATTTCGGCACCGCCATCACCTACGACGCCGTTTCCGACAACGGCGAGTACCTCGGCGGGATCATCACCCCGGGCATGGAGATCTCCCTGGACGCGCTGTACGAACGGGCGGCGAAGCTGCCCAAGGTCGAGCTGGCCGAGCCCCGGTCGCTGATCGGCAAGTCAACGGTCGACGCGATCCGCAGCGGCATCGCGTTTGGGTTCGCCGGTCAGGTCGAGGGGATCGTCCGGCGGCTGCGGGCCGAGCTGGGGCCGGAGACCCGCGCGATTGCCACCGGGGGGCTGGCGCAGGTCGTCGTCCCGTTCGTCCGGGAGACGATCGACGAGGTCGACGACCTGCTGACGCTCACCGGGCTGCGGCTGATCTGGGAGCGAAATTCGTCATAGCCGGCACCGGGACATCCGGCGTCCGGGCGACGCTTGCGGCGAGGATCAGGAACGTCAGCCGGCGGCGGTTGGCCGGCTCGGCGGCCGTGAGCTCGTCGTAGCTGTCCAGCAGCACCCGGAGCGCCTCGAACACCGGGGCGTCGTCGATGCCGTCGGGAACATCACAGGCCATCCGCGCCAGCGCGAGCATCTCCGGGCCGCCCTCCCCGCCGCGCATCGTCGCGATCGCGCCGAGCATCACGTACTCGGCAACGCGGTCGAGCAGGAGGTGAGAGGCCCGGTCGCGCTCGCCCACGGCCGGCCCGGCCGGTACGAGCGGCTCGCCGGCGGCGATCCGCAGCGATTGCTCGGCGCTTATGGAGCGGATCTGCTCGGTCGACAGTCCGACCTGCAGCGCCGACCGTACCTGGGTGATCGCGGACATCAGCGTGTGGCCGTACGGCGCGTCGGAGGCGAACAGGATCTGTCCCGCGGGCACGAGCGCGAACAGGGTCTGCATGTCCGCCGGCATCCACCAGGCGGTGTCGAACAGGAGGTTGGGATGGTCGGCGGCGGCGCGCCAGATCCACGACAGGTCGCAGACACCGGCGTGCGCGAGGATGAAGCGGGCGCCGGGGAAGGCGCCGGCCAGCTCCACGACGTGGGCGCCCAGCGCGGGGATGCCACGGCCGGCGTGGACGAGCACCGGCAGCTCGCGCTCGTGGGCGATCGCCGCCAGCGACCGCACCACCGGATGGTCGAGCGTGAACTGCTCGGCGCGCGGGTGGAGCTTGATCCCCCTGGCCCCGCCGGCGAGCGCCCGCTCTGCCTCGGCCACCGCGCCGGCGCTGTGGGGATTGATCCGGCAGAACGGCGTCAGCAGTCCGTCTGACCGCGCCGCGGCCTCGATCACCATGTCGTTGGCCGTGGAGTACCCGTCAGGCTCGTGCATGGGGAACACGAACGCGCCCCGGGCGTCGGTGCTCGCGAGCACCTGCATGAGCTCCTCCAGGGTCTGACTCATGCCATCCGGGTCGTTCTGGCCCAGGTGCGTATGCGCGTCAAACAGCTCCAGGCCGGGCACCTGCTCGCGCATCAGCTGGGCCCACGGCTCGATCAGAGAGACGATGTCCATGGCCCCCATTCGTACCATGAGTTGGCCGTGACGCTCGCCACCGACACCCGCCCCGCCGCCGCCGCCGCCGACTCGGCGGTCCCCGCCGACGGCCCCCGGGCGCTCACCGACGCCTGGACCCTGGGCGGAATCCGGATTCCCAACCGGGTCGTGCTGGCGCCGCTGGCCGGGATCGGCAACTGGTTCGTGCGCCTGCAGGCGAAGCGCCACGGAGCGGGCCTGGTGGTCTCGGAGATGGTCTCCAGCTTCGCGGTGCACCACCGTAACGAGCGGACGTGCACCGAGCTGCTGCGGATCCACCCGGACGAGCATCCCGTCTCGATGCAGCTGTTCGGTCATGACCCGGACGTGATGGAGTCGGCGGCCGAGCGCGTCGCCGCGGCCGGCGCCGACGTGATCGACCTGAACATGGGCTGCCCGGTGCCGAAGGTCTGCAAGACCGGCGCCGGCGCGGCGCTCCTGGCCGATGCGGACAAGGCGGTGGCGATCGCCCGGGCCGCCGGGCGGGGCAGCGGCCTGCCGGTGACCGTCAAGTTGCGCTCCGGCATCCGCCCGGGCGACACGAGCGGAATCGAGGTCGCGCGGAGGCTGGTCGAGGCGGGGGTCGTGGCCGGCCTGTGCATCCACCCGCGCCATGCCTCCCAGCGCCACTCCGGCACGCCGGACTACGAGCTCGCGCGGGCGCTCGTGGAGGAGCTGCCGGTGCCGGTCGTCATCTCCGGCGGCCTGCGGACGCCAGAGCTGGCGCGCGAGGCGTTCGAGCGGACCGGGGCGGCGGCGGTGGCCCTCGCCCGGGGCTCGCTCGGCAACCCATGGCTGTTCTCCCAGCTGCTGGGCGAGCGGTCGGACGAGCCGGAGCCTGCCGAGATCCTGGCCGAGCTCGAGTGGGTCATGGACCGGGCGGCCGAGCACCTGGGCGCCGAACGCGCGGCCCGCTACCTGCGCAAGTTCTACCCCTGGTATCTGGAGCGGCTGGGCGGAGACCGGGCGATCCAGGACGGGCTCCAGCGGGCGCCGACGCTCGAGGCGGCGCGGGAGCTGCTCGGCCTGGCCTGAGAGCCAGGAGTCAAAGCCCCGCGGGCGGCCGATCATCCGGAGATGACCGTCCCTTGGTCCAGCGGCGACAGGACCCAGGGACAGTCGTCGCGCTAGCCTCTCTCGGAGGCTCGTAGACAGCGTGTAGGGGCTGTCTATACTCATGCGCCCACGCGGCCTGGCCGCGGTGATTCCCGCCGCTTCAGGCGGGTTTTTTTCACGCCATCGATTGCACTCAACACAGGTCTGATCGCTATGCCCAAGGACGTCATCCTCACTCCCGAGGGCCTCGCCAACCTCAAGGCGGAGCTCGACCACCTGTCTACGACGCGGCGGCGCGAGGTGGCCGCACGGATCAAGGAAGCACGCGAATTCGGCGACATCTCGGAGAACGCCGAGTACGACGACGCCAAGAACGAGCAGGCGATGCTGGAGGCGCGGATCGCCGGGCTCGAGGACAAGCTGCGCTCCGCGTCGGTCGTCGACGCCTCCGACCTGGACACCGATGTCGTCCGCGTCGGCTCGATCGTCCACGTCAAGGACGAGGCGGGCAAGTCAAACAAATACACGATCGTGGGCTCGGCCGAGGCCAAGCCCGCGGAGGCCAAGCTCTCGAACGAGTCGCCGGTCGGCAAGGCTCTCGTCGGGCGCAAGCGCGGCGAGGAGGTGGCGATCTCCACGCCCCGCGGCGAGCGCAGGCTGAAGATCACCAAGATCGACGTCGGCGCCTGACCGCCGGTGCGTCCTCGTGGGTGAGCGGGCGGACGGGGGCGAC
Source organism: Solirubrobacteraceae bacterium (assembly GCA_035551855.1). Classification (GTDB taxonomy): domain Bacteria; phylum Actinomycetota; class Thermoleophilia; order Solirubrobacterales; family Solirubrobacteraceae; genus Palsa-465. Next base: position 26,954 of record DASZMK010000187.1, read on the forward strand.
GACCGGTCCTCCGACGTCCTCGCCGACCGCCGGCGCAAGCTCGAGAAGCTGCGCGCCGCCGGCGTCGAGCCGTTCCCGCACGAGTTCGACGGCGTCGAGCCGATCGCGTCGGTGCGCTCGGCCCATGAGGGCCTGGCCGCCGGGGAGGAGACCGACGTCTCGCACCGCGTGGCCGGGCGGCTCGTCGCCCGTCGGGGCCAGGGGAAGATCGCGTTTCTCGACCTCGAGGACCGCTCGGGCCGAATCCAGCTCCAGGCGCGGGTTGACGTGCTCGGCCAGTCGAAGATGGAGCGACTGGTTGGGCTCGACCTCGGCGATCTGATCGGCGTCGACGGGACGGCGTTCGTGTCCCGGCGCGGTGAGCTGACGCTCCGCGTCGACGAGGTGGTGCTCCTGGCCAAGTCGCTGCGCCCGCCGCCGGACAAGCACCACGGACTGACCGACGTCGAGACGCGCTTTCGTCACCGCGAACTCGACCTCATCGCCAACCCGGACTCGCGCGCGGTGTTCACGACCCGGGCCAAGGCGATCTCGGCGATTCGCCGCTTCCTCGACGACGAGGGCTTCATCGAGGTCGAGACACCAGTACTGCAGCCGCTCTACGGCGGCGCGATGGCTCGCCCGTTCACGACCCACCACAACGCGCTCGACCGCGAGTTCTACCTGCGGATCGCCACCGAGCTGTACCTCAAGCGGCTGATCGTGGGCGGCCTGGAGCGGGTCTACGAGATCGGCAAGAACTTCCGCAACGAGGGCGTGGACACAACCCACAACCCGGAGTTCACGGTCCTCGAGTGGTACGAGGCGTACGCGGACTATCTCGATGTCGCCGACCGCACCGAGCGCCTGGTGGCCGCCGTGGCCGCTGCGGTCGGCTACTCCGGAGAGTTTGACTTCAGCCCGCCCTGGCGGCGTGAGACCCTGGTCGGCGCCATTCGCGACCGGACCGGGATCGACATCATGGAGCACCACGACCGGGACGCCCTCGCCCAGGCGATGCGCTCGCGCGACCTGCCGGTCCCGGAGGACGAGACGTGGCCCCAGCTCGTCGACGCGCTCGTCTCTGAGTACGTCGAGCCGACGCTCGTGGAGCCGACGTTCCTGCTCGACTTTCCGGTCGAGATCTCGCCGCTGGCGAAGCGCCATCGGTCCGAGCCCGGGCTGGTGGAGCGCTTCGAGGCGTTCGTCGGCGGGATGGAGATCGCCAACGCCTTCACCGAGCTCAACGACCCGGACGAGCAGCGGCGGCGGTTCGAGAGCCAGCGGCGGTTCGCCGCGGCCGGCGACGAGGAGGCCCAGCCGTACGACGAGGCGTTCGTGCAGGCGCTCGAGCAGGGCATGCCGCCGACCGGCGGCATCGGCATTGGGATCGACCGCCTGGTGATGGTGCTCACCGGCCAGCGGTCGATCCGCGAGGTCGTGCTGTTCCCCGCGCTGCGGTCATGACGCGACGCGCCTGGTGGGCGTTCGGCTTCATGTCGGTCGTCTGGGGCGCCTCGTACCTGCTGATCAAGATCGCGATCAACGGCGGCGTGCCCGCGGCGGACATCGCCTGGCTGCGGGTCGCGCTGGCGGCGGCCGTCCTCGTCGTGCCGGCTTGGCGGGCGGGCACGATGTCGTCGCTGCGCGGGCGGTGGAGGTGGATCGTCGCGTACGCCGTCGCCGAGATCTCGATTCCATTTCCGCTGATCGCCGCCGGCGAGGTGCACGTTGCGTCGTCCCTGACGGCGATCATCATCGCCGCGGTCCCGTTGATCGTGACCGTCCTGTCGCTGCGGTTCGACCCATCCGAGCGACCGACGCCGATCCGCGCCCTGGGGTTGGCGATCGGCTTCACCGGGGTGATCGCGCTGGTGGGGATCGATGTCGCCGGCAACGGCGCTGAGCTGCTGGGGGCCGGTGCGATCCTGGTGGGCGCGGTCGGCTATGCGGTGGGACCGATGCTGGTCAAGCTGGGCATGGGCGGGCTGGACTCACGGGCCGTCATGGGCGCGAGCCTGCTGGTGGCGGCGGTGCTACTGGCCCCGTTCGCAGCGGTGGATACGCCGAGCCGGACGCCGTCGGCCGGTGCGTTCGCCGCGGTCGCCGCGTTGGGCATCTTCTGCACGGCGGTGGCATTCGTCGTCTACACCGTGCTGATCCGCGAGGCCGGGACGAGCCGCGCGACCGTGATCACGTACGTCAACCCGCTTGTGGCGCTGGGGCTGGGAGTGACGCTGCTGGCGGAGCGGCCGGGGCCGAGCGCGATCGCGGGATTGCTGCTCATCCTCGCCGGGTCCTGGCTGTCCACGGGCGGCGCGCGGCCTCCGGGGCTTGGCTCGCTGCGCCGCCGGAAGGAATCGCTGGCGGGCGCCGCGCCACCTCCCGCGGAGGCCGCGGAGGTCGCTGCCGAGCGTGTGCCGCGGGCCTGAACCCCGCGGTGAAGCGCGCTGTGCAGGACTATTGCGCCCCGCTTAAGTACCCCATACCGGCTGTTAGACTGAGGCATGGCCCGAACGAAGCCGTTTGCACTCATCCAATTCGGCATATGTGCCGAATAGGAACTGTGAGACGGAATCGTCGGCGTCCCTTCAGCCGTTTGAGTGCTTGAACTCTGCAGCGCAGGAGCATCAACCAGGACCACACCTCGACCAACTTCCTCAGTAGTACAGCCACAACCACTCTTAGGAAGCCCCATGTTTGAGCGATTTACAGAGCGAGCCCGCCAAGTGGTCGTCTTGGCACAGGAAGAGGCTCGGACTCTCAAGCACAACTACATCGGCACTGAGCACATCCTGCTTGGGCTGCTGCGCGAAGAGGAGGGGCTCGCCGCTCGGGTGCTCGAGTCGCTCGACATCACCGTAGAGCGGGTTCGCGCCCAGGTGGTGCGCATCGTCGGGTCCGGCGAGGAGGTCACCTCCGGCCAGATTCCGTTCACCCCGCGTGCCAAGAAGGTGCTGGAGCTGGCGCTGCGTGAAGCGTTGAGCCTTGGCCACAACTACATCGGTACTGAGCACATCCTGCTCGGCCTCGTGCGTGAGAACGAGGGCGTCGCGGCGCGCATTCTGCTCGATTTCGACGCCGACTCGGAGAAGATCCGCAACGAGGTCATCCGGATGCTGTCCGGACCGGGCAGCCGCCAGCGCGGTTCCGGCTCCGGGGCGAGCGCCGCCGCCGGCCCCGGCGAGGGCAAGAAGTCCTCGAAGCTGCTCGATCAGTTCGGACGCAACCTGACCAAGCTCGCCTCCGAGGGCAAGCTGGATCCGGTTGTCGGCCGCGAGACCGAAATCGAGCGGATCATGCAGATCCTCTCGCGCCGCACCAAGAACAACCCGGTGCTCGTGGGCGAGCCCGGCGTCGGCAAGACCGCCGTCGTCGAGGGCCTGGCCCAGCGGATCACCAACGCCGACGTCCCGGAGCTGCTCAAGGGCAAGCAGATCTACACACTGGATCTGGCTGCGCTCGTCGCGGGCTCCAAGTACCGCGGCGAGTTCGAGGAGCGCCTCAAGAAGGTGATGAAGGAGATCACCCAGCGCGGCGACATCATCCTGTTCATCGACGAGCTCCACAACCTGGTCGGCGCCGGCGCCGCCGAGGGCGCGATCGACGCCGCCTCGATCCTGAAGCCGGCCCTGGCCCGCGGCGAGCTCCAGACGGTGGGCGCCACCACTCTGGAGGAGTACCGCAAGTACCTGGAGCGGGACTCGGCCCTGGAGCGGCGCTTCCAGAAGATCACGGTGGACCAGCCCTCCACGGAGGAAACGGTCCAGATCCTGAAGGGGCTGCGCGACCGCTACGAGCAGCACCACAAGGTCAACATCACCGACGAGGCGCTGGAGGCGGCCGCCGATCTGGCCGACCGCTACATCTCCGACCGGTTCCTGCCGGACAAGGCGATCGACCTGATCGACGAGGCGGCATCCCGGATGCGGATCAAGTCGATGACCTCCCCGCCCGTGTACCGCGAGCTCGAGGACGAGATCGAGGAGACGCGGCGCGCCAAGGAGGAGGCGATCGAGTCCCAGGAGTTCGAGAAGGCCGCCAACCTGCGCGACAAGGAGCGC
>DASZMK010000188.1:0-1878 GCA_035551855.1 Solirubrobacteraceae bacterium
GCCGCAGTCACCGCCGCGGACGCCAAGCTGAGCGCCGACCAGGCCAAGCTGGACGGCGACCAGGCCAAGCTCGCTGGCAACACGCCGAAGACGCCCGCGGAGTCGACATCGGAGACGGCGCTGATTACCGCCGAACGGAGCGCCATCACCGCCGACCAGGACGCACACACCGCCGCCGTACAGCAACTGACCACCGCACAAGCGAACCTCGCGGCGACGACGCTGCGCGCCCCGGCTGCGGCGACCGTCGCGCAAGCCAACATCGCCGCCGGGCAGAACATCGGCAACGGCGGCGGTGGGGGAGTCGGTTCCGCCGGCTCCGGCGGCTCAAACCAGGCGAGCTCCGCGGGCTCGGCTGGGGACACAACTTCCGTTGGCTCCAGTGCCGCGATCACCCTCGCGAACAGCGCGCTGCAGGCTCTCGGCCAGGTGTCGGACTCGCAGATCGCACAGGTGCGCGTCGGCCAGCAGGCGCTCGTGACCCCCGCCGGACAGACGACGGCGATCGACGGCCGGGTGGAGGCGATCACCCCGACCGCGACCACCAGCGGCGGCGTGACGACCTATCCGATCAAGATCGGCTGGAGCGGTCACGAGACTGGGGTGCTCGACGGCATGTCCGCTCAGATCTCGATCGTCGTCACCAAGACCTCCGGGCTCACCGTGCCGAGCTCAGCGGTGCACACAAGCGGCACGCACAGCTGGGTGATGGTTCTGCAGGGCGCCCGCGTCCGCAACGGCCGCGGACGGGGCGGCCAGGAGACGCGACACCCGATCGACGTCGGCCCCAGCGGCGGCGGACTGACGATCGTGCGCTCCGGACTACAGGCCGGAGCGCAGGTCGTGCTCGCCGACAACGGCACGCCGCTACCGTCGAGCCCCGGCAACGTGAAGGGCTCCGGCAAGGCCAGCCAGCTGCACAAGCTCCTCGGCTGAGGACAGCACAGTGATGCCATCCGATCCCCGGTCCGATTCTTGGCCGACTGCCTACCCGGCTCGACCCCCGGCGTTCGCGCACGACGCGCCGCTGCTGGAGCTGACTGGTGTGGACAAGACGTATCTGACCGGCGAAGTAGCGGTCCACGCTCTTGCTGAGGTCGACCTCTCGGTCTGGCGCGGCGAGTACATCGCGATCATGGGCCCGTCCGGCTCGGGCAAGTCCACGCTGATGCACATCCTCGGCTGCTTGGACACGCCCAGCGCGGGCACCTATGTGCTCGATGGTGAGGACGTGTCCGAGCTCGATGAGCTCGAGCTTGCCTGGATCCGCAACCGCCAGATCGGCTTCGTCTTCCAGCAATTTCACCTCCTGGGCCGTCAGACCGCCGCGCGCAACGTCGAGCTACCGCTGCTCTACGCAGGCGTGCGCTCGGCCGCCGAGCGCCACGCCCGCACCCAGGCGGCGCTGGCCGCCGTCGGGATGACAGACCGGACCGAACACCGCCCCAACCAGCTGTCCGGCGGCCAGCAGCAGCGCGTCGCGATCGCCCGCGCGCTGGTCACAGACCCCGCGATCATCCTCGCCGATGAACCGACAGGCAACCTCGCCTCGGACCAGACCGAGGAGGTGATGGCGATCTTCGCGGAGATGCACGATCAGGGTCGCACCGTGGTCCTGATCACCCACGATCCGGACGTCAGCCGCCACGCTCGGCGGCTCGTCAGCGTCCGCGACGGCCGCATCGTGACCGACCAACAGGTCAGCAGATGACCTGGTCCCAGACGCTGCGGGTCGCGATCGAGAGCCTCGCCGACCGGCGCGCCCGTTCCGCGCTCACCGTGCTCGGCATCCTTATCGGGATCGTCGCGGTGATCCTCACCGTCGGCCTCGGGCAGGGCGCCCAGGGCGCGATCTCCTCGGAGCTGTCCTCGCTGGGC
>DASZMK010000189.1:0-84087 GCA_035551855.1 Solirubrobacteraceae bacterium
CGGCAGACGGAGGTGATTGCGGCCAATCCGGAGCGCCTCGATCGCGAGCGGCTCGATGTCCACGGCGGCGACGAGCTCGCGCGACTGGCGCAAACCTTCAACCGCACGCTCGACGCGCTCGAGGAGTCGGTCCAGGCGCAGCGCAACCTCGTGGCCGATGCCTCGCACGAGCTGCGCACCCCAATCGCCACCATCCGCGCCAACCTCCAGATCATGCGCGACGAGAGGCTGCTGTCGCCTGAGGACCGGGAGGCGCTCCGCAACGACGTGATCGAGGAGCTCGACGAGCTGACCGCCCTCGTCGGCGATGTCGTCGAGCTGGCCCGCGGGACGAAGCTGAACGCCGAGCCGAGCGAGGTCCGCGTCGACGAGATCGTGTCCGCGGCGGTCGATCGCGCCCGGCGCCGGTCGCCGGACCTGACGATCGAGTCGGCGCTGGAGCCGACGCTCGTCTACGGCGAGGGCGACCGGATCGCCCGCGCGGTCGCCAACCTGCTCGATAACGCGGCCAAGTACGGCGCCGCGGGCGGACTCGTCGAGACCTCCCTGCGCGACGGGGTCCTGACGGTCCGCGACCACGGTCCGGGGTTCAACGAGGATGATCTGCCGTACGTGTTCGATCGCTTCCATCGCGCCCGTGATGCCCGGTCAAAGCCAGGATCCGGGCTGGGGCTGGCGATCGTCCGCCAGGCGGCCGAGGCGCACGGCGGTTCCGTCGAGGCGGCGAACGCGCCCGGGGGCGGGGCGGTCATGCGGATCTCGTTTGGGCCGACGCTGGAGCTCGGCGAGGCGTCTGTGCCCGGAGTGGTCAGCCGCTCGTAGAAGTTGCGGCCGCCTGAGCGGACCGGCCGACGCTCAGCAGCGGGGACAGCGATGGCGTGCAGGTGCAGGCCGCGCCGCGCAGGCGCCCCAGCCCCAACAGGTCGTCGATCGTCTGCAGGATCGAATACTGGTCGGCGGGTGTCGTCATCCGCGCGTGAGCGCGGGCGCCGGGGCCGGCGACGATCGTGGCGATGTGCCCGCCGGCGGCCAGCCGGCAGCAGCCGTCGTTCGTCGTCCCCTCGTCCCAGGTGATGAACAGGAGCCCGTGCCGGCCCAGTGCGCTCAGCAGCGGGGGCACGAGCCGCGACAGGAACGCGTCGCCGGTGGCGGTGCTGCAGTCGTGCATGTCGTGGCAGAGGTTCGGCGTGATCCAGATGAAGCGCGGCAGCGCGTGAGCCTGCTCGTCGGACGCGAGGTGCGTCAGCGGGACGACGCGGTCGCATTGCGCGGGGATGGTGCGCAGCGGGATGTAGTACATGAACGGGTCGTGCCTCTTGGCGTACTCGCCCGCGCTCGTGCCGCCGTAGCAGGGGTGCGGCAGGTCCTCCATGTACGCCTTCCACGAGAGGTGGGCGCCCGCGAGCTGGTCGGCGAGGCCGGCTGCGTGAACGCTGCAGCCGGTGCAATCGCTGCTGATGCCGAAGGTGCTGCCGCCGGTCAGCGCGAGGTAGTTCGGCAGCGACGGGTGGCTCGTCGCGTACATGGCCTTCGCCAGGGCGTAGCGGCTTGCGAGACCATTGATGAACGGGGTCTGACGTGAGCCGATGATGCTCCCGTACTCCTCGTTCTCCATCAGTATCACCGCGATGTGCGCCGGCGCCCCGCCCGTCAACGCCGCGGTCGGCGACATGGTCGTCTGGACCGTGCCGTGGCGCGTCGAGCTGGTGCCGCAGGCGGTGACGAGCGCGAGCGCCAGCACGGCCAGCCCCGCGAACAGGAGCAGGCGGCGGATCATGTGGAGCTCCCGGCGACGGCCGAGCCGGTGACCACGGCGATCATGCGGCCGTCGGCGTCGACGACCTCGGCGCTCGCCACCGCGGTTCGGCGGCCCCCGTGGATGAGCCGACCATGCGCGCGCGCGTCGCGGCCGTCGCTCGCCAGCGGCCGCAGGTAGTTGAGCTTGAGCTCGACTGCCTCAAGCCGCGCGGTGGACGGCTCCACGGTCTTGATCGCGGCCGTGATGGCCGCGTCGGCGAGGGTCGCCACCGCTCCGCCTTGCACGCGGCCGGGCGGCGGTGCGCACAGCCATCGGGTCGCCGGCAGGGCGAATGCCGCCTCACCGTGCGGCGCGTCCAGCTCCCGCAGGCCGATCAGCTGCCAGAGCGGTGGAGGGGCGCCCGGTCCGGCGCCGGCCGGGAGAGGGCGCTCCCACGGGTCCAGCTCCTCCGACAGGTTCGGATGCGGATTCGGAGTCGGAGTCGGAGTCGGATCACCTGGCTGGGGCGGGGCCGTCAGCGCAGGAAGCCGGACGCACAGCGACCCTCCGTGGGCGATCAGCGTCCCATCGTCGTCGGTCAGCGTCACCTCGGCCAGCGCCACCGCCGGCCCGGCCTCGAGCGTCCGGGCCCGGGCGACGACGATGTCGCCCGGACCGACCGCCCGGACCTGGCGCAGGCCCAACTCCGAGGTCGTCAGGCTCGTGCCCGCCGGCAGGAGGGTCATGATCGCGCAGGCCATCGCCGCGTCGGCCGGGATCGTCAGCGGTCCCAGCGGGATGGTGCCGTCGGCGCCCACGAGCCAGTCGCTCACCGGCATCGTGAACATGGCCGAGCCGGCGCCGAACTCCACCAGCTGCATGCCGGTCAGCCGGGAGATGGGCGGCCGGGGCGTGGTGCTGTTGAGCATCGCCTCGAGCTGCTCCCGGCCCGGGCGATTTGCCAGCCGCGCGTCGGGATGACCGCCGCGGACCGGTTCACGCCAGGGCGCCCCCGCCACGCTCGATTCACGCTGGCGGCTGTCTGCCAGGTCGGGGTGTTCCACGCTCGGCCGACGGTAGCGGGTGCCCCAGAGCGGGCCAAATGAGAATTTCCTGTGTTTTCCCCTCCGACGCTCGGCCCCAACGCACCAATCTCCGGAGCCGAGATTCATGGAGCATCCGGTCGGCCAACCCCCCCAGTTTTGAGTCGATCAGGTCCGCCGGGCCACGGTGGCCGGAACGTCCCAGGCGGGTGCCGGCGCCTTCCCCGAGTGGGCAGGCAGAACGTGTCAGCCCGCCGCCGGCACCCACCTCCGTCACAGGTCACCGGCCTGAGCGTGAGGAGCGTGAGCCGGACCTTCGCGCCGACGGCTCGAGCACCGCTTCCAGCCACCGTGTCACCGCCTGGCCGAGGGCCGTCGCGTCGGATTTGAGGGCATGGTCACCGGCGATCGCGACGACGCTGCGCCCCGCGGCCTCCGGCGGCATGCCGAACCGGTCGCGCACGCCCTGGATGACGAGCGTCCGCACCGTCACCGCGTCAAGTTCCGGCAGCCGGCTCGCCGCCGGGCGAGCGGCGCCGGCGCGCGTCGGTGGCAGCAGCGGAAAGGCGAGGCAGAGGACCGCAACGGCCCCGGCGACGCTGGCCGTGCGACAGGCGACGCGGGCGCCGGACGACCGGCCCCCCGTGATCAGCGGGACCCCCTCCAGCTCACCCGCGCGCAGATGCTCGACCACGGCGACCCAGGCCTCGTCGATCTGCGCGGCCGGGGCGGCGGACCGGCGTCCCGCCACGCGGTAGGGCTGCTCGATGAGGGCGACCGCGAGGCCCGCGCTCAGTGCGGCCCGCCGAGCCGTCTGCAGGTCAGGGGCGCCGATGCCGCCCCCCGCTCCGTGCCCCAGGACGAGCGCTGCGCGCGGCAGGGTCGCCGGCGGCAGAGTCACGTGGGCCCGAGCGGGGCCCCGGGCGGTCGGGACGAGGATCTCGGTGGCGATGTCGGCCATGGCGCCATCGTGACAGGCGGCGGCCGGCTCGCGGCACCGCGTGCGAACCGGGAGCTTGCGAGCCGAACGGCGCTCCGGTGAAATCCCCGCCATGAACGCCACCGTCCAGGTCCCGGAGTACGAGGTACACGAGCAGGTCCAACTCGACCCGGCGCGCACCGCGCTGATCGTCGTCGACATGCAGAACGACTTCGTCGCCGACGGTGGCAGCCTCCGGGTGCCGGACGCCGAGGGCACCGTGCCGGCGATCGCCGGCCTGCTGGCGCTCGCCCGTGAGCGGCAGATGCGCGTCATCTTCACGCAGGACACCCACCGCGAGGGCGACCCCGAGTGGCAGATCTGGCCTCCCCACGCGCGCGAGGGAAGCTGGGGGTGGGAGATCATCGGCGCGCTCGCCCCGCTCGAGGACGAGACGGTCATCCGCAAGATCCGCTATGACGCGTTCTACGGCACGCCGCTCGACCACCTGCTGCGTCTGTGGGACGTGACGACCGTCGTGATCTGCGGCACGGTCGCCAACATCTGCGTCCATTACACGGCCGCCAGCGCCGCCCTGCGCTGGTACGAGGTCGTGATTCCGCGCGACGCCGTCTCGGCACTCGAGCGATTCGACCTCGAGGCCTCCCTGCGCCAGACCGCGTTCCTGTTCGCCGGGCGCGTGACAACGGCCGCAGGCATCCGCGCCTGAGCGTCGCGGTCGCGCCCCGGTTGCGCCCCACCGGTGCAAGGATGTTCGCGATGGCCAATGACGGGTACCGCTGGGTCGAGCACACGTCTGAGCTGGAGCTCGAGATTCATGGTCGCACTGAGGAAGCGGTGTTCGCGCAGGCGTTGCGGGCCTTCGCCGAGGTGGTGGGGGACGGACACGGCGGAGCGGTCGTGACCCGGGAGATTGCGCTGGCCGGCGATGAGCGAGCGGTCCTCCTCGCCCGCTGGCTCGACGAGCTCGAGTTCCTGACCGAGACCGAGGATCTGGTGCCGGACCGCATCGAGCGGTTCGAGCTCGGAGGGGCGGGGCTGCGGGCGACCGTCCGCCTCCACCGCGGACGTCCGCGCAGCGTCGTCAAGGGGGTGACGTATCACCGGCTTGCGTTTGAGCGCGGCGCCGACGGTTATCAGGCCACGGTGGTCCTCGATGTCTGACGGCGGGTCCCACCACGTCGCCGGCTTTGTCCAGGTCGACGATGTGACCTGGGAGATGGCGCCTGACGCCCATCCGGAGATGCGCGTCCCGGCCCGGGTGTTCGCCGACCGCGAGCTGATCGGCGAGGTCGCCGCCGACCGCTCGCTTGAGCAACTGCGCAACGTCGCCACGCTCCCCGGCATCACCGGCGCGGCCCTCGCCATGCCGGACATTCACCAGGGGTACGGCTTCCCCGTCGGCGGGGTCGCCGCGACCGCCGCGCCGGACGGGGTGATCTCGCCTGGGGGCGTCGGCTATGACATCAACTGCGGCGTGAGGCTCCTCGCCCTGCCACTGACCGCCGCCGAGCTGGGCAAGCGCACCGCCGCGCTGATGGACGAGGTCGCCCGTCGCGTCCCGGTGGGAGCCGGGCACGGCGGATCGCTGCAACTCGACGCCGCCGGTCTGGACCGGGTGCTCTCCGACGGCCCGACCGCGCTGCTCGCGGCGCACGGGATCGGCACCGACGCCGACGTCGCCTACACCGAGTCGGCCGGTCGTCTCGCCGGTGCCGACCCGGGGGCGGTCTCGGACCGGGCCCGGCAGCGCGGAGCCGGGCAGCTGGGCACGCTGGGGTCCGGCAACCACTTCCTCGAGGTGCAGCGGATCTCCCGGATCTTCGACCCGGCCGCCGCGGCGGCGTTCGGCCTGCGGAGAGACCAGGTGACCGTCCTGATCCATTCCGGCTCGCGCGGGCTGGGGCACCAGGTCTGCACCGACTACGTCCGCCTACACGACGCCGCCCAGCGCCGCTACGGGATCACCCTCCCTGACCGGCAGCTCGCCTGCGCACCGCTGAGCTCGCCTGACGGTCAGGGCTATCTCGCCGCCATGGCGGCCGCGGCGAACTTCGCCTGGGCCAACCGGGCGGTCCTGGCCCACCGGGTGCGGGAGGCGATCCGCCGCGCCCTCGGAGCCGAGATCGCCGGCGGCACGCGACAGGTGTACGACGTCGCGCACAACATCGCCAAGCTCGAGGTTTATGCCGGGCAGCGCGTCTGCGTGCACCGCAAGGGAGCCACGCGGGCGTTCCCGCCGGGATCCGGCGAGATCCCCGCCGCGTACCGCGACGCGGGGCAGCCCGTGTTCATCCCGGGCAGCATGGGGACGTCCAGCTTCGTCCTGGCGGGCCGCGCCCGGGCGATGGAGCGCTCATTCGGCACGACGTGCCACGGCGCCGGGCGCCGGATGAGCCGGACCGGCGCCCGCCGCGAGATCACCGGGGCGCAACTGCGCCGCCGCCTGGAGGAGCAGGGCATCGTCGTCCGCTGCCCCACCGACCGAGGCCTGGCCGAGGAGGCGCCGTTCGCCTACAAGGACGTCGAGCGGGTGGTCGCGGTCGTCGAGGCGGCCGGACTGGCGGCCCGGGTGGCGCAGCTGCTGCCGTTGGGCGTGCTCAAGGGCTGACCCGGCGAGAGCGACGTCACGCCGCGCCGGGACCGGGGAGGAGGCCGGCGGCGATCGCGCGGGCCTGCTCGGCGGTGGGCGACGCCAGCGCGGCCCGGGCGGCGTCCCGCGCCTCCGCGAGGTCGACGGCCCGCAGAGTCGCCTTGACCTCCGGGATCAGAGCCGGCGCCATGCTCAGCTCCGTCACGCCCAGGCCGACGAGCAGGATCGCCGCCGCGGGGTCGCCGGCGAACTCGCCGCAGACGCCGACCCATCGCCCGTGGGCGGTGGCTCCCTGGACCGTCTCGCGCACGAGCCGCAGGACGGCGGGCTGAAAGCCGGAGAGCAGTGCCGCGAGGCGCTCGTCGCCGCGCTCGGCGGCCATCGTGTACTGGGTCAGGTCGTTGGTCCCCAGTGAGAAGAAGTCCACGTGCTCGGCGAGCCGCGCCGAGGTCAGCGCGGCGGCCGGCACCTCCACCATGATCCCGGTCTTCAGCGGCGCGTCGATCCCGGTGTCGGCGCGCGCCTGGTCCAGGGCGGCTCGGGCATCGAGGATCTCGTCGAGGGTGGCGACCATGGGGAACATGGCCTTGACCGGGAAATCGGCCGCGACGCGGAGGAGCGCGCGGAGCTGGGTGGCGAGCACGTCGCGGCGGACGAGGGAGAGCCGGATGCCGCGCACGCCGAGGAACGGGTTGAGCTCGGCGGGCATGGGGAGCGCCGCCAGCGGCTTGTCGGCGCCGGCATCGAGCGTGCGGACGACGAGCGGCCGGCCCTCCAGAGTCGCGGCGATCCGGCGCAGGGTCTCCGCCTGCTCGTGCTCGTCCGGCAGCTCGTGACGATCGAGGTACAGGAACTCGGTGCGCAGCAGGCCGACGCCCTCGGCGCCGTTCGCTAGTGCGTCGTGCGCATCGGCCGCCCCGCCGATGTTGGCGAAGACCTCGATCCGGGTGCCGTCACGCGTCGCCGCGACCTCGTGCGCGCGCAGCGCCGCGGCCGCCCGCCAGTCCGCCAGACGCCCGGCGCGCTCCTGAGCCTCGCGCGCCGCCGCGGGCGAGGGCTCCACGACGACCGTCCCGCTGCCTCCGTCGAGAAGCAGCTGTGCGCCCTCGCCGATCGCGACCACCGCATCCCCGAGTCCGACGACGGCCGGGATCCCGAGGGCGCGCGCCAGGATCGCGGCGTGCGCGGTCGCCGCTCCGTGCGCGGTCGCGATGCCGGTGACCTGGCCGGAATCCAGCATGGCTGCATCACCCGGGGTCAGCTCGGAGACGATCACGATCCCGCCTCCAGGCGCGACCTCCGGTGGGGCGCCGGTCAACGCCTCCACCACGCGCCGGCCCACGTCGAGCACGTCCGTGGCCCGCTCACGCAGGAGCGGCTCGTCAAGCCCGCGGTAGATCCCGGCAACCGTCTCGGCGGCGTCATACCAGGCCCGCTCGGCGGTGGCTCCGCGGGTGATCGCCTGCTCGGCGGGCTCGAGCAACGCCTCATCGTCGAGCAGCGCCACCTGTACGTCGAGGATGTCGGCCTCGGCGCGCCCCGCCCGGGCGGCGACGGAATCGCGGTCGCGCCGGATCCCCGCGCGCGCCTCGTCGATCGCGCGCTCCAGGCGCTCCCGTTCGTGCGTGGGGGTCTCGGCGGCACGCTCAGGCGGGGGGGAGAGCACCGCTGACCGACGCAACTGGCGGGCCGGCCCCACCGCCACCCCGGCTGAGGCGGCGATCCCGCGCAGCACGCTGCCGGGTCCCGGCGGTGCTGGGGTGGGGACCGATGACGGACCGCGCGACCGGGCCGGGGATGCGGCCGGCACGGGCCGGGTCTCGGTCGCCGGGCCGTCGCCGAAACCGGTCGCCGCCAACTCGCGCAGCGCATCCACGGCCTCGCGTGCCTGCGGGCCGCGTGCAGCCACGGACAGCGTGTCCCCGCGCCGGGCGCCGAGCGCGATCACGCCGGTCAGGCTCGTCGCGCGCACCCGGGACGCCTCGCCGGCCCTGCCCACCGTCACGTCCGCGTCGAACCCGCGCGCCAGGGCACCCAGCCGCGCCGCGGGCCGGGCGTGCAGGCCTATCTCGTTGACCACCGGTAGCTCGGCCTCGGCGTCCGGAGGTTGACCGACAACCCCGCCGTGCTCGCCGCGGGTCTCACCCGCGGGCGCCTCATCCGGCAGCTGCGCCGCCTTCATCTGGAGAGCGCCGGCCGCCTGGGTGGCGACCTCGTCGAGCGGGGCGCCCCCCGCGGCGGCCGCGGCGGCAGCGACCGCGCCCTCCACGAGCGGGCCGGCGCTCAGGCGCACACGCTCGGCGCCCGCGCCGAGCATCTCGACGGCGAACTCGGCGCTCATCACGGCGCTGCCCAGATCCATCAGCACGAGGACGCCCTCGTCGCTCATGGCCCGCTCGATCGCAGCCCGGACCCGTTCGGCGTCGGTGCCGAGCGCCCCCGGGTCCTCCAATCCGCCGGCGGACTCGATCTTGATCTCGGCGCCGCCCATCTCCCGCGCCAGCGCCACCGCCCCGTCGGCGAGGCCCCGGCTGTGGGAGACGACGACGATTCCGACCATGGCGCCGGCCGGCGGCTCAGCCCGCCAGCGCCTCGCCGGCGGCCTTGAACAGGTAATACGTGGAGGTGGCCCCCGGGTCCTGATGGTCCTGGCTGCGCTCGCCGAGATAGCTGGCGCGGCCCTTGCGGGCAAGGAGGGGGATCGTGGCGTGCATCCCCTGCTCCGCTCCCTTCACCGCCGCGCGCAGGCCCTCGTCGAGATCGGCTGAGGCCTCCAGCGCCTCGACCGCCGGGATCAGCGCATCGACCATCGTCTTGTCGCCGGGCTGGGCCTTGCCGCGCGCCTGCACTCCCTCCAGTCCCTTGCGCCAGGCGGCGGCGAACGCCTCCCGGTCGACCTCAGGGCGGCCGGCGAGCGCAGTGCCCATCTGCAGCAGCAGCGTTCCGTACAACGGCCCGGCAGCTCCGCCGACGCTGGAGACGAGCGCCATCGCCACCGTCTTCAGCACCGCGCCCGGGTCGTCCGGCGAGCCGGCCCGCAGCTTCTCCAGCGCCCTGCCCATCCCGCGGTCCATATTGGTTCCGTGGTCGCCGTCACCGATGGCCGTGTCGAGGGCGACGAGCTCCTGGCGATGCTCGGTCATCGCGACCGCAAAGCGCTCCATCCAGTCGACGGTGGTGTCCCGGGTGATCGCCATCCTCAGGCCTTCCACCGCAGGCCGGGGGTATTCACGGGGGCGTCCCAGTGCCGGACCATCTCGTCGTCAAGCTTGAGCAGGGTGATGGAGCAACCCTGCATGTCGAGCGACGTGATGAAATCGCCGATGAGGTTTCGCTCGATGGTCAGCCCGTGGTCCTGGGCGATCCGGGCGACCTCGGCATACATGATGTACAGCTCGATCAGCGGCGTTCCGCCCATTCCGTTGACGAACGCGAGCACCCGGTCGCCTGAGGAGAACGGAAGGTCCTCGAGGATCGGCGTCATCAGCCGCTCGGCGACCTGGGAGGCCGGACCGATCTTCTCCCGGAAGCGGCCGGGCTCCCCGTGGATCCCGATGCCGATCTCGACCTCGTCCTCGCCCAGCTGAAAGCTCGGCTTGCCGGAGGTGGGATTGACGCACGGGGTCAGCGCCATACCCATCGAACGTCCGTTGGCGTTGACCCGCCGCCCCAGCTCCGCGACCTCCTGCAGGGAACGGCCGTCATCGGCGGCGCCACCGCAGATCTTCTCGGCGAGGACGGTCACGCCGACACCCCGGCGGCCGGCCGTGTACAGCGAGTCCTCGACGGCGACGTCGTCGTTGGTCAGAACCGTCTCGACCTCGATGCCTTCGCCCCCCGCCATCTCGGCGGCCATGTCGAAGTTCATGACGTCGCCGGTGTAGTTCTTGACGATGTGCACCACCCCGGCGCCGCCGTTCACCGCCTTGGAGGCCTCGAGCATCTGGTCCGGTGTGGGGGAGGTGAACACCTGCCCGGGGCACGCGGCGTCGAGCATGCCGGGCCCAACGAAACCACCATGCATCGGCTCGTGTCCGGAGCCGCCGCCGGAGATCAGCCCCACCTTCCCCTGCACCGGCGCGTCGATGCGCACCACGACCGCCGGGTCGTAGGAGACGCGGAGCCGGTCCGGATGCGCGGCCTCCATCCCACGCAGCGCGTCGACGACGACATCGTCAGGAGCGTTGATGAGCTTCTTCACGTTGCCCCCCTGGGGAGTGAGCTGAGACAGATGGCGGATGATCGGCCGGTGAGCAGGGTCGCGGCGATCGACCCATTATGGGCCCGTCTGTCACACAGGACCACCGTTAGCCGGCAACGACCGACGCCATCTCGGCCTCGACCTCGTCAGCGTCCGGCTCCGGCTCGGTGTAGTAGTACTTGCCTCCCCGCATCCAGGACGCCACCGCCGCCACGAGGCAGCAGCCGGCGGCGAAGTAGAAGGCGGCATGGATCCCGCTGGCGAACGGATGAGAGACGAGCGTGGGGAAGAACCGGTGCCCGGTCAGGTACGCGACGGTCGAGTGGGGGAGACGCGCGAGCTCGGGACCCAGCGTGGTCCGCATGGGGTTGTACCCCAGGAACGCCGAGAAGAGCGTGCCCACGGGCGGCAGGTGCGACACCTTGAGCGCATAGTCGTGGGGGACCCCATTGGTGGTGAGCCCGTGCAGGAGCGCTCCCGGCAGGCTCGAGGAGAGGCCCGCGATGATCAGGCTGAAGAAGATGCCGATCGACAGCACCGACGCCGACCCCATGAACGTGGCGGTCATCCCGGCGCCGGCGCCGCGCTGATCCGGCGGGAGGCTGTTCATGATCCCCGTCTGGTTCGGCGCCGCGAACAGGCCCATCGCGAAGCCGATGACGAAGATGACGAGGCCGAACATCCAGTAGGTGAAGTTGACGGGCAGGACGACGAGCAGCAGCAGTCCGATCGCGGACACGATCATGCCGCCGGTGGTGAAGGGCCGCGCGCCGTACTGGTCGGCGAGCCGTCCCGAGAAAGGACCGGCGACGAGGAATCCGATCGACAGCGGGAGCATGAAGATCCCGGCCCACAACGGGGTGTCGGCGAAGCTGTAGCCGTGCTCGGGCAGCCAGATGCCCTGGAGCCACAGGATCAGCATGAACATCAGCCCGCCCCGGGAGAGTGCGGACAGGAACGTGGCGACGCTGCCCCCGGCGAAGGCGCGGATCCGGAACAGCGGCAGCCGGAACATCGGCTGGCTGACCCGCGACTCGATGACGACGAAGGCCACCAGGATGACGATCCCGCCGCCGATCGCGCCGATCACACCCGGCGCCGTCCAGCCCATCGTGTGGCCGCCGTAGGGCAGGATGCCGTAGGTGATGCCGACGAGCAGGGCGATCAGCCCCACCGCGAACGTCAGGTTGCCCAGCCAGTCGATCCTGGCTTTGACGCGGACGCCGCGCTCCTCGAGCATGTAGTACGCCCACACGGTTCCGAACAGGCCGAAGGGCACCGAGACGAGGAACACGAGCCGCCACGCCACCGGCGCAAGGACGCCGCCGAGAACGAGGCCGATGAACGAGCCGGCGATCGCCGCGACCATGTTGATGCCGAGGGCGAGGCCCCGCTCCTCGGCCGGGAACGCGTCGGTGAGGATCGCCGAGGAGTTGGCGAACAGGCAGGCGGCACCGATCCCCTGGACGATGCGCATCACGATCAGCCATAGCGCGGCCGCGGTCCCGGTCATCCACGTCACCGAGAGCAGGACGGAGCCGAGGGTGAAGACGGCGAAGCCGAGGTTGTACATGCGGACCCGGCCGAACATGTCGCCGATGCGGCCGAGGCTGACGACGAGCACGCCCATCACGACCATGAACCCCAGCAGCATCCAGAGCAGATAGCTGGTGTTGCTCGGCACCAACGGGTTGAGATGGATGCCGCGGAAGATCGCCGGCAGCGCGATGATCACGATCGACTGGTTGATGGTCGCCATCAGGATGCCGAGCGTCGTGTTCGACAGCGCAATCCACTTGTAGTGCTCGGGCTTGCCTCGGTGGTGGTGGAGGCGTGCTCTGGCGGCGGCGAATGTCGAGCTCAAGTGTCCGGCTCCGATCTGTTCCTGTGGCTGGCGTCGGGGTGGGCGGTCATGCCCGCGCCTTGGCGCGCTGACCGGCGGCATCGGCGGCGCGGACGTCGGCGAGCGGCGCGGGGCGACCGGGCACGACGACGAGCCGGACGTCCTCCCGCTCAAGCTCGCACCTCAGTCGCCGGCGGCGACCGAACAGGGCGTCGGTGACCACGACGACGTCGTAGGGACCGCGGCGAACGAGCTCCAGCAACGCGCTCGGCGTGCTCTCGCCGAGCAGCTGGGTCGTGACCGGCACGCACGCCGGGACGAATTCGGCCGCGCGCGCGAGCTTGTGGCTGGCCGACGTACGGAAATCCAGCGCGTCGGACGAGACGCACATGGCGTTCAGCGCGGCGGGGCCGAACCAGCGCAGAATCCATCCCGGGTCGGTCGTCTTGGCCAACGTCAGCCGCGCGTGCTCGACATCGGCAAGCGCGATCGCCTGATCCAGCGTCGCCCACAGGCGCTCTTCGTCGTCCTCCAGGACGCCGAGGACGTGGTGGGCGCTCACAGGCCTCGGTCCTCCAGCCGGTCGATCAGCTCATCGAGGACGTCGATCGCCCGGGCCAGCGTCTCGACGTCCGCATCGTCCAGCGTCGCCATCTCCTCGTGTACGAGTGCGCGGTACTCCCCGCGGAGGCGTTCGAACACCCTGCGTCCCGCGGGCGTCAGCTGGACGACGACCGCCCGGCCATCCCGGGGGTCGCCCTGGCGGGTAACCCACCCGCGTCCCTCCAGCCGGTTGACGACCCTGGTGACCGCGGGCTGGGTGACGCCCTCGCCGGCGGCCAGCTCCGTGATCCGATGGGGACGAACCGAGACCGCCCGCATGACGCCCACCTCGGTCCGCGACACCTCGATCGTCGTGCGGGTCAGAAAGAGCCGCGACAGGGCCGCGGCACGCTGCGGCAGGCCCTCGGCGATCTCGTCAAGCCGACGAGTCCGCGACGGTGCGCGCTCGTACTCCCTCACACACTTATATTACCAGCTGATAAAGCGCGTCGGTCAAACGTGGGGTGCCGGTGTGTTTCTGGGCGAGGCCGACGTGGTTGTGGGGGAGGCCGACATGGTTGTGGGCGAGGCCGACGTGGTTGTGGGCGAGGCCGACGTGGTTGTGGGGGAGGCCGACGTGGTTCTGGGGGAGCCCGACGTGGTTCTGAGCGAGGCCGACCGGTTTCCGGGCGGTTCCGGGCGATCCTGTGGCCGTTGCACCGAATTTCGGCATGCGCCGTGCGCCAAACCTGAAACCGGCCAGGAGGTTTGGCGCAAAATCGCGGCTCCACCTGCAGTTGGTGCCAAACCCGGCCACGCGTTCCTGATTTGGCGCGTGGTGCACGGTCCGGCAGCACCGGCCACCGTCCACCGGCACCGCCACGGAGCCACCGCCGACCCCCGCCCTCACATTGCTCCGGCCGCTGCGCACGCCGTGGCTGCTTCCCACCCCGTGGCATTCCTCAGGACTTGGGCGTCAGCGTGTAGCGGACGGTCTGCACGCGGATCAGACCGTCGCGGAACACGAACGTGTCGATCCCACCGTCCACCTTCACCTTCTGGGACTCCGCCTCCCGCTCCAGCAGGAGGACATCACCCTCGAAGATCTGCGTCGGCAGCTCGCATTGGGCGCCGGGCACGTCGCCGATCAGCTTGACGAAGCGCTCCCTCACACCGCCCCTGTCCCGCCGCACGCCCTCCGGGGTGATGAACAGCGCGCCTGAACAGCACGCCTGAACAGCGCGTCGTCGGCGTAGTCGCTAGACATCCCGCCGAGATCCTCGGCGATCAGCGCCTCTCGTGACGTTGAGAGATCTCCTGCGGACTCCGGGCCACGTCGTCCTCCTCTGGGGGCGATGCGGGGCCAGATCCGCCCGCGCCCGCGCCCGCACCCGCACCCGCACGCGAAGCGCGATTGCATGGCAACATGAATCGTGTGGACGATGGCGTGGCCCGGACCAGGCTTGACCCGGACAGCGAGGATCGGTTCGTCCCGCTGCGCCGTCAGCTGGGGGTGACGTCGTTCGGCATGAACCAGATCGTGCTCCAGCCCGGCCAGCGCGGACGGATCCACCTCCACCAGCGCCAGGAGGAGGTCTACGTCGTCCTCGAGGGGGAGCTGGCCCTCGTGATCGAGGGTGAGGAGTCTGCGGTCACCGTCGGCGAGCTGATCCGCGTGGCCCCCGGTCTGCGCCGACAGCTGGTCAACCGCGGTCCCGGACGTCTGGTCCTGCTCGCGCTCGGCGGCGACGGCGACCATCAGGGGCGCGACGCCCGGGCGTTCGCCTCGTGGGAGGACGAGGCGGGCGCGTCCCCGCAGGAGCTGCCGCTCCCGGCTGACCTGGACGCCGGCGAGCTGAGGCACTGATGGAGGAGCGGGTCGAGGCCGACATCGGGGACAGCCAGCGCGAGTAGGGCCCGTGCGGTCTACCCGTCGCGCCAGACCGGGGGGCGCTTCTCCAGAAACGCCCTCATGCCCTCCTGGGCGTCGTCGGCCAGGGCGTTCTCGGTCATGACGACCTTGCACGTGTCGTAGGCGTCGCGCTCGGCCTGATCGACCTGGTCATAGAACGCCCGTTTGCCGGTGGCGACCGTGTAGGAGCTCGAGCGGCTGATGGCAGCCGCGAGGGCCACGACTGCGGGCTCGAGTTCCTCCGGCGCCACGACGCGGTTGATCAGACCCCAGTCCAGCGCTGTGGCGGCACCGATCGCCTCGCCTGTGAGGAGCATCTGCATGGCCCGCTTGCGGCCCACAGCCCGTGACACGGGGACCATCGGAGTCGAGCAGAACAGGCCGATGTTCACGCCCGGGGTGGCAAAGCGCGTGCCCTCAGCCGCGACCGCGAGGTCGCATGCGGCCACCAGCTGGCAGCCGGCGGCGGTGGCGATCCCGTGCACCTTGGCGATGACGGGCTGCGGTAGCTCGTGGATCGTCTCCATCATGACCGTGCACACGTCGAACAGCTGCCGGAGGAACGCCTCCTCCCGGCCCACCATCTCCGACAGGTCGTGACCGGCCGAGAACGCCGGGCCGGATCCCTCCAGGACAATCACGCGGGTTCCAGGTTGCCGGGACACGTCGCGCAGCGCTGCGACCATCTCATCCATGAGCTCCAGTGACAGCGCATTGCGCTTCTCCGGCCGGTTGAGCACGATGCGCGCGGTGGAGCCGGCGGTGACGACGAGGTTGCGATACCCGGTGTCGGCGGCCGAGGCCACGGTGACACGGTACACCCGCGTCCGGTCCGCGACAACCCGGCCGCGGCAGGCCGGCGCGACAACCCGGGCTCGCCGCTCCCCGTTCTACACAGGCTCGAGCACGAACACCGCGATGTGCCGGTGCGCGGCTCGGCGCTCGTACTGCGCAAAACCCGGGTACACGAGCAGTCCCGCGCGCCAGATCCCGGCTCGCCGGTCGCCCTCGGTTTCGACCCCCCGCACGGGCCGGCGCACACCGTCGATGACCACCTCTGCGTCCGGATGGGCGCGGAGGTTGTGAGACCAGGCCGGGTTGTGGGTCTGACCGAAGTTGGAGGCGATGATGGCCACTCCGTCGGTGGTGGGAATGCCGAGGACGGGGGTCGTCCGGGGCCGGCCGCTCTTCGCGCCCCTCGTGGTCAGCATCACCACGGGGATCCCGGAGACGAGGCTGGCGAATGTGTATCGGCCGCCGGTGAGCCGGTGCACCGGCCGGTCGATCCGGTGAAGGATCCGGGCAAACAGCCAGGAGCCCGGGCCACTGGCCGCGAATTGCCGCAGGAGCTTCTGCAGAAGATTGGCTCGGTCGTAGGTGATCGGCTCGCTCACGGCGGTAGAGCATCCCGGCGCGGCGCCGCCAAGTCAATGGCGCGGCCACCGGCCGCGGCGCCGCCAAGTCAATGGCGCGACCGGCGGTGCGGCGCCGCCAAGTCAATGGCGCGACCGGCGGCGCGTGATGCGCGAGAATGACATCCGGGATATGTCTGAGACCGCCGAGACGACCGAACGCGCCGAGGACACCGGGTCCTGGTTTCCGGTGCCTGATGAGGCCGAGCTGCCGTCCGATCTCCGGGGCCTGTTCGCCAAGGCGCGGGAGCGTCTGGGCTTCGTGCCCAACGTGTTCCAGGTCTGGGCATTTCGGCCGGAGCATCTCAGCGCCTGGTTCGGCCACTTCCGTCAGCTGCATCAGCCCAGCGAAGGACTCAGCGCCGCCGACCGGGAGATGATCGCCGTCGTCGTCAGCGCGGCCAACGGGTGCCTGTACTGCCTGATCGCCCACGGCGCGGCTCTGCGTGAGGAGCTCGACGATCCGGTGCTGGGCGAACGCGTGTCCTATGACTGGCGGCGCGCCGGGCTCGACGCGCGACGCAGCGCGATCTGCGCCTACGCCGAGAAGCTGACGCTGCGGCCGCGCGAGGTGACGCGGGCGGATCTCGAGACGCTCCTCGGTGTCGGCCTGACGCTCGAGGAGGCGTGGGACGTCGCCGAGATCAGCGCGATGTACAACCTCACCAACCGGGTGGCGATGGCGACGAACATGCTGCCCAATCCGCAGTACAGCGGCCAGGCGCGCCCCGGCGGCTGAGGCGCTCCGCCGACACGGACACTTGCGGAGAACGAGTTCCTACCACGTCCCGGCCGTGGCTGCCGTCGAGGAGATCCGGCTTGACCCGCCGGTGACTCAGAGCGGCGCTAGCCGTCGGCCTCGTCGTCGTCGCCGGCTGCCGGGGTCAGACCGCGCGTCTTGAGCCACAGCTCGAACATGGGGTCGGTCAGCCGCGGGCGCCCTCCCTCGTCGATCACGTCGGCATTGGCCACCAGGCTCTCCAGCGCTTTGCCGATGCTCGATCGCTTGATGCCGACGGCGACCGCCGTCTCCCGGCTGTGCAGCGGAGTCGCCGCCACCGCCAGCGCTCGCGCAACCCGACGCTCGTTCGTGGTGAGGGTGCGCCAGATGGCCCGCATCAGCTGGGCAGCGTCGTCTGCGGCCTGATCGAGCGCTGCCACCCACGTCCCTTCGTCGGCCGCCGTGCCGCGAGGTGTGCGTTGCCAGAGATAGTGCGCGAGCATCATGCTCCTCTGCGGGTGCCCACGGGTGAACTCCAGCAACGGCGCGAGGGCGGCGTCGGCGTCGCGGCCCGTCTGGCGGAACCGCCCCTCGACGTAGTCGCCGACATCCTCCAGCGGCAGCGGCGCGAGATGTCTGGGAACGGCCTGGTCGAGCAACGGCCGCTTTGGGTCGGCGAAGAGCTGCTGCATGACGCCCGGGGCCGAGCCGGCGAACGCATACGTCGCCGCCTCCGCCTGGTGCTGGACGACGCTGCGGATCTTCCCGTCGGCTCCGGTCACGGCGAGAACGTCCTGAATCTCGTCGAAGACGATCAAGCTGCTTGTCCCCTCGCGATCGAACAGGGCCGTCGGAAGCTCCAGGAGACGCAGCAGCACCGACTCTGCGTCGATGTTCGGGTTTCGCTGCAGAGTGGCGGTGAATCCGCCGCCTCCCAGCGAGAGGCCGATGTTCCAGGCCCGGAACAGGTTCTCGACGTGCCGGCGGACCGGCCCCTTCAGTCGTTCATATCCTCGCTCCATCCGGACCACGATCTCGGCGATCGTGAGCACGTCCTGGAGATCGACGAGCACCGAGGCGGTCCCCTCGCGCTCGGCGGCCTCCAGAACCCGGCGAAGCAGCGTCGTCTTCCCGTAGCGGCGCGGGCCGACGAGGCGAAACGAGTGCCCGCCCTCCGCCAGCGCCAGGAGGTCGTCGGCTTCAGGGTCGCGGTCGATCATCTGCTCTGGCGACAGGGGCCCGGAGAAGCGGAAGGGATTGAGGTCGCGGGCGGGGGACATGGCCGGTCACGGTAGCAGATGTTGCAGAGAAAAAGTATGCGGTACCGCATACTCAAAGTATGCAAAGGCATGCCGTGGGTCGGCGACTGGGCGTGGCAGCGGATTGCGGCGTGCACCATGCCGCCGGGTCCCCGGTTTCGGTCGGCGATTTGTCGCCGGATTCCGTTTTCCGTCGGCGATTTGTCCCTGACCGCCGGCGAGATCGTGCCGGCAATCCCGGCCTGAGCACTCGCTTCGTGGACAATCTGTCGACCCGTCACCACCACGACAGAGGACGCGATGACACGGAAAGCCGATTTCAACGCTGAGGAGTGGTCCACGGTTGTCAACGGCCCGCTCTACGCGGGCATGCGCATGATCAGCGCCGACCGCGGCGGCACCCTGCGTGAGAGCCTGGCCATGGGCCGCGCCTACCAGGAGGCGCGCCAGCACCAGGGGGAGAGCGAGCTGCTCGACGAGCTGGTCAGCTCGCCGCCGGGAATCGACCCGGACCAGGTCCGTCAGGCGGGCGGGAACATCGCGGCCGTCATGTCGCAACAGCTGCGCGAGGCGATGGGAATCCTCGAAGGCAAGGCGACTCCGTCCGAGCTCGATGCCTACAAGACGTTCGTGATGACCGTGGCTCAGGCGGTGGCCGGCGCCCACAAGGAGGGCGGCTTTCTCGGCATCGGCGGCAAGCAGATCACCGACGCCGAGAACCAGGCGCTTGATGAGATTTCGGTGGCGCTGGGGGCGCCCCCGGCCGCCTGAAGGGCGACCGATTACGACGCGGCGGGTGCGTCAAGCAGCCCGCGCTGGTAGGCGTGCAGCGGGTCCGCTCCCGCCTCGGTGACGAGCAGCAACGCCCCGGTTTGCACCCCGGCGGTTTCGTCCAGGGTGACTACGTTCGGTTGGACGACCACGGTCATTCCGGTGACGAACGTGAAGTCCGGCACCGGAGTCAGACGCCGGCTGCGGGTTCCGAGCACAGGCGGCAGGTAGCCGCCCACGAAGCCGTGGACGAGGTCGTCTCGAATCGTGAAGCCGGCGTCCTCAATCAGTCCTGAGGCCTTGACCAGGTCGGCGGCGCTGGCGCCGGCACGCAGCCGTCCCACGATGGCATCAAACGCGGCATCCGCCACCTGGTGCAGTTCGCGATACAGCGGCGCCGGCTCGGCGGCCACAGCGAAGGTGCGCAGCAGCTGTCCGGTGTAGTCCCAGTAGGACGCGCTGATCTCGCACACCAGCGCGTCGCCGGCGGCGAGCGCGCGGGTCGTCGGATACTGCGCAGGGACGCACAGGCCCGGTTCGGACATGGATGTCGCGCCGAGGTAATGGATGTGGGTGCGGCCACCGCGCGCCACATACGCGCGCTCCACGGTGTTGCTGAGCTCCAGTTCACTCACGCCCGGCGCGGCGTGCCGGTGGAGCGCTCGCACCGCGTCGTCGGTCATCCGAGCGGCGACCCGGACCCACGCAATCTCCTCATCGGACTTGACGAGGCGCAGCCGCGTGTAGTCCCCGTTCATGTCCACCGGCTGACCAAGCGATGACAGCGCCGCGTGCCCCCGGTGGTCAAGGGGGCCAATCGTGCCGATACGGCCCCCCGCGGCACCGCGGCGGCGCAGTTCGTCGGTCGCCGTCTCGATCGCGTTCTCGCCGGCCCAGCGCACATCTGCCTCGGTGGCGATCCGCTCCGCGTTGGGAACGTGGTTGTAGAAGTTGACGAGCAGGAGAGGGCGCTCGCCGGAGGTGTGGAGCACCAGCGCCTCCCGGGTGACCGGCCAGCGGGTCAGCCAGCCGATCGCCGACCCCACGCGGTTGGCGCCGTACACGACCACATGTTTCACGTCGCGCGCAGCCATCGCTACGTCGAGCGCCGCCACACGTCGCGCCATCTCGGCATCACTGAAGCGTGGATAGGGCGCGGTCAAGATGGACGGCACCCTACCTCGACGGCCGACGAACCAGCCAACCCGCCTGTCCCGCGTCCCGATCGGTCAAGGCGAAGCCGGATCGGCCGATTACCCAGTGGATGTCCGAGGTTCTCGTCGCCAGGCAGCCGATTCTCGATCGCAAGTTGGAGCTCGCCGGCTACGAGCTGTTGTTTCGTGACGTGCCGGTGCCCACCGACGCGGCCATGGCGACGCCTGAGGGAACGACCGCAAAGGTGCTGCTGGATACCTTCACCGAGATCGGAATCGAGCGGATCGTCGGCGCGCACACCGCGTGGGTCAACGTCGACCGCGAGTTCCTGCTCAATGGCCGGGCGCAGAGCCTGCCGCCGGGCCTGGTGCTGCTCGAGATTCTCGAGGATCAGCTGATCGACGACAAGCTGATCCTCGCGATCGGCGAACTCAGGAAGCAGGGGTACGTGTTGGCCCTGGACGACTTCGAGTACAGCCCCAGCGCCGAGCCGCTTCTGGAGCTTGTAGATGTGGTCAAGCTGGATTTCCTCGCGCTCGGTCGCAAGGGCCTCTCTCGGCAGGTCGAGCGTCTGAAGCCGCACGGCGTCAAGCTGTTGGCGGAAAAGGTTGAGACCCAGGAAGACTTCGCCTACTGCGCCGAAGCGGGGTGCGAGCTGTTCCAGGGCTACTTCTTCTGCCGTCCGGAGCTCGTGCGGGGCACGCGCGTCGACACCGGTCGGCTCTCGCTGCTCGAGGTGCTCGCCGCCCTGCAGGATCCGGCCGTTGAACTTGGCGCTCTGGAGCAGATGATCGCGCGGGATCTCCGGCTCAGCTACCGGCTGCTTCGGTACATCAACTCGGCATTCTTCGGCCTGCGCCAGGAGGTCCGCTCCATCGGACAAGCTCTGGCGCTGATCGGAGCCGAGAACCTCAAGCATTGGGCGGCGCTCAGCGTGTTCGCCAGCGTCGACGACAGGCCGTCGGAGCTGAGCGTCACCGCCCTGGTCCGCGCCCGTTTCTGCGAGCTCGCCGGGGGCCCGCGTCCGCGAGCCACGCGCAGCGAGCTGTTCACGCTCGGGCTCTTCTCGCTGATCGACGCGCTGATGGGCATGCCGATCGAGGAGGCCCTTGCCGGGATCCCGTTTCCCGAGGATCTGCGCGCGGCCCTGACCACGCACCACGGCGAGAAGGGCCGGCTGCTCGAGTGCGTCGCGGCGCTCGAAAGAGGCGATTTCGACGGCGCACGCTCCATCGTGCCCAACGCCGGCGAGCTGTATCTCGCCGCGGTGGGGTGGGCCAACGAGGCAACCAAAGAGGCGGCCTAGCTCGGCGACGAGGCGCCAGGGCCGGGGCGGCGCGAAGGTGCTATCAATGACCCCGTCCGGGGGTCGATCCAGCAGACGAGGTGAACGCTTTGTGACCTTGGGCCGATCGGCGGCGCCTGACGGCAGGGGCGGTGGCGCCCCGGCGCTGGTCGTGGAGCGCCTGACCAAGCGCTTCGGTGAGCGAGTCGCGTTCCAGGACGTGTCCTTCGAGGTTGGCCAGGGAGAGGTGTTCGGGTTTCTGGGGCCCAATGGCGCCGGGAAGACGACGACGGTCCGGACGCTGGGGACCCTGATCGCTCCGACCTCGGGCTCGGCGACCGTCGCGGCGGTGCCGCTGACACCGGAGAACGGGGTGGAGATCCGCCGCCGGATTGCGATCATGCCTGAGTCGCCGGGTCTCTACCTCCGGCTGAGCGTGGCCGAGAACCTCGAATGTTTCGCCGGTCTCTACGAGTCGCCGGCTCCGCACGAGCGCATCGGACGCGCGCTGGAGGCCGTCAACCTCGTCGACCGCGCCGGCGACACCTGCGGCGCGCTCTCCAAGGGTCTGCGTCAGCGAGTCGCTCTGGCGCGGGCGCTGGTCGGTGATCCGGAGGTGCTGTTCCTCGACGAGCCGACGTCCGGGCTTGATCCCGTCGCCGCCCGTGACGTCGAGGATCTGATCGACGGGCTCCGCCAGCGCGGCGTGACGATCTTCCTGACCACCCACCGGCTCGACGAGGCCGAGCGTGTCTGCGACCGGGTTGGGATCCTGAACACCACGTTGCGGATGATCGGCCGTCCCGCCGACCTGCGCGAGCAGTTGTTCGCCCGGACGCTCGCGGTCCGGACGCTCGCCCCGCTGGCCGATCCGGACGCGGTATTCCGCGGCCTGCCGGGCGTCGAGAGCTGGCACCAGGATCGTTCCGGCGCCTATCTGATCAGCATCTCCGACTCGAGCCGGGCTCCGCCCGCCGTGACGCGGGCGCTCGTCCAGGCGGGGGCCGATGTGCTGTCGGTCGCTGAATCGCAGCACTCGCTACAGGATGTCTATCTGGAGCTGATCGACGAGGACGTGGAACTGAACGCGAGGCGGCGGTGAGCACGACGCGTGTTCGCGCGATCATCCGCAAGGAGCTGCGGGAATACCGGCGCAACCGCGCCATCGTGGTGACGATGGCGATCGTGCCCACCGTCTTCCTCGTCGAGCCGCTCATCCAGATATTCAACCTGCCCGCCTCCTCGGCCGGAACGCTGGCGCACAAGCACCCGCTGCTGTACATGCTGGGTATCCCCGCGCTCGCCCCGGCTTTGATCGCGGCGGCCTCGGTGGTGGCGGAGCGGCAGCAGGGGACCCTGGAGCCGGTGCTGACCACGCCCATCCGTCGCGACGAGCTCATCCTCGGCAAGGCGCTGGCGGTGCTGGTGCCGGCACTCGTCGTGTCCTACGGGGTGTTCGGCTTGTCCATCGCCGCCATCGAGCTGTTCGCGCAGGCGCCGGTCGCATCAGCCGTCCTCCGCGGCCCGGAGCTGCTGGCACAGCTGCTCTTCACGCCCCTCCTGGCGACCTGGTCGATCTGGGTGGCGATGGCCATCTCTGCCCGGTCCAGCGACATCCGGGTGGCGCAACAGCTCAGCACGCTGGCGAGCCTTCCTTCGGTCCTGGTCAGCGCGCTGGTCTCATTCGACGTCATTCACGCGAACCTGCGTCTTGCGGTCAGTCTGGGCATAGCGCTGCTACTCCTCGACCGCCTTGGCTGGTGGGTCGTATCCGCGCTGTTCGACCGCGAGCGATTGATCACCGGGACACGATCCTGATCCAGCCATTCCCCCACCGGCGCCTTTGGCAAAACGCGTCAACGGGGCGTCGGCTGGGTAGCGGATCGTCATGTCCTCACGCGAGACCCCGGTGCCGGTTCCCCCTGGGCCAGATCCAGAGCCGCCCGCGCCAGAGCCACCTGAGCCAGACCCCACGCCCGGGCCGGATCACACGGAGTCCGGGACGTCCTGACCCAGCCGGGCGGTAGGTTGTGCCCGGCGTGACCAGGACGTGACCCGCCGCGTCTCCTCATTTCCTGCGCCGTGCCAGTTGAGCGGGGTAGGCTTGGGGCGTGATGGCGCGGACGACAGGACTGCGCTGCGGGCGTGACCTGAAGCCGATCGCACGCCGCGGAGGATGGGTGACCTGGGGCCTGGCGCTGCAGGCGGTGGGTTTGGGGATCCCTGTGACGGCTGCGCTCCGGCGCGCCAGCCAGGATGGCGTGCTGGGAGGCCTCACGCATTACACGGTGCGCCTCGTGTGGCACGAGATGCTGCGAGACCATGCCGATGTGGGTGTGCTGGTTGTCGGGGTCCTCGTCTTCGCTGCCGGGGCGGTGATCATGGCGAGGCCGTTCGTGAGACGACGGTCGACCTGGCTTGTCGCGGTTCCTGTTGCCGCCATCGCAGGACTCGCGCTCCTGGGCGTGCTCGCGCTGGTCATCGCCGCCCTGGTCGCGCTGTTCGACGCGCCGAGCGATGCGGAGGGGCTGTTCAACGGCATCTCGTGGCCCGGGGGCCGACGGCGCAATCGCCGTAGGTAATTCCGGATCTGTCGTGCTCCCGCGCACCGCGGGCTCGGTGATGCGTGCGGTGGCGTCAGCTGGTCTCGACGGTCAGAGTGATGCGCGCGCGGGGGCACGCATCCTGGTTGACGGGCGCGTTGACAAACCTCACCCGTCCGACAGACACGTGCACGGAGCTGTTGGCGGGAATGCGCACGGGGAGACGCAGCGTGTCGCTGAGCACAAACCAGGCGTCCGCGCATCCCTCGCGGTGGGTGGTCAGCCCTGCGAAGCGCAGCGTGTGAAGCACGCTCGCCGTACTCGATGGGTCGGTCACCGTGAGCGTCAGCGGCCCGGAGCTCCCGGGCACCAGGCCCCCCGGCATGATGACGGCAACGCGCAGCCGAACAGACGTGGACGCGGTGGCCCCGGCGTGGGCGGCCGCGACCAGCAGCGCGACGGCCAGCGCGACCACCGCTGAAAAGAGACCCGCCCGCGGCCGCGCCCATCGCCTGCCTGACATACCCTGGTTCTCGGCGGACTCGGCGCCCCCGGCGGATTGCTCGCGACCCTGGGCGGACGTATGGACGAGTCGCGTTTCGCGGCGGCACGGACGGATGGACGAGTCGCTCCCGCACCGATGACGATGACCAGCGCGCAGCGATTGCCAGCGGGATCGGCTGATCGAGTTGACCGACCCCGAGGGTGCGGCCGCCGTCGCATGCATGATGACCGGCGGTCGGTCAGTCACCGCCGAGGCGGATCACCTCGCCGATGGGGACCCCGGCCCGGGCCGCCCGCGGTTCGTCGGCGGAAGCGCAGACGAGCCGCACGGCGCGCAAATCAAGCGCACGAACGGCGCGCGCGAGCGCCGCGAGCGCTTCGTCGGAGAGCC
The DNA here is from genome assembly GCA_035551855.1 of Solirubrobacteraceae bacterium. Taxonomy (GTDB): domain Bacteria; phylum Actinomycetota; class Thermoleophilia; order Solirubrobacterales; family Solirubrobacteraceae; genus Palsa-465. Next base: position 24,855 of record DASZMK010000189.1, read on the forward strand.
GTGGCGGCGTGCCGCTGCCGTCCGTGCAACCGCAGGTACCGAACCCCAGCCCGGCGTCGCGGTGATAGACGGTAACGCCGACGCCCTCGCTGCGCATCCGGGCCTGCATATCGTGGAGTCGCATCCGGGACGAGCACGCCGTGCTTCCGAGCGCGTCGCCGAGCAGGCACGACGCGTGCGGGTAGACGAGCACGCTCCGCCGCCCGCGCGGGTCTCCGGTCAGAACGGCGACGCTGGTGTGCTGCTCGTCGTCCGACAGGCTGAGCATCCGCAGCGGCCCTTCGCGCGACGGCAGCGCAACCTCGGTCAGCACGGATGGCAGCGGCGCCGGCGGCGGGTCGCCGATGCGGCGGTAGGAGCCGGCGTAGAACAGCAGCGGATCGTTCTCCGCCGACACTCGGTCCAGGCCGATCACGCGTCCCACCACGACGGTATGGTCGCCGCCGTCCGCGACGTCGTGAACCTCGCAGCGGAGTGTCGCAATGGCGCCTTCCAAGACGGGGATCTCGGCCACCGTGCGATGGGCGACCGAGTCCCAGGTGTCAGGGGCGGTCCGCTGGGCGAAGCGGTCTGACAGCTCGGTCTGGGAGCTGTGCAGCACGTTGATCGCGAACCGGCGCCGATCGAGCAGCGCCGACAGGGTCTCGGACTCCCGGCGCAGGCAGGCGAGCACCAGCGGCGGACGCAGTGAGACCGAGCTGACCGCGTTGGCGGTGGTCCCGAACGGCCGCCCGGAGCGGTCGCGCGTGGTGATCACGGTCACGCCGGTGGCGAACTGGCTCATCGCAGCGCGCAGCCCGTCGGCGCCAACGCCACCGGCCGGCATAGCCGGTTGTGCGCGCCCTGCGGGCGCAGCGAGAATCCGGATCGTGGAGGACATGCCCGATGTTGTAGCACACCAAGTCAATTGCCTTAGTGTATTTTACTTTGGCGATGCCGACGTTGATTCACATCACCGGCCTGCTCGGAAGTGTCACGCGCCCGGGCAGGCTGCGCCGCGCTCTGTCTGAGGCGCTGGACCGGGCCGAGGCCGGCGGCGCTGCGGAGGTGGAGTTGATCGACCTGGCCGACCGTCGAATCGCGTTCGCCGACGGCCGCCCGCTGGCTGCGCTCGACGACGACACCGAGGCCGTCGTGACGGCGCTGGCACGTGCTGACGCCGTCGTCCTGGCGACGCCCGTGTACCGAGGATCGATGGCCGGGGCATTGAAGAACCTGCTCGACCAGGTCCCGGTGGCGGCCCTCCGGGACAAGCCGACCGCGATTGTGGCCATGGGCGGCAGCGACCACCACTTTCTCGGCGCCGAGCGGCACCTGCGCGACGTGCTCTCCTTCTTCGGTGCCCACTCGCTGCCCAACGCGGCCTATCTGAATGGCCGGGACTTCTCCGCAGGAGACCCGAGCGAGCGCGCCGCACGCGAGCTCGACGAGCTCCTGGCCGCGGCGATCGCGTTGGCCGGCGCGCTGCCGGAGCTCGCACCGCTTGGGCCGGCACCGCTTGGCGCTCGGTTCTAGCGAGCAGCGCGAAGCGCCGGGCGGCCTGATTCAGCAGGGAGGGGTTCGTCCGGACTCAGTAGGGCGGGGTTCGGAGTCCGGAACCGCTCCCGGCGGTCTAGACGTCTAAAACCCATGAAGTCAATCGATATAGTGTAGTATTCGACCTGTCACCGCTGCAGGACGCATGCCGCTGGTGCCGGACCCTGAGAACGCCGGCACGACGGCAATCAGGCCGCCGGCCAGGTACATCGATTCATCAACGTCGTTCACAAGCACCAGAGGAGAATCCGTGAACCGGAAGAGAACCCCGCTGCTGGCCGTGCTCGCTGCCGTCGTTGCAGTCGTGATGGCGGCGTGCGGGTCAAGCAGCAGCGGCAGTGCCGGTACCGGCTCCAGCAACGCCAGCGCCAAGACCGGGCCGACCACGATCCGCTACCAGGCGGTCCCCGGCAGCCTGACTCCGATCGAGTTCGCATCCTACCTCGGCTACCTGCCCGGTCTGAAGATCCAGCAGGTCGGCACCGTGCTGGGCGGTCCGGCTGACATCCAGGGGGTGGCGACCAACTCCTCGGATATCGGCGGCGCCTTCAACGGGTCCATCGTCGCGGCGATCGCCGCCGGCGCGGACATCAAGGCGGTCGTCGGCTACTACGGCTCCAACCTCCTGACCTATGGCGGCGTCTACGTCAAGAGCAACAGTCCGATCCACACCGCCAAGGACCTGATCGGCAAGACCGTAGGGGTCAACACGCTCGGTGCCAACGCCACCGAGGTCGTGGATCTGTGGCTCGCCAAGGAGGGGCTGACGCCGTCGCAGATCAAGCAGGTCGGCTTTGTGGTGGTGTCACCCACCAGCGCGGCCGAGGCGCTGCAGACCGGGCGCCTGGATGCAGCGTTCCTGAGCTTCGCCACCCGCCAGCTCGCGATCAGGGACAAGGGCATTCGCCAATTGATGACCGACACCGGTCTGCTCGGCCCGTATACCGGCGGCTCCGAGGTTCTGCGGACCTCATTCATCCGGCAGTACCCGAGAACGTCCACGGAGCTGGTCAGCGGCGTCGCCAAGGCGATCCATTGGCTACAGGTGACGCCGCGGGCGACGGTGATCGAGACCGCGCTGAAGATCGCTGGGCTCCATGGCCGAAACGACGACGCGTGGATCCCGTCGTGGCGGTCGCAGGGCGTTCTCGAGAACGGCGCGTACATCACGCCGGTCGATTTCACCCGATGGATCCAGGCGATGGAGGTCTCAGGTCAGTTGAGGCACGGCCCGGTCTCGCTGAGCCGGCTGTACACGAACGCGTTCAACCCCTACGCACCGCGCTGACGGGAGGTAGCTAGCGTGAGCACTCCGGCGAAGCTCCAGATCGAGCACGTCTCCAAGGAGTTCTCCATCCCGGAGACCTCGAGCAAGCGTCGCGCCAACAGGCAGCTGTTGGCCGTCCATGATGTCGATGTTCAGATAGCCGACGGCGAGTTCCTGGTGATCGTCGGTCCCAGCGGCTGTGGAAAGTCGACGCTGCTCGACATGCTCGCCGGGCTGACGCCGGCGACCAGCGGCCGGATCCTGATCGACGGCATACCGATCACGGGACCGGGGCCAGACCGCGGGATCGTCTTCCAGCAGTACGCGTTGCTGCCGTGGCGGACGGCGCGGGAGAACGTCGAGTTCGGGCTGGAGGCCGCGAGTGTGGCAAGGCGCGAGCGGCGCGAGCGCGCCAGCGAGTACCTCGACCTGGTGGGCTTGAACGGTTTCGAGGAGTCCTATCCGCATCAACTCTCAGGCGGCATGAAGCAGCGGGTCGCCATCGCCCGCAGCCTCGCCACGGACCCGAAGCTGCTGATCATGGACGAGCCGTTTGGGGCTTTGGACGCGCTCACCCGGGACTCGTTGCAGAGCCAGCTGGCTCGGATCTGGGAGCGGACCGGGAAAACGATCGTGTTCGTGACCCATGCGATCGATGAGGCCGTCTACCTCGGTCAGCGAGTGGCCGTGATGAGCGCGCGGCCCGGGCGGATCAAGGCGATCGTGGACATCCCACTCAAGAGCGATCAGGACGTGGCCGATGTTCGCGCGAACTCGGACTTCGGACAGTTCAGCCGGCTGGTCTGGGACGAGCTTCGCGACGAGATCACCGCGCTGCAGGGGATCGCCGCACCGCGCTCCCCGGCGGCGCATCAGGCCCGTGGACAGGTTCAGGAGCTGGAGGAGGTTGGTTCCATTGCCTGAGACGCTCACATCTCCCACCGTGGCGCCGTCGTCGGTCGGAGGCGGCGACAACGCAACTCACTCTCGCCGGAACCGAAGCTCCAGGCTTTCGGCGCTCGGACGGATCGGCGGCAAGGTCCTCATCTCGACGATTGGCCTCGTGGTCCTCGCGGTGCTCTGGCAGGTGTTGCCATCCCAGCACATCGTCGATCCCACCTTCGTGACTCCGCTCGACCAGGTGGCCTCGACGTGGTGGCACATGCTCCAGGACGGCACCCTGTGGTCCAATGCGCGAGACAGCCTCATTCGGGCGGGCGTCGGACTCGGTGCCGGAACCGCGCTCGGAGTGTCGCTGGGGCTGCTGATCGGCGCCAACCGGCGGGTGGCCGACCTGCTCAACCCGGTGCTGGAGCTGTTCCGAAACACCGCGCCGCTGGCGCTGCTGCCGGTCTTCATCCTGATCCTCGGCATCGGCCAGACCTCGAAGTTCGTGTTCATCGGGTACAGCTGCCTGTTCCCGATCCTGCTGAACACGATCAGCGCCGTGAAGACGGTGGACCCGCTCCTGGTGAAGTCGGCGCGGGGGCTGGGCTTCAACCAGTTCCGAATCTTCCAGAAGGTCGTGGTGCCGGCCTCGCTGCCGCAGATATTCACCGGCATCCGGCTCGCCGGCGGTTACGCGCTGCTGGTTCTGATCGCGGCGGAGTTCGTAGGCGCGAACTCCGGGCTCGGCTTCCTGATCACCAATTCCGAACAGAACTTCCAGAGCCCGATGATGTACGCGGCGATCATCACCATCTCGGGAATTGGCGTGATCCTCAACTTCGTGCTGCTCCGGATCGAGCGGCGCTTCTCGACCTGGCGCGTCGCCTGAGAGGGACGTGCCGCGCCAGGAACGAAAGGACGGCAAGAGCGAGCACCGTGAGCTGTCGCGACCGGAGGGTGTCTACGCGCGCGAACTAGAAGCGGTCACTGTCTGATCGACGATCAGCTACGGCAAACCGCAAAGCAGAAACCTGACCATTTGATTTCAGAACGGAGACTGTGATGTCCGACCCCCGACAGATGCATCTGAACGCCTTCATCCACGACATCGGTCACCACGAGTCGGCCTGGCGGCTGCCCGAGTCCGATCCCCTGGCCACCACCAGCATCGACCATTACGTGAACCTCGCGCAGATCGCGGAACGGGGCAGGCTCGATTCCGTCTTCTTCGCGGACGGGCCGGTGCTGCTCGGCGACCCGCGGTTCCGGCCGGTGGGCTTGCTGGAGCCGCTGACGCTGCTCGGTGCGCTGGCGGTGAAGACCGAGCGAATCGGCCTGATCGCGACGGCGTCCACCAGCTACAAGGAGCCCTACGACCTGGCGCGGGCGTTCGCATCGATCGACCACATCAGCGGTGGCCGCGCGGGTTGGAACATCGTCACCACAGCCGGTGATGAGGCGGCGCGCAACTTCGGCCGCGACGGGCAGGCGCTGCACCGCGACCGGTACCTGCGAGCGGATGATTTCCTCGAGGCGGTCACGAAGCTGTGGGACAGCTGGGAGGACGACGCACGTCTCGCCGACAAGGAGGCCGGGGTGTTTGCCGACGGGGACCGGATCCACCGGGTTGACCACAGCGGCAAGTACTTCAGCGTGGCCGGGCCGCTCAACATCCCGAGACCGCCCCAGGGCTATCCGGTCCTGGTGCAGGCGGGCTCCTCGCTCGACGGCCGGATCTTTGCCGGCAAATGGGCCGAAGCGGTGTTCACCGCCCAGCGCGCGGTCCCCGAGGCCAGGGAGTTCTATTCAGATCTCAAGGCGCGGGCCGTCGCCGCCGGCAGGCGTGAGCAGGACATCGTGATTCTGCCCGGCGTCGTGCCCGTGCTCGGCGCCACCGAGACGGAGGCGCGCGCCCGGGAGGAGGAGTTCGAGCAGCGGATCATCCCCGCCTACGGCCTCAGCATGCTGTCTCGCTTCTACGGCGTCGACCTGGACGGGATCGATCTCGATGGTCCGTTGCCTGATGTGCCGGTGGAGGAGGACATCGAGGGGCACAAGAGCCGATCGACGCTGATCTCGAACCTGGCGCACGGCGAGAAGCTGACCGTGCGCCAGTTGCTCGGCAAGCTCGGCGGGGGCCGCGGCCACCGGACGTTCACCGGCACGCCGGAGCAACTTGCCGACGACCTGGAGTTGTGGTTCAGCGAAGGCGCGGCTGATGGCTTCAACATCATGGCTCCAGCGCTGCCCGCCGAGCTCGAGACCTTCGTCGAGCACGTGGTGCCGATCCTGCGCAGCCGCGGTCTATTCCGTCAGGAGTACGAGGGCACGACCTTGCGCGAGCACTACGGCCTCCGACGACCTGCCAATCGCCTTGCCCAGCGTCAGCTGACGGTCGCGTGAGGTTCTGACAATGAGCACGAGCACACGTGACTGGGTCGCCTGGCACGACCAGTATCAGGACGGCAGCTCCGATCTGAGCCGGCGGCTGAGAGTTGTCCAGACTGAGATCCGCCGGGCGCTCGCGACAACGCCGGCCGGCCCGTTCCGGGCCGTCAGTGTGTGCGCCGGTCAGGGTCACGATCTCATCGGCGTCCTTGCCGACCATCCGGACTCCCACCGGGTGACGGCGCGGCTCGTCGAGGTCTCCGCTGAGAACGTGGCCACGATGCGAGCCCGCGCTGAACGCGCTGGGCTCGATCTGGAGATCGTCGAAGGCGACGCTGCGGACACGGCCTCGTATGCCGGGGCGGTGCCCGCGGATCTGGTGCTCGCCGTCGGGATCTTCGGGAACATCTCCGACGAGGACGTCTTTGCCACGATCCGGTCACTGCCACAGTTCTGCGCGCCGGGTGCGACGGTTCTGTGGAGTCGCGGTCAGCAGCTGCGCGACATCACCGATCACATCCGGCATGCGTTCACGCAGGCGGGATTTGAGGAGACGGCGTTCCACAAGCCTGCGGACGCGATGTTCCAGATCGGCGCGGCTCGCTACCAAGGGCCGCCCCAGCAGCTGCAGCCGGCCCATCTGTTCACGTTCGTGAAGTAGCTCGCACGCGCGCGCCACGCGGCGCCGGCACCCTGGCTGAGGGCGTCATACCCACCGAGGATGACTGCTAGGGGTGGGCGCTGGGTGAGTTGCCGGGCTCGAGGACAAGTTCCTCCGCAAGCCGTTGCCAGCGTTCGAGTGAATCCAGCAGACCCGCGTCTGCGAGGTAGTCGAGATCGGGCTCGTGGGGTGGGAGCGCATCCGCATCGTGGCTGGCCTCGACTGCCTCGACGAGCGCGTTAGCGACGTGTACGGCGGCGACGGTGTCGAATGGGAGGTGGAGCCAGGTGCTGTCGTGGTGTCCGGCGACTGCTTCGGTGACGGCGTGGGGGAGACCCCAGAGAGCGAGGAGGTGCGCCCCTATCTCGGCGTGCGATGCGCTGCGCCCTTCGCGTTCGATCTCGGCGAGGGGGCGGTTCTCTTTGTGGGCGATGGCCAGCATCTGGGCCAGATCGTCCGGGGACTGGACGGCGAGGATGAGCATGCCGATGTCGTGGAGCAGCCCGGCGGTGAAAGCGTCCCCGTCGCTGCCCGTGTCTTTGACGATGGCTGTGGCCAGGAGGGCGACCCGGGTGCAGTGGCGTTGAAGGTTGTTCAGATCGAATCCAGGGATTGGGGTGACGACCCGGAATACGCGGAAGGCCTCGGCGTGGAGCAGGAGCGCTCGCAGCGTGTCGGTTCCGAGGTAGGCGACGGCGTTGGCCACGCTGGTTGTGGCCTGGCGGCGGCCGAAGTATGCGGAGTTGGCCAGTTGCAGGACCTTGGCCGCCATGGCGATATCGTGGTTGATCACGTGCGCGATTTCGCCGGCGCCGGCTGATCCGCTGCGCAGCAGCTCGGTCAGTTGGGCGTAGGCTCGCGGGACCGACGGCAATGCGGACGCTCCGGCCGCGCGCGGGTCGAGCTCGACGCGTTCAGCGATGTCACGCAGCGCGCAGGAGCGCGCGATGATGCGCGCGAGTTCGTCGGTCTCGCACGGTTTGGCGATCAACCGGTGTGCCGACGCGGCGGCGCGGGAGACCGCGTTGATGTCGGCGTGGCCGGAGAGCACGATCCTCACAGTCGACGGCGAGCGCTCCTCAACGCGTGCCAGCAGCGCGGCGCCGTCAAGGCCCGGCATCCGCAGATCGCTGACGATCACGTCATGGGGCTCGGCAGCGATCGCCGCGAGCGCCGTCTCGCCGTCGGCGACGAAACGCATGCTCCATTGGTGCCGGTAGGGTCGCAGCGCGTCGCGGAGACCTTCCAGCAGAAGCTCGTCGTCATCGACGAACAGGATCCGCTTCGGCGTGGTTGCCGATGGTGGCAAACGGGTCGTGATCATCTATTGGTGTAGCTGGTCGGCGGGGGTGTCGAACACTCGGAGAGGTTCACGAACGACACGGTTGCCGAGGTTGGTGAGGCGCTCTATGAGGCGCTCGGTGACACACTGTCCGCGGGCCAGCAGCAAGCTGTCGCGCGTGCTCCGGGCGTCGGCGGCCAACGTCATCCCCACCCGCAGCTCGGACACCGGGATCTCTCGCACCGGCGGGGCTGCGTCGACGCCGACCACGGCGGCGAAGAGGTCCAAGAGGTCCTCGTCATAGATCTCGCGGCTGCGCATCGCGCTCAGCGCAACGCTTGGCGGTGCGGCCTCTGCCTCCAGTTCGGTGTAGTCGAGCGCGATCCTGAGGACCCTGGCCCCCGGCGGGATGGAGGCGGTCGCCGGGGTGGCCTCTGGATCGGCCAGGGCAGGCCGGTGGGTGGCGAGGATCTCGAGCACGCCGTCCAGGCGCGGGATCTTGCTCAGGAGCTGACGGGTGACATGCGGGACGCGCCTGACCATTGCCGCTTCGGCCTCGGTCAGGCCGGCACGCGCATGGAGCTTATCGGTGGTTGTTGGCGGAAGCGTGACCGCCCCCAGGTTCTCCAGCAGGGCGGCAACCTCAACCTCCCACCAGTCACGCAGCCGGGCCGCCCGTGCCAGTTTGCCGCCGAGCGTCTTGGCCCGTCCGGCATGTCCGAACGTGGCGGGGTTGGTCAGTGAGAGCACCTCGGCGAGCGCATCGACGCAGCCGCGCAGTGTTTCCTGAAGCAGGACACGCTCGCTTGTCTGCAGGCGATGTTGCCCCAGCGCAGCGACGCACGCGCGCATGAGCTCGCGGGACTCGCACGGCTTGATCAAGAAGCGAAACAGCTGACCGTCGTTGACTGCGCGAACGGCGGCCGCCATGTCGGCGTCTCCCGTGAGCAGCAGCCGGACGGCGTCCGGGGCGGTGAGGCGCGCCATACGCAGAAACTCAGAGCCGGGCATGCCGGGCATCCTCATGTCGGAGAGGACGACGGCGAACTCGTCGGGTTCGCGTTTGAGGATCTCGATCCCCTCGATGGGGCTAGCGGCAGTGCTGACAGCGAATGTCCGGCCCAGCACGTCGCTCAGGCCCTCCAGCACCCACCGATCGTCGTCGACGCACAGGATCCGCGGCCGCCCGGTCCGACTGGATTGCTCGCGGCCGACCGGGCGGTTGAGCGGGGGCGGAGCGCCCAGCATCACGCCGCCTCGGCGGGCTGCATGCCGGCGACCACGAGCGGCAGCGTGATTGTGAACGTAGTGCCCCGCCCGGGCGTGGACGTGCACTTCAGCGACCCGGCATGGCGCTGGATCGTGGCCAGCGCCAGGGCCAGGCCCTGTCCGGTCCCACGACCCGGGGGTTTGGTCGTGAAGAACGGCTCGTAGATACGGTCGATCAGAGCCGGGGGGATCCCCGGCCCGGTGTCGGCGATTTCGATCACCACAGAGGCGCCATGATGATGAGTGCTGACGGCGATCTCGCCACGCTCGCCGCCACGCTCGATCTCCTCTTCGATCGCGTGTGCGGCGTTGATGATGAGGTTGAGGAACACTTGGTTCAGCTCGCCGATATTGCAGACGACGTCCGGGAGCGGGCCGAGCTCGAGCGCGACGTCCGCCACGTACTTGTACTCGCTGCGACATACCACCAGTGTGGTCTGCAACGCGTCATTGATGTCGGCCGGCGCGACCTCGGTTCCGGCCGCGTGCGAGAAGCGCTTCATCGCCTGAACGATCGACCTGACCCGCGCAATCCCGTCTGCGGTGCGGTCAAACGCGGCTGGTATGCGCTCGCACAGATAGTCGACATCGGCTCGCTCCTCGGCCTCGCGCATCTCGCGCCGCCGCTGCTCGAGCGGGATCGCCGTCTCGGTCTCGAGGGCCTGCCGATACAGCCCGGTCAGGGCTACGAGCTCGTGGACGGCGTCGCGAAGGAAGCTCACCGAATCGCCGACGAACTGCAGCGGCGTGTTGATTTCGTGCGCGATCCCGGCGGCGAGCTGACCGACCGCCTCCAAACGCTGCGAGACCCGGCGATCCAGCTCCAGGCGGTCGAGCTCACGTCCGACGGCCGTGGCGACAGCCGGGGATGTTGCACCCCGGACCGCGGCGGCGCCCCCGGACCGCTGACCGGCGGCATCGGCGGGCGGCGGGCGGTCTGCGTCGGAGCGACCGAGGACAGCCGGTTGATGGACAGGTCCACCTGCTGCGCACCATGCCTCCACCTGCTGAGGATCGGTGCTGGGTCGACCCAGCAGATAACCCTGCGCGCCATGGAGCCCCAGTTCGCGAAGCGCGGCCAGATCCTCCGCACGTTCGACACCCTCGCCGATCACACTGGCGCCGAGCTCGCGCGCCAGTGAGACGAATGATCCCACCGCGACTCGGCGGGCGCGGTCATCGGCCAGGCCGTCGATCAACCAGCGGTCGAGCTTGATGAAGTCCGGACGCAGCTCGAGGATGTGACGCAGGGACGCGTAGCCGGCGCCGGCGTCATCGACCGCGATCCGCAGCCCCCGCTCACGCAACGGCCGGAGCTCATGACGCAGCGCGGCATAGGCCGCGATCGCCGCGTGCTCCGTCACCTCGACCACCAACCTGGCGACTGACCGGGGGTCAACGGACACCGCTCGCCTCCCCTCATCGAGCAATGTCTCCGGGCTGACGTTCACTGCCAGAAACTGCCCTGGCGCGAGCTTGGGGATGAGCTCCAGGGCGCGCCGCACCACCACCCCTTCAAGCTCGGCACGTAGCCCGACTCGCTCGGCCGCCGCGAACGTATCGTCGGGACGGCTGTAGGGGTCTGGGAACCGCGCGAGCGCCTCCAGGCCGATACACCGGCTGGAGTGCAGCTCGAACACGGGCTGGTAGGCCACGGCAAAGCCTCCGGTGTCGATGAACTCCAGGACGTCCCGGCGGAGCTGCTCGTGACCGCTGTGTTCCTCCGCGTCATAGATGATGAGATCGGCCAAGAGCGACAGCATTGCGACCGCCCGCTCGTCGAGGTCCGGCCGGGGCTGATGGCTGACGCTGACCAGAGTGCCCCACACCGTCCCAGCCGAGCATCGCACCGGAACGCCAACGTAGGCGCCGATCTGCGACTCACGCGTGACCGGCAGGCCGGATACCCGTCTGTCGCGTCGCGTGTCGGAGACGAGGCTGGGGATCTGCCCCGTCACCATCCGGTGGCTGTAGGTTTCCTGAACAGGACAACCGTCATCGGGGTAGAGCCGAAACGACGCGGCATCCCCCGCGACCGCGCGACACTCCTGTCGACCGTGTCGAAACTGCCAGAGGTAGACGGCGTCAAGGCCCAGTTGATGGTGGGCGAATTCCAGGACCCGTTCAAGTCTGACCTGCTCGGCGGACATTTCTTCTTTGTCCTTTCTTCCGGATCCACCTGGTCGCCCGCCTCGACATGTGGACCGGCTCAAGATCACGACAGCCCTCGATCCCTGCCGGATTGATCGACGGCGCCGCGCAGTCCTGAAGGCGATTGGTTTGATTGCGGACAAAGGTTGAGGTCAAGGGCGGCGGCGGGCGGGCAGATCGACGATGGCACACAAGGGCCGGTCAAACCTTTGCTGAAAACGCGCCTGCAGATCTTGCCAACAGGTGCGTGGGCGCCGAGTGCTTGATCAGTGACCGCGACCGTCCGCATCCTGAAGGCTGATCCTGCACGCGCGGCTGAGCGGGCGCCGGCAGACCAGGTACCTCGGCCGGTCCTGCAACGGTGGTTGGTGCCGTTCGGGGCTGTGGCGCTCGTCGGACAGGTATCCGCGGTGGCGCCTCCGGGAATCCACCTCATGGTGCCGTTCCTGGCAAGTTGCGGCGTGCTCGGTGTCGTGATCGGCTTGGGCGTCGTGCTCCCGCGCCTCGGCGCAGACACGATCGTTCAGCTTCTGGCGCCGTTCGGCTATCTGATCTCGCTTGCGCTCTTGTTCAGATCCCAGGACACGGTTTCGAACGGGCTGCAGCCGCTCGTGCTGCTCCCGATCGTCTGGGTAGCGCTCTATCACCGCCCCAGGGAGTCAGCAGTCGTCGTGTTGGGCGCCGTGTGCATGCTCGGCATGATGTCCTTGCTCACCGAGGTGTCGGTGGCGGTGCTCGTCCGACGGACCGGCCTGTGGGGGCTGATGGGCGCGCTCGTGGTGCTTGGCACTCATAACCTGCGTCGTTGGCTCGGAGAAGCGATTGAGGAGCGCGAGGAGGCGCTGCGTCAGGCGAGGGTTCTCGGTGACGTCGCGCGCGAGCTGAACTCAACCCTCGATCCTCGCCAGGTCGTTGCGGTTGCTGTGCGGCTGGCCGCTGAGATCGCCTCGCCGCCGGGACGCCGGGCGCGACGGGCCAATTACTGCCGGATCTCCGGCGGGGTGGTCAAGGTCGTGGCGGAGTGTGACTCAGAGGGCGAGTGGGTGGGCGCGACCTGGCCGTTGTCAGAGCATCCGCACCTCGCCGAGGCAGTCCGGACCCGGATGCCGACGGCGGGCACGCTGGACCGCCTGGGGCCGACGGTGAGGGAGGTCAACAGAGGCCAGGGAATCCGACATGCCGGCTGGGTGCCGGTGATCGTGGGTGGCGACGTTCACGGCGTGCTGGCGATCGCCGGGCGCAACCGAGCGGTCTCCGAGCAGGACCTATCCCTGTGCGTGTCGATCGTCCGGATCATGGAGCTGGCGCTCACCAATGCGCTGACTCATCAGCGCTCGCAGAAAGCCGCGCTGACCGATCCACTGACCCTGCTCGCCAACCGGCGCGGCATGGCCCGGCTGGTGCGCGAACGCCGGGGCGCGGGACGGCTCGCCGTGCTGGCAATCGACGTCGACGGGCTCAAGGACATCAATGATCATTATGGCCACGCCGCTGGTGATGAGCTGCTGCTGCTCGTCGCCGACGCGATCAGCTCGACCCTGCGTGCGAGCGACGTCGTGGCGCGGGTAGGTGGCGACGAGTTCACCTGCGTCCTCTTCGATACCGACGAGGACGTTGGCGCCGAGGTGGCTGCGCGCATTCTGCAGGCCCTCCCTGACGCATCCGCTCACGAATGGCAGCCGAGCGTGAGTATCGGCGTCGCCTGCGCCCCGCCGGGAGTCGCACTTGACGCCAGCGTCCGCCGCGCCGACAGGGCTATGTACCGAGCCAAACGTGCGGGCGGGATGCGGTATGAGCTGGCTCCCGCTCCGGCGACGCGGAGGTCGCCGATGCCTCGGACGGACGCACCGGTTAGCCACCGCCCCCCTCGCGCCGCTGCCCGTCGACCTGATCAGCACGCGGGCGCGGCGAGCGACGATCGGATCAGCGTGCATCCCGGCTTCACCCCAGACAGACCAAGGTGACGGTCATCCGTCGCGTCTGAACGCGCCCATGTGGCCGCCGATCAAGCGCGTGGTGCGTAGGATTCAAGGGACGCGCGTCGAACCAGCCCACGCGGCACGTCACAGGCCTGCGGTTCAACTGGACCCAGGTGACGGGACGCCACCAACATCTGCACGGCCGAGCGCCGGTGCGCTTGCGCATCGGCGCCTCTCCAGAGCCGTTACCACCACCTACCACGAAGAGGGACCCGATGGCACAAATGACTTTGACAGCGAAATCTGTTCGCATCGCTGAGGACGAGGCGAAGTGGCTGACCGCAGCGGCAACCAAGGGCGCCGTCACGCAGAACGATCTCATTCGCCTCGCGTTGCACCGCCTGCGCAAGGATCTGGGAGCAGCGAACCGGATCAAGCCCGAGGCCGTGGTGGCCACCGCGAAAGCCTCCAAGTACAAGCTGACCTCGCCGCGCACCGCGGGTGCCGCAGCGCCTTCGGCCGCCAAGGCGCCGTCACCACGTGCGTCCGGAAATCGGAATGCGGCGCCGGCGAAGGCTGCGCCGCGCCCGCGGGCCAGACGAGCCGGCACCCGGTGAGCGGCTGACAGTCTGGGGCGACGATCCCCAACCGGGCATGCGTTCGGCGACACGCCATCCGGCGATCGCGCGGCTCCGGCTCGCGCTGGGTTTGGGCGCGGGTCCACCGTCCACTGCTCATCGAGCGCTGCGTGAGCTTCTCCGCGCTTCGGCTGAAGATGCCACCGAGGTGCGCCGGGTTCTGCTCGTTCAAGGTGGCTACTACGTTGCGACCGGACTGCTCCCCTTCCTGTCCCGGCGTGCGTTCGAGACGCTCACCGGGCCCAAGGAGGAGTGGTGGCTCGTGCAGACTGTCAGTGGGCTGGTGCTCGCGATCGGCGGAGGTCTTCTGTGTGCTGCCGTGGAGGACAGCCCGCCGCGCTCAGTGGTGGTGGTCGCCGCCGGCAGTGCTGTGACCTTGGCCGGCATCGACCTCATCTACGCGGGCAACCGCCGGATCGCCCCGACGTACCTCATCGATGCGGGCGCCGAAGCGGGAATTGCGGCAGCGCTGCTGCTCGGTCGGCCAAGCCGGATTGCACGCCCGTAACCTTGGAGCGTCGCCCGTCAGACTGGATGCCGTGGGCCGGCGCCTGGTGACCGCGTCATCCACGGTCCCGTTGGTGGCGAGGCGCGGGGCGCGGACGACTCAACCGCTCGGCGCTTGTGTCCGGGTCTCCAGCCAGGTGCGGTATCGGCCGAGCGCACGCCGTTGGGATCGCTGGTCGCACATGAGCGCGTGGACGGGGTGTGTCTTGCCCGTAGGGGGCTTGCCGCGGGTGATGCGGCGCATCTGGTGGCGGACGAGCGCCATGCTGGCGGCGGACGCGAGCGTCCTGTCTGACCAGGTGACCGGCTTGAGCCGCTCGGTCGCCTCGCCGCCTGTCCGCCAGCGGTTGGGGAGGTCTGGTGTGACCGCAACCGCGGTGGCCATGCCGACCAGCGCGAAGCTACGAGCGAGAACCTGCTCGGCGGTCTCACGGCGGGTGATCCCGCCGGTCAACATCAGCGGCAAGGGACTGGCCTTGGCGAGCTCGGCGGCGAGCTCCAAGAAGTAGGCTTCGCGCGCCGCGGTGCCCGAGTCCGCGGGCCGGCCGGCCATCGCGGGGCTCTCGTAGCTGCCGCCGGAGAGCTCGACCAGGTCGACGCCGAGTGGCTCGAGCATCGCGATCACCCTTGCCGCGTCCTCGACGTTGAACCCGCCACGTTGAAAGTCCGCGGAGTTCAGCTTGACCGCCACGGTGAACGAGGAGGACACGACCGTCCGTATCGCGCGGACGACATCGAGCAGCAGCCGCGCCCGGTTCTCCAACGCGCCGCCCCATTCGTCGCTCCGTCTGTTGACGAGCGGGGAGAGGAACTGCGAGAGCAGGTAGCCATGCGCGGCATGCACCTCCACGCCGTCGAACCCGGCGCGCTCGGCAAGGCCGGCGCTTGTCGCGAACCGCTGTACCGTCGCGCCGATCTGCTCGTTGCTCATCGCCACGGGCCGGCCGAACCGCTTGCTGTGCCTTCCCAGCTCGATCGCGACCTCCGAGGGCCCCCACACCACGCCCGGCATCCGCGCCTGTACCTGCCGGCCGGGATGGTTGATCTGCATCCACATCGCTGCGCCGCCCGCCTTCCCGGCCTCGGCCCAGCGCACGAACGGATCAAGCTGCGCGCGGTCATCGAGCACCACCCCGCCCGGCCCCGTCAGCGCCGTCGCATGCACCATCACATTGCCGGTGATCAGAAGCCCCGCGCCGCCCGCGCCCCAGCGTCGGTACAGCGAGATCAGCTGCTCGCCGGGGACTTGCGAGTCGCCCGCCATGTTTTCCTCCATCGCCGCCTTCGCGATCCGGTTGCGCAGCCTGCCTCCGGATCGCAGGACCAGCGGGGAGAACAGCTCGGTCGACATCACAACCACCGGCCTTCCACTCGACTACGATGTTTACTGCGCTTACATTAGACGAGCGAAGTAAACGGCGTCAACTTCTGTGTGACGGATGTCATCCAAAGCGACCTATCACCACGGCGATCTGCGTGCGGCCCTGATTCGCGCGGCGCTGGAGCTGCTCGAAGAGAGCGGCGAGACAGCGCTGTCGCTACGCGCCGTCGCACGCCGCGCCGGCGTGTCACCGGCCGCCCCGTACCGGCATTACCCGGATCGCGAAGCCCTGGTCTCAGCGGTCGCGGCCGTCGGCTATCGCGAGCTCGCCGAAAGGCTGGCCGCGGCGCACCCGTCGCCCTCGACCCCGGACCAGCTGGCTACCGTGGCGATCGCGTACGTGCAGTTCGCGCTCGATCGGCCCGCCCTGTTCCGAATCATGTTCGCTGAGCCATGCGACCACCACAACGACGAACGCGTCGCCGCCACCGAGGCCGTATCGCATTACGTACGCCAGATCGCCACGCGAACCTTTCCCCAAGCCGACGCCGAGGCGCTCGCCATCGCGATCTGGGCGCTCGTCCACGGACTCGCGTTCCTGCACCTCGACAACAAGCTCGACGCCACCGCTCCGTCGGCAGTAGCCGATCGCGTCACCGCGGCGATCCAGGCGCTACTCACCGCCACAGGTGCCGAGACGGGTTCGGCAGCCGCCGGGTAAGGCGGACATGCAGCTCGCCGCGGGCGATGTCGGCATAGCTGAAGTTGTTACCGCCGCGCGGTGCGGCGACGGCGATCGAGGGCGTCGAGGATGAGGTCGAGCCCCCAGGCGAATTCGACGGCGTTGTCGTATCCGGACGCGGGGAGCTTGGTCGCGATCTCGGCGAGATACGGGTAGTCGTCGAGCGGGGCGATCGCCTGCGCTCGTCTCTGTACCGCCTCTCCGGCGTCGCCGGGTGTCTGGAACCCGAGTGTCTTTTCCTGCTGGGCGAAGCCGTAGATGTAGGCGTCCAGGACCGAATAGGCGTGGATCGCCGTCTCGAACGAGAACCCCGACTCGCGTAGGCAGCCCATCACCGCGTTGTGGTTTCGCAGGTTGGCCGGCCCAGGGTGGCGGGTTTCCATCAGCCCGATCGCCCAGCTATGGCGCTTGAGCGCCTCGCGCGCTGAGATCGCCCGGCGTCGCATTGCCGATCTCCAGTCGGCGTCGATTGAGGGAGACTCGATCTCGCCGAAGACGATGTCGACCATGCCATCGAGCAGCTCATCCTTGTTGTCCACGTGCTTGTAGAGCGCCATCGGCACCACGCCGAGCGCTTGCGCGAGCCGACGCATGCTGGACCCTTCAAGCCCGTCCTCGTCGGCGAGCGCTACGGCAGCCTGGAGCACGAGCGGTCGACTCAGGCGTGTCCGTCGGGTGTTCGTCCTTGGCGTCATCGCGCTTGACAAGTGTACGACGTACACCTATAGTCCGCGGCGCAGTGTACACCGTACACCTGAGAGAGAGGGACGATCATGGAAGGTTCAGAACAGATGCCCGCATCTTCGCCGGGCGACGGGGTGCCGCCGGGCAGTGGCCACGATTACCCGCTCACCTTCTCGGTCGACTATCCCGACCGCAGCCTCAATCGCCTCAGCACGGCGTTTCGCATCTTCACGATCATCCCGATCGCGATCCTCGCCGCAACTCTCGAGGGCGGCAGCTTCGGAGCCAATGCGGGAGGCAGCAGCGCTCGCTACGCCGGGGGCGGCGTCGGGATCCTCGTCATCCCCGTGCTGTTGATGCTGCTGTTTCGCAAGAAGTACCCGCGCTGGTGGTATGACTGGAACCTGCAGCTGACCCGGTTCACCAACCGGATCGCGGTGTACTTCGCGCTGATGGACGACCGTTACCCGTCCACCGACGAGGAGCAGGGCGTCCACCTGAACTTCCCCTATCCCGACGCCGAACACGACCTCAGCCAGGGCTTGCCGCTTGTCAAGTGGCTGCTCGCCATCCCCCACTACATCGTGCTGGTCTTTCTCACGATCGGCGCGTTGCTCGCCGCCGTCTTCGCCTGGGTCGCGATCCTCGTCACGGGCCGCTACCCCCGGTCGCTGTTTGACTTCATCGAGGGCGTGTTTCGCTGGCACAACCGCGTCGCCGCTTACGCCTTCCTGCTGATCACCGACCGCTACCCGCCATTCAGCCTGAAGTCGTAACCGTCTGTGAGCCGACCCCAACGTCAGCATCGGAAGCCTGATGGACCGGCCCAACCACGCGTCGGTTGGTCGAGACCCGACAGGAGTGGGGGGCGAGGCTCGCCTACTCAGAACAAAAAATGTTGATGCGAGTACTCGCCTCTGCTACGGTCCGCTCAACGTCGTCCCAACAACGCAGATTGATATGACCTCTCCGCTTCCCGCTCTCCCTGCCGGACCCGCCGCCGAGGAGTGCTGCGCACCCTCCGCCGGCCTCAACCCCTCGCTCGACGCCGAGCGCCTCGCAACCCTGGCCAAAGCGGTGGCCGAACCGGTGCGCGTGCAGATCCTGGACGTGCTGCGTCGCAGCCAGGATGACGTGTGCCAGTGCGAGCTCATCGCGCTGTTTGACATCAAGCAGTCCCTGCTCTCTCACCACATGCGCAAGCTCGTCGACGCAGGCATCGTCACCGTCGAGCGGCGCCACAAGTGGGCCTACTACTCCGTTTCCACCGACGCTCTGAAGGAGCTGACCGCATGGCTGAGCTGACCAGCGACCCCGGCGCCGCGACGGCGCCGACCTCGTCGTGCTGCAGCACCGAGGCGCAGGCGACCTGTTGCGAGCCCTCTGAGAAGGCTTCATGCTGCGGGGAGACCACGGCCGAGTCCAGCAGTTGCGGCTGCTCATCCGGCCAGGCCGAGGCCCCAGCCGCGGAGGACATTCGCGAGACCGTGCGCGAGCGCTACGCCAAGGCGGCGCGTGCCGTCGCGACCGGCGGCCCCGGCTCGTGCGGCTGCAGCACCCTGAGCACGACCGACGAGGCCGGCAACGAGGTCTTCGGCGCCGGCCTGTACGACGCGTCCCAGGCCGAGGGCGCGACCGCGACCGCCGTCGCCGCCTCGCTGGGCTGTGGCGTGCCGACCGCGGTCGCAGACCTCCACGAAGGCGAGACGGTGCTCGACCTCGGCTCGGGCGCGGGCGCGGACGTGCTGATCAGCGCCCGCCGGGTCGGGTCGACCGGCAGGGCCATCGGTTTGGACATGACCGATGAGATGCTGAAGCTCGCACACGCCAACGCCGCCGAGGCCGGTGTCACCAACGTGGAGTTCGTTAAGGGGTACCTCGAGGACATCCCGCTCGCGGAGGCCTCGGTTGACGTCGTCGTCTCCAACTGCGTGCTCAACCTCTCCGGCGACAAGCCCAAGGTGTTGGCCGAGGCGGCGCGCGTCCTCAAGCCCGGCGGCCGCTTTGCCGTCTCCGATGTCATCGCCGCCCCGGACATGGATGAGGTAACCAAGGCCGACATGGAGCAGTGGACCGGCTGCATCGCGGGCGCGCTGACCGAGGAGGAGTTCCGCGACGGTCTGCAGGCCGCGGGCTTCACCGACATCGACATCCGGAAGACCCACCAGGTCCATGAGCACGCGAGCTCGGCCATCATCCGCGCGCGCAAACCCGACGCACCGGCTGTTGCCCACCGGGTCGAGCTGTATGAGCCGGCGATGTGCTGCCAGACCGGGGTCTGCGGGCCGTCGCTGGACCAGCAGCTCGTAGACGTGCGCGAGGACCTGCGCTGGTTCGAAGCCCAGGGCGCGCAGGTCGCCCGCCACAACCTCTCCTCAGACCCCGACGCGTTCGTCGCCAATCCCAAGGTCACCGGCCTGATGACCGCCTTCGGCGAGGCCGCACTTCCCGTGCTCGTCGTCGACGGCGACATCGCCATCCACGGCCGCTACCCCTCGCGCGAGGACCTCGCCGCAGTGCTGTCGGTCAAGGCCGGGTCGGTCATCGAGCTCTCGCAGACCTCGGGCGGGTGCGGCTGCGGACCGGGCGGCTGCTGATGAGCCTGCCCGTACCTGACGCCGTTCCCGCCCTGGACTGGGCCGGCTGGGGGACCCGCTACCTGTTCTTCACCGGCAAGGGCGGAGTCGGGAAGACGACCACGGCCAGCGCCGTCGCGGTCGCGCTCGCCGACGCCGGCAAGCGCACGCTGGTCATCTCCACCGACCCGGCCTCCAACCTCGACGACGTCTTCGGCATCAGAGCCTCACCGGAGCCAATCCGGGTCCCGGGCGTCACGGGTCTGTTCGTCGCCAATCTCGACCCCGAGGCGGCCGCGCAGGCGTTCAAGGAACGGGCTGTCGATCCGTACCGCGGCGTCCTGCCGGAGTCGGCGGTGCGCAACATGGAGGAGCAGCTGTCGGGCGCGTGCACGGTCGAGATTGCCGCCTTCAACGAGTTCACCGCGGTCCTGGCCGCTCCGGACGAGACCGCGGAGTTCGACCACGTCATCTTCGACACGGCGCCCACCGGGCACACCCTGCGGTTGCTGACGCTCCCGAGCGCGTGGAGCGGGTACGTCGACGCGCATCCGGCGGGCGCCAGCTGCCTCGGCCCCCTCGCCGGCCTTGACCAGCAGCGCGAGCAGTACGCCAGCGCGGTCGCCACCTTGGCCGACCCGGCGCTGACGACCCTGGTGCTCGTCTCCCGGGCCGAGGCCGGCGCGCTGCGCGAAGCCGCGCGCGCCAGCGGCGAGCTCGCCGCCCTCGGGGTTGCCAACCACCAGCTCGTCGTCAACGGCCTGCTGCGCGAACCCGGCGACGACCCCACCGCCCTGGCGTTCTCCGGGCGGCAGACGGCCGCACTCGATGCGGCGCCGGCGGAGCTGGTGGCGCTGCCTGTCGCCGGGGTTGACCTCGTCGCCGGCGACGTCACGGGGCTGGAAGCGCTCCGGCGGCTGACCGGCACTGAAGCCGCGGCAGCAGTCGCCGACGCCGCGGCATACACGCCTGACCTCCCGGGCCTGGACGAGCTCCTGGACGACCTCAGCGCTGCGGGCAACGGTGTGGTGATGACGATGGGCAAGGGCGGGGTGGGCAAGACCACGCTCGCCGCCGCTATCGCCATCGCGCTCGTCGACCGCGGCCACGACGTCACCCTTTCGACGACCGACCCCGCCGCGCACGTCACCGAGGCGCTCGCCGACGCCGCGCCCGGCGGGCTGCTGGTGGAGCGCATCGACCCCGCTGCGGAGACCGCCCGCTACACGGCCGAGGTGCTCGCGGCCGCGACCGGGCTCGACCAGGAGGGTCGGTCCCTGCTGGAGGAGGACCTGCGCTCCCCGTGCACCGAGGAGATAGCCGTGTTCCGGGCGTTCGCGCGGACCGTCGATGCCGCCCGCGAGTGCATCGTCGTCCTCGACACCGCGCCCACCGGGCACACGCTGCTGCTGCTCGACGCCGCCCGGAGCTATCAGCGCGAGGTGGCGCGCACCAACGCCGACGTGCCCGCCGAGGTCTCGGACCTGCTCGCGCGCCTGCGCGACCCGGAGTTCGCCCGGATGCTGGTGGTCACGCTCGCCGAGTCCACGCCCGTGCATGAGGCCGAGCGCCTGCAGGCCGACCTGCGCCGCGCGGGCATGGAACCGTTCGGCTGGGTGGTCAACAGCTCCCTGACGACGAGCCAGACAACGCATCCGACGCTGCAAGCCCGCGCCGCCGCCGAGCTGACGCACATCGAGCGCGTGCGGGCGCTGTCGGCCCACGGCGTGTGGCTGGTCGGCTGGCAGCCGGACGCGCCCGTCGGGACTGACGCGCTCCGCGGACTCGCCGCCGGAAAGACGATGGGCCGACGGTGATGAGCCTGCTCCCGATATCCGACGCCTCTCACCTGCGCACAGTCCCAAGGAGGTCACCTCATGAACCCGTACCTCATCACCGAGCTGGTCGCCGCTCACCGAGCGGACCTTGAGCGCCACGCCGCCTGCTGCACGCCAGTCGCCGAGCACCGACGGAACCTCCGCGCCGCCGCCCGCGAGCGCCGGGCCGGCCGTCGGCTCATCCCCGGCCGGCAACCGGTCTGCTGCGCGTGACGCACTGGGCACCGGCTGGACGCCATCCGCAATGACCACACCGCTCAGCAACTCCGGTTGGAGAGGCTGCTGTCGGAGCTGGTCGCCGAGTCTGAGGGCCGCCACCCCGCGTGGGAAGGACGCGCCTGGGCCGACGCCATCCTGACGCAGTACGACGACGCGCCCATCCGTACGCATATTCTCACCCTCGCCCGACGCCAAACGCGAATGTCTCAAAGCCGATACCTGCGAGGTCCTGGCGGGCGGCAGATGAGCGAAAGGACCGTCGCCGTCATCACGGCCATTCACCTCGGCTCCCCAGCGCGGCACACCGCGCCCGCCCGTGTCAACGGACTGGCGGTGCCCGCGTGAGTACACAGCCGACGCTGCCGCGCCGCGCCGCCGCCGAGGCCGTCGGCACGTTCGGGCTCGTCTTCGCCGGGTGCGGCGCCGTCGTCACTGACGCCCAGCGGCACGGGGCGCTGGGCGTGGTGGGCATCGGGCTCGTGTTCTTCCTGGTGCTCGTGGCGGCGATCGCGACCCTTGGCCACGTGTCTGGAGCCCACTTCAATCCCGGCGTCAGCCTCAGCTTCTTCCTCACCGGCCACCTGCCCGCGCGAGACCTCGCTGCCTACTGGGCGGCCAGTTCGCCGGCGCCGCCCTCGCCGCGCTGCTCCTGCTGGTCATCTCGCCGGGTCACCCCGCCCACCTCGGCGCGACGGTCCCCAGCATCGCTGTGGGTCGCGCCGTCGTCGTCGAGCTCGTCCTGACCGCCCTGCTGATGCTCGTCATCATGAGCGTCGCCACCGATACTCGCGTCGTCGGCGCGCCCGCCGCTATCGCCATCGCCGCCGCCGTCGGCCTCGCCGCCATCGCCTTCGGGCCGCTGACCGGTGCGTCGCTGAACACGGCCCGCTCGTTCGGGCCTGCGCTCGCCTCCGGGCGGTGGCACGACTTCTGGGTCTACGCCGCCGGCCCGCTCATCGGCGCCCCGCTCGGCGCCCTGACCTACGAGTTCGTTCGCGGCCAGCGCCCGCAGCGCCCCGCTATGACCACCGACTCCGAGGAGGCGCCCGATGGCGACCGTCCTGTTCGTCTGCCTGCATAACGCCGGGCGCTCGCAGATGAGCGCTGCTCTGTTCGAGCGTGCTGCCGCCGACCGCCACCGAGCCCTCTCGGCCGGCAGCGACGCCGACCCCGCTGGGCACGTCCATCCCGCGGTCATCGAAGTCCTACGCGAGTTCGGCATCGACCTCTCCGACCGACGCCCCCGGCGACTCACTCGCGAGCTCGCCGAGGAGGCCGACGTCGTCGTGACGATGGGCTGCGGCGACGCCTGCCCGTATGTTCCCGGCAAGCGCTACATCGACTGGCAGCTGCCCGACCCCAAGGGCCGTCCGGTCGAGGAGGTGCGGGCGGCGCGCGACGACATCGCCCGCCGCGTCACGGACCTTCTGGACGATCTCGACGCAACCACCACGGCTTCGGCTCGGTCGGCGGCGACCTCGCCGGCTCAGCGGAAAACCGGGGATCCTCAACGGCAACCCTAGGACAAACCCTCGGTGCTCCGTTGGGGTTGCCACATCGACGCCGCCGCCATCGGTCCTAGTACCGGTTCCATGTCCCAGCCAGCCGGACGGCGCGCGACCCTCGGAACGGTGATCGATGACCGCTACCTCGTGCGACGGAAGCTCGGGGTTGGCGCGACGGCGGTCGTCTACTGCGCTGAGGATCGCGTGCTGGCGCGGGCGGTGTCGGCAATGACTCTCAGGATGGGCTTCGGAGATTCCCGTTGACACCAGTCCGCGCAGTCGTATGACAGTGTCATGAGACGGTGGGCGCCGATCCTTTGGCTGCCGGTCTACATCGCCAGCGAGTTGATCCTCCTGGGCAGTCATCATCGCTGGGGGCTGCTCGCGGCGGGCGGAGCGCTCGCCCTGTTGGCGTTCCTGGCGTCCCTGTGGCTCGCCGTGCATCGCGACGAGACCCCGCGGCCCCGCTGGTTTCTGTGGGCGATCACCGGCGTCGCGCTGTGCTACGTCCCGCCGACCGTCGCCGCATCCGCGCTCGGCGTGCAGTGGGCCGCGGGCGCGCTCGCCGCCGCCGTCATCCCCATGACCGCGGTGTCCCTGACGCTGGCCATCATCCGCTCCAAGACGCGCGCGACCGAGGATGGCCACTACCGCGACATCTCGGGCGACAGCGACGACCCCGCCCCCGGCATCGGCCTGGACGACGAGACGCCCCTCGGCGACACCAATCAGCACTCGGACGTCATCGAGGCTCACCGGACGTCCCGCGGGGCCTGATGCATGAAGGTCGTTCTCAAGCCTTGAAAGGAGCCAGATGCCAACATGGAGGACCCTCACCGCAAGTTCGACAGCGTTCGGCCCGCGGTCGTTCCGGGGGCGGCGTGACACTGCTCCTCCGGCAGCGCCGTCGATTGCCTGAGCGACGGCGGTGGATGAGCTCTCCGATTGCTTTTGGGGCGATGATGGTCGGTCCAGGATGTGCGTGGCGCCCGTGGGTCGTCAAAGACCAACCGGCCGGTTTCGCGGCCCCTCAGGTGGGAATGTGACGAGCACGGGGCAGAGCGAACGAGATGCGGGAGACGGCGCGCGCTCGCCTGGCGCGCGGTACTTCACCGACGGGGTCAACCTGTTCCGCTTCGTCGGCTGGCTGAGCAGGACGCTGGAAGAGAAGCTGGCCGAGCTGGAGGATTGCCGCTCGCTTGACATCCTTCTCGTGACGGCGAGCGAGCTGGATGGAAGCGCACTCCGGCAGGTGCGGTAGCGGAGGTCGAACCGGCCGTCCGATCCCGCTTCTCCAGGAGGAGGCGACTTGCCCGCGCTCTTCTCCGCCCTACTGACATCGTGTACCTGAAGTTCTCGCACAGAAAGGCCGGTGGAGATGGCCACGCGCATTGTCTTCCTCAATGGTCAAGAGACGACGGCCACTTCGAGAACACCCCAGCCTGAGGCGCCCGCGACCTGACCGGCCCCCGCCGACACGACTGCAATGGCAAATGACACGGGTGGTCCGTACCGGGAGGAGCAGTTCGTCACCACCGTCGCCCAGGCGGCGGGCGTCGGGCTCGACCGGGCCCGGCGGACGACCAGGGCGGTCCTCCAGACGCTCGCCGAGCGTATCGACGCGGGAGAGGCCCGGCACCTGGCCGATCAACTCCCCACCGGGATCGCTCCCTGGCTGGCGACCACCACGCCCGCCGAGCGCTTCGGCGTCGACGAGTTCCTGCGGCGCATCGCGCAGCGCGAAGGTGTCGATGTCGAGGCCGCTCAGCGATACGCCGAGGCCGTCTTCGTCGGTCTGCAGCGCAGCGTCAGCGACAAGGAGTTTGCCGACCTCGCCGCCGAGCTACCAAAGGACTTCGCCCCGCTGTTGCCCCGCGGCTCGGACGTCGATGTGACCTCCGCCGAATCTTTCATCGAGCGCGTGGCGGACCGCGCCGGCACCGGCGCCGACGAGGCGCGTCGGGCCGCCGACGTTGTGTTGGAGACGCTCGCGATGCGGATTGCCGGAGGCGAGGTTGACGACCTGAAGGCGCGGCTGCCGGTGGCGTTTCATAGCGCCCTGGAGCGGGGCAAGGAGCTCGCCGGTGGAAAGGCGACGCGTATGAAGCTCGACGACTTCGTGCGCCGAGTCGCCGAAGCAGAGGGAGTCTCCGCCGACCGGGCGCTAGAGGACGTGACCGCCGTCCTGCGCACCGTCCGCGAGTCGGTCGGCGAGCAGGAGTTCCTCGACGTGACCGCCCAGCTCCCGTCCGACTTCGCCACGGTCATCGGCCGCTAGTGCGGAAGCTCGCTCGGCTGGATCCGCAGAGTCCGGAACAGGTCGGCGTCGTGATCCTCCTCGGTGCGCGGGTCCAGGTCGATGCCGAGCTCCCCCGCCGGGTCGCGAGCGGCTCCGATCATGACGAGCTCGAGGCCTTCATGGTCGAGCCATTCCGGCGTGTCGAGCTGCACGAAGCGCCGGCCGCGGAACCGGTCTCGCAGGTGCTCCGGAAGCTCCGGCCGCCGTCCGGGGGAGCCCATGCCAGGGGGTGCCGGCGCGTCCGGGTTGCGCACGGCGACGATGTAGCTTGCTTCCGACTCGATCCGCAGCGCGCGCTGGGTCTCGCTGAGCCCGCGCGGGAGCTCGAGCACGTATGCCAGATGGCTGTGCCCGCCGTGGTCGACGATCGCGTAGCGGCCCTCGCCGGCCGGGCGGGCACCCGGCTGGTGGCGCTCGCCCCGCGTTCGTGTCTGGTAGCTGCGCTGTCTCAACTCCGCTTGGATGTCGGCCGTGTCGTCAGAGACCCGGCTCACGAACGCCCAGATCCGCTCGTGTCGATCCGGGTCGGGGAGATGCTTGGTGCCGACGATGATGTCGCGCACGTGGCACGTGCCGCCGACACGCAGGACGAAGAAGAGACGCTGCACGTCATCGAGCGTCCGCACCTCGCTGAGGCCAACCCGAGGTCGGTAGAAGAAGAAGATGTCGCCCCGTTCAAGCTCGACGCTCATCGTCAGTGAGTGGCCAAGCCCCGTTTGCGGGGCGGAATGAGATCGCGCGGAAGCCGGGCCAGCAGATCCTCCACCTCCCCTTCGGAGATCAGCTCGGCCAGCGTCTCCGGCACCCCCTCGATCGCCCGCAGTGTCGCCCGCACCGCCCTCTCCGCCTCCTCCCGCGAGATACCTGCGGTCGCCGCGACCGTCTGTTGGAAGCTCTCGGCATTCACCTCATTTGACCTAGGTCGCGGCCGTGGTGAGGCAAGTCGCACCAGCTCAGGCGCCTCGGCGACGGCCAGGCTCACTCGCCGGCGGGCGTTCTCCCGCGGATCCGGGCCGCCAGCATGAGCACGGCGAACGCGCCGATGATCCACGCCGCTTCCACCAGGATCGGTTCCAGATGCTGGTGGTGGGTGAAGTAGACGGCGTTGCGGATCGTCTCGACGGTCGCCCCGTTGGGAAGGAAGCGGCCGACGAAGCGGTAGAACACGGGCAGTAGCGGCGGCGCCACCGCGCCCCCGGACGCCGCGTTGCCGATCGCGATGAACAGCCCCCAGGTGGGCACGATCGCCCACCGTCCGATGAGCGTGAGCATCGCGGAGTTGAATAGGGCCGCGGCGCTGATCTCCGCGGCTATTGCCGCCCACAGCTCGCCGAACGGCCCCCTCAGCGCCCGCAGAAACGGATCGGTGATGAGCGCCAGCACCAGCCCGCCGACCGTCGCCAGGATGAGGATGCAGGCCAGCCAGGCCCGCAGCGACAGGCCGGCGGCGTTGGCGCGGAGCTGGAACATCGTCACGAATCCCAGGATCGTGGCGGCGATGGTCACGTAGAAGGAGGCGAGCCCCTGCGGGTCGGTCGGCGGCAGGGGATGGAGGTCGACGACCTTCACAGGGCCGCCGGTGGCGGCTGGGACCTGCTGCGCGGCCTGTTCGAGGACCCGGGCGACCGAGGTTCCGGCCGCGCTGGCCACGAGCATCCGCGGCCGGTGGTCCGTGAGCACCAGCGCTCCGTAAATCCGCTGCTCGTCGATTGCGCGCCTGGCGCGGGCGAGCGACGCGTAGGGCCTCAGGTCGACGCCGCCGTTCGTCGCGGCGTCGAACGCGCGCACCAGGGCCACGTGACCGACGCGATCACCGACCAGCGCCGCCGGGATGTGGTGCGGCGTCGGACGGTCGAGCGCCAGAGTGTAGGAGACGGCGAAGATCGACGCCATGATTACGGCGATCGTCATCACGACGAACGCGTTGCGGTACGGCGGGCGCGCGACGGTGCTCGGCACGTGCGCTCTCCGGCGCGGGGCAGAGACCGACTCAGGGATGACCGTCCGTGGCAATCGGCCCTCCCAGGTCGTCGCCCATACGCGCACGCGAGAACGTCCCTCGCCTATGTGTACCGCTTAGGACGCTCCGTGCGGCGATCAAGTCCCGGCGCCGCGCCGGATTCAGAAGGCGCGTCGCTGGAGGCCGCCTCCAGACGGCCTATTGACACCGGGATGGGCCACCTCATGGTTGTCGCGATTCGCTCAGCATCCTGGATCGACACCAGGACGCGCCGGGGTGACCCATGACAGAAAGCCGCCCACCGCTTGTCAGCGAGGACCTGGGACGCCCGGTCGCCTACACCGCGTTGGCGGACGGGACCCCGGTCTACGACCGCGACCATACCCCGATCGGAGTGGTCGAGCATGTGATGGCGGCGGGCGGCATCTTTGAGGGAGTGGTCGTCCACACGCACTCGCTGCGGGGGCGGCATCTGTACGCCGACGCCGAGCAGATCGCGGAGATCCGCGAGGGCGGGGTCCTCCTGTCCGTGCCCGCCGGCGAGCTCCACGATCCAGACCGGGAGTGGCGCTCGCGGCGGAGCGGTGCACCCGGCAGCCCGCTCGAGGCACGGCTGCGACGGGCGTGGGACTGGATCACCCGGCGGCGGCCGACCTAGCGCGTCCGCGCGCGGCGGCGAGCGTTCGAGCGGTTGCGGCGCGTGCCGCTCGCGGGGCGCGTGATGAAGTGGGGGGGGCGCCAGTGCCGTGTCGGTTCACACCGAACACGCATCAGCCCGCAGCTGCCGTGTGGAGTTTCTCCAAAGCGTCGTGCTCGATTTGACGCACCCGCTCGGCGCTGACGCCGAGGACGGGCGCCACTTCCCGCAGGGTCTGCTCCGGTTGGCCGAGGCCGTACCGCGAGCGGATGACGGTTCGCTCCCGCTCGCTCAGGTAGGCGAGCAGCGACGGCACGGCCTTGGCGAGCTGACGCAGGTCCGCGTGGTCATAGGCGTCCTGAGCCCGCGCATCCGAAAGCAGCTCGACCAGGCTCGTCCCGTCGCCGCGCTCACCGGCCACCGGCTCGTCCAGCCCACGAGCACTGCGCTCCGCGCAGAACAGGCTCTCGACCTGCCAGCGCGGGAGGCCGACGAGCGCCGCCAGCTCCGAGGAACTCGGCTCTCGGCGATAGCTCTGCTCGAACCGTCGCTGGGCGTGCTTCATTTGCGCCAGTTGACGCAGAGCGCGGTCGGAGAGAACCATGGGACGAGACAGCTCGGACACAACCTGCTGCATCGCCAGTCGCACCCACCACACCGCATAGGCCCAGAACGGGACGCCACGCTCAGGATCGTAACGCTCCAGTGCCCGCAGCAGCCCCACAACGCCCTCCTGCGTCAGCTCGTCGCGATCCACTGCCGTCGACCGGCGGTAGGCGCGCGCCACGCTCGCGATTAGGGGGGCAAATGACTTCACAAGTTGCTCGCGCTCGCGTGGACCCCCTTCCTTGGCCCGGATGATCAGGGCGTGCTCGGCGATGTCATCTCTGGCAGCTTTGTGGCGACAGCCGGCATTGCTTCGCGTTTGATGCCTGCGCTGGCCACTCGGCGACCAATCCCCACGATGGTGAGCTGTGAAATTGGACGATGTCATGCGGCGATTCTTTCGCGGTCAGAGCGAGTTCTCCCTTGGGCGCACTTCACAGCGGGGCTGGAGGTAACCCCACATCCAGGGTGACGTCTGAATAACTGTCAGTACCTATGCATGAGCCCGAGGGACAGTAAGTCGAAGCACCTGTTTCTGATCCTGAGCTCGGTGCTGACGAGGAGCGGACGAGAACCGCACCGAGAAATGCAGCGCTGGAGGAAAACGGCTACCTGCTCAAGGACCGCATCGCCGATCCGGGCAGCTACACCGCAACGGCCTCCGGCTCGGCTTCCGCCTCCTCGCCCTCGCCACCACGCCAGGTGACCACGAGCTCGTCCCCGTGGGCGTCGATCGTGATCGTCGCGCCGGGAAGGATCTCCCCGGAGATGAGCGCGCGCGCGATCCTGGTCTCCACCTCGCGCTGGATGTAGCGTCGCAGCGGGCGAGCTCCGTAGACCGGGTCGTAGCCCTGGCGCGCGATCAGCGAGCAGGCCACTGGTCGTAGTTCGAGACCGACCCGCCGATCGCTAAGGCGGGCACGGACGTCAGCAATCTGAAGCTCCACGATCCGCTCGATCTCGCTCAGCGTCAGCGGCTTGAACAGGACGATCTCATCGACCCGGTTGATGAACTCCGGGCGGAAGTGGCCGCGCATCTCGTCCATGACCCGGTGGCGGGCATCCTCGCTGATCTCCCCGTCCGGCGTCATGCCGTCCAGCAGGTACAGCGAGCCGATGTTGGACGTCATGATGATTACCGTGTTGCGGAAGTTGACCGTGTGGCCCTGCGCATCGGTCAAGCGGCCGTCGTCGAGGATCTGCAGCAAGGCGTTGAACACGTCCGGGTGGGCCTTTTCGATCTCATCAAAAAGGACCACCGAGTACGGCTTGCGACGCACGGCTTCGGTGAGCTGACCGCCCTCTTCGTAGCCGACGTATCCGGGGGGTGCGCCAACCAGACGGCTGACGGTGTGGCGCTCCTGATACTCGGACATGTCCAGGCGGACCATGTTCTCCTCGGCATCGAACAGCGCTTGGGCCAGCGCCCGCGAAAGCTCGGTCTTGCCCACGCCGGTGGGGCCCAGGAAGATGAACGAGCCAATCGGCCGTCGCGGATCCTGGATGCCGCCGCGAGCGCGTAGCACGGCGTCGGCGACGAGCCGGACGGCCTCGTCCTGGCCGACGACCCGCTCATGCAGGACCTCGTCGAGCCGCAGGAGCTTCTCGCGCTCGCCCTCCACGAGCCGGGCGACGGGGATCCCCGTCCACCGGGCGACGATCTCGGCGATCTCGTCCTCGGTGACCTCCTCACGGAGCAGCCGCGTGCCACCTTGCTTGCTCTCCAGGCGCTCGTCCTCGGCTCGCAGCCGCCGCTCCAATTCCGGCAGGCGCCCGTGCCGCAGCTCCGCCGCTCGGTTGAGGTCGTAGTAGCGCTCGGCCTCCTCGATCTCACGCCGAAGCTGCTCGAGCTCCTCACGTAGCGACTGGAGCTTGTGGATCGTCTGGCGCTCGGCTTCCCACTGCGCGGTCATGGCGTCAGCTTGAGCGCGGAGATCCGCCAGCTCCCGGCGCAGTGCCTCCAGGCGATCGCGGCTGGCCTCGTCGCTCTCCTTGGTGAGGGCAGCCTCCTCGATCTCCAGCTGCATCACCCGGCGGGTGATCGCGTCGAGCTCCCGCGGCATCGAGTCGATCTCCGTTCGGATCACCGCGCAGGCCTCGTCGACCAGGTCGATCGCCTTGTCCGGGAGGAAGCGGTCGGTGATGTAGCGGTGGGCGAGCGTCGCCGCCGCAACGAGTGCGGCGTCCTGGATCCGGACGCCGTGGTGGACCTCGAACCGCTCGCGCAGCCCGCGCAGGATCGAGATTGTGTCCTCCACGGACGGCTCGTCGACCGTCACCGGCTGGAAGCGGCGCTCGAGCGCGGCGTCCTTCTCGATGTACCGGCGGTACTCGGCGAGCGTGGTCGCTCCCAGGCAGTGGAGCTCCCCGCGGGCGAGCATCGGCTTGAGCATGTTGCCGGCGTCCATAGCTCCTTCGGCCGCGCCGGCCCCGACGACGTTGTGCAGCTCGTCGATGAACAGCAGGATCCTGCCCTCGGCGGCCTTGATCTCGGTCAGCACCGCTTGCAGCCGCTCCTCGAACTCGCCGCGGTACTTCGCCCCGGCCACCAACAGGCCGATGTCGAGCGCAAAGACGGTTCGGTTCTTGAGCCCCTCCGGAACGTCGCCGCGGACGATCCGCTGCGCGAGCCCCTCCACGATCGCCGTCTTGCCCACTCCGGGGTCGCCGATGAGCACCGGGTTGTTCTTCGTCTTGCGCGACAGGATCTGGATGACGCGGCGGATCTCGGCGTCGCGGCCGATGACCGGGTCAAGCCGTCCGTAGCGGGCCTCGCTCACCAGGTCGCGGCCGTACTTCTCCAGGGCCTCATACGCGGTCTCCGGCGTCGAGCTGGTGACGCGCTGGGCGCCGCGGACCTGGCTGAGGATCTCCAGGATCCGGTCGCGGTCGGCCCCGTGCTCGCGCAGCAGTCGGCCCGCGCCGTTGATTGACCGGTCCCCGCCCGCCCCGAGCATCGCGAGCAGCACGTGCTCGACCGAGACGTATTCGTCCCTGAGGCGCTCGGCTTCCTGCTCGGCGGCATCGAGCACCCGGGAGAGCCCTCTGGTGACGCCGATCTGGCCGCTGCTCCCAGGCCCGCTCACCCGCGGGCGCCGCTCGAGCGCCTGGTGCAGCGCAGCGCGGAGCGCGTCCGGATCGACGTCGGCGCCCGTCAGCAGGCGCGGGATCAGTCCGTCTCGCTGCTCGAGCAGCGCCAGCAGCAGGTGCTCGGTGTCAAGCTCGGTGTGGCCGAGGCGCAGCGCTGTCGTCTGCGCGTCGTGCAGCGCCTCCTGGGTCTTGACGGTCAGCCGGTTCGAGTCCATGTCATCACCTCTTGCTGGCGTTCTGGCGGCGCGACGGGTCCCAACCGCGCCTCGAGCTCGTCGATGCGGGCCAGCAACTCGCACGCCAGGATCGCTCCGGCGTAGTTCAGGCCCAGATCTCGTCGCAGCCGGAGCGCACGCGCGAGCCGGGCGGCGTTGGCGCGCTGGAAGAGCGGGGCCGCTCGGGTGCCCCCGCTGGGTGCGATCAGGCCGAGGTTGATCAGCCGGCGCACGAGGTCCGGGTGGACCCCGGCCAGGCCAGCCAGGACGTCGATGCCGACGCGGCCGCCCCCGCGCGCGACGAGCCGTGTGCCGGGTCTGGTGCCGGGGCGGGCTGTCGTCGCCATCACCGCTTGCTCCTGGGGTTGAACTTGGACGTCTCGGCGAGCTTCTGGAACAGTCCGCGCTCGCGGCTGGTCAGCCGCTTCGGCACCTGGATCTGAACGATCGCGTACAGGTCCCCAGGCGACGCCTCGGCGTTGCCGGGCAGTCCCTGTCCGCGGAGCCGCAGCCGGCGACCGCATGAGGAGCCGGCCGGGACCTTGACCCGGGCGGTGCCGTCCAGCGTCGGAACCGGGACCTCGGCGCCGAGGGCCGCCTCCCATGGGGCGACCGGAAGATCGGTGTACAGGTCGCCGCCCTCTACACGGAAGGTCGGATGGGGCCGGAGCCGGATCCGGAGGATCAGCTCGCCCGGGGGTCCGTCGCCGGGGCCGGGCGCGCCCTCGCCGGGCAGGCGGATCACCTGGCCGTCGCGGACGCCGGCCGGGATGTCGATCTCGACCGAGCGGCCGTTGATCGACAGCCGCCGCTTGCCTCCGGCGGCGGCCTCCGACAGCCCCAGCTCCAGTATCACCTCCAAATCGCTCCCGCGCATCGAGAAGCCCTCGAACGGACTGCTCCGCCGGCCTCCGCGGCGCCGGCTGAACAGCTCGTCGAAGAGGTCGCTGAAGTCGCCGCCCCCCACGTCGAAGCTGACGCCCTCAAATCCTTCGCCGCCGTCGAATCCGCCGAAACCGCCGGCGTCGCCGTCGCCTACACCGGCCGAGCTCCGCGCCCCAAAGCGGTCGTAGCGCGCGCGCTTCTCCGGATCACGCAGCACCTCGTAAGCCTCCGAGATCTCCTTGAACCGGTCCTCGGCGCCGGGCTCCTTGTTGACGTCCGGGTGGTAGCGCCGGGCCAGTGCCCGGTAGGCGCGGCGGATGTCCTCCTGACTGGCGTCGCGGGGGACGCCGAGGGCCTCGTAGAAGTCCTCGGAGGCGACTGACATCAGCCGGCGGTCCCCGGCGGACGGGCCACCACCACCTGGGCCGGCCTGATGACCCGGTCTCCGAGCGCAAAGCCGGACCGCTCGACCGCGAGGATCGTCCGGTCAGCGGCGTCGGCCGAGTCCTGGACGGCGATCGCCTGGTGGCGCTCCGGGTCAAACCGCTCGCCCGCGGTGCCGATCCGCTGCGCTCCCTCGCGTGCGAGCACCGCGTTCATCTGCTCCAGGACTGCGCGCAGGCCGTCCCGGCACGGCCCGTCGGCCTCCATCTGCATCGCGCGCTCGACGCTGTCGACGACCTCAAGCCAGTCGCGGATCACCGACTCGCGCGCGGCGGTCACGAGAGTCTCGATCTCGCGGGCCGCGCGCTTACGGTAGTTGTCCAGGTCGGCGAGCGCGCGCTTGTAGCGGTCCTCGACCCGCTCGAGCTCCGCGGCCAGCTCTCCGTTCTGCGGTTGTGCCTGTTCCTGATCTGGAGCCCGTGTTGGCTCGGTGTCACTCTCGGGTGAACTCGGCATCCACCACCTCCTCGTCCTCGCTCTCAGACGCGGCTCCGCCGGCCCCGTCGCCGTCGGCCGCGGACGCCTGTGCGGTCGCGGCGGCGGAAGGAAGGGCGGCGACGAGCTGCTGGAGATCGGAGATCAGCTCGCGGACGCGCTCGATCCCGGCCTCATCGGCGATCGCCTGGCGGGCGTCGACCACCCCCTGCTCGGCGCGCGCCTTCTCGTTGACCGGCAGACCCTCCTGGAGCTCGCGGATGAGCTGCTCGACCCGGTAGGCGAGCGAGTCCAGTTCGTTACGGGCGTCGATCTCCTCGCGGCGCCGGCGGTCCTCCCCGGCATGGGCCTCGGCCAGACGGATCATCTCCTCGACCTCGCCCTTGTCCAGGTTCGAGCTTTCGGAGATCGTCACGCGCTGCTCCTTGCCGGTCGCCTTGTCGCGGGCGGATACGTTGAGGATGCCGTTGGCGTCGACGTCGAAGGTGACCTCGACCTGGGGCACACCCCGAGGAGCCGGCGGAATCCCCTCCAGGCGGAAGCGGGCCAGCTGGCGGTTGTCGGCGGCCAGCTCGCGCTCCCCCTGGAGCACGACGATGTCGACCGCCGTCTGGTTGTCCTCGGCGGTCGAGAACGTCTCCGTCCGGCGGGCCGGAATGGTGGTATTGCGCTCGATGACCTTCGTCATCACACCGCCCAGCGTCTCCAGGCCCAGCGACAGGGGCAGCACGTCCAGGAGCACGACGTCCTCCACCTCGCCCTTGAGGATCCCGGCCTGGAGCGCCGCGCCCAGCGCCACCACCTCGTCCGGGTTGACCGTCATGTTCGGATCCTTGCCGCCGGTCAGGCGGCGGACGAGCTCCTGGACGGCGGGGACCCGCGTCGACCCGCCGACGAGGATGACCTCATCGATGTCGTCGGCAGTCAGCTTCGAGTCGGACAGAGCCTGCTCCACCGGACCGCGCGTACGCTCGACCAGATCCTGGGTCAGCTGGTCGAACTTCGAGCGATTCAGCGTCGTGTTCAGATGCTTGGGCCCCGCCGCGTCGGCGGTGATGAACGGGAGGTTGACCTGCGTCTGCGTCTGGGAGGAGAGCTCCACCTTGGCCCGCTCGGCGGCCTCGTACAGGCGCTGGAGGGCCTGGGGGTCGTTGCGCAGGTCGATGCCCTGTTCACGCCTGAACTCATCGGCGAGCCAATCGACGACGCGCTTGTCGAAGTCGTCCCCGCCGAGATGGCCGTCGCCGCTGGTCGCCTGTACCTCCACGACGCCGTCGCCGACCTCCAGCACGGACACGTCGAACGTGCCGCCGCCGAGATCAAACACGAGGATCGTCTCCTGGCCTTTCTTGTCCATCCCGTAGGCGAGCGCCGCCGCGGTCGGCTCATTGATGATGCGCAGGACCTCGAGCCCGGCGATGCGCCCCGCGTCGCGCGTCGCCTGGCGCTGCGCGTCGTTGAAGTACGCGGGCACGGTGATGACCGCCTCGGTGACACGCTCCCCGAGGTACTTCGCGGCGTCTTCGGCGAGCTTGCGCAGGACGAGCGCCGAGATCTCCTCCGGCGGGTACAGCTTGCCGCGGACGTCGAACCTGACCGCGTCGTTCGGGCCCTTGACGACCTTGAACGAGACGATCTTCGACTCCTCCTCCACCTCGTCCCAGCGGCGTCCGATGAACCGCTTGGCCGAGTAGATCGTCGCCTCCGGGTTGAGGATCGCCTGCCGTCTGGCCACCTGTCCCACCAGTCGCTGTCCGTCCTCGGTGAATGCGACCACAGACGGGGTGACGCGGCCGCCCTCGGCGTTGGGGGTGACCTCGGCCTGGCCACCTTCCATCGTCGCGGCGACGACTGAGTTCGTGGTACCCAGATCGATGCCAACCGCCTTTGCCATTCCGCCAGCTCCTCTTGTAGTTCGCGAACTCTCGTGCACACCGTTCTCTAGGGCGGTCCGGTCGCGCTTCAAGGGCTCGCGGAGCGGCCCCCCACTGCCACGCGCGGTTGTCGGGGTCGGTTCGCGACCTAGTGCCACGGTTGACACCCACCAAAGAGAGGAGCGGCTGATGCCCCAGCCAACACGAC
Organism: Solirubrobacteraceae bacterium; assembly: GCA_035551855.1. Classification (GTDB taxonomy): domain Bacteria; phylum Actinomycetota; class Thermoleophilia; order Solirubrobacterales; family Solirubrobacteraceae; genus Palsa-465. Next base: position 60,899 of record DASZMK010000189.1, read on the forward strand.
GCGCCGACACGCCCTCGCCGCGGGCGATGCAGCGATGGGATCCATTCCGGGAGTTCGAGCAACTGCAGGAGGAGATGGGTCGACTCGTTCAGAGCACCTGGCTGCCCGCGAGCGGCGACGGCGGCGCGTGGACGCCGTTCGCCGACATCGAGGAGACCGAGGACGCGTGGATCATCGAGGCCGAGCTGGCCGGGGTCGACCGCAAGGACGTCAACGTGGAGCTGCGCCACTCCGAGCTGGTCATCTCCGGAGACATCAAGGAGCGCGAGCGCAAGGGCGTCCTGCGCCGGCGAGCTCGGCGGACAGGTCATTTCGAGTACCACGTCACCCTCCCCGGGGAGGTGGCCGAGGACCAGATCGAGGCCAACCTCCACGACGGCATCCTGACGGTCCGTGTTCCCAAGACGGAGCAGGCGCGTCCCCGCCGGATCGAGGTCAAGGCGAGCTGATCGTGTCGCCGGGTGCCCTGCGGTCGGCTCACACGGGGTGGCGCCGAGACGGGGAGTCGCTGGTCAGAGAGCTCGAGTTCCGCGACTTCTCCGACGCGATCGCCTTTCTGGAGCGGATCGCCGCCAACGTGCAGGACCACCTGCGCCGGCCGGATATGTGCATCTTGGGCTACAACCGCGTCCGGCTGACGATCACCAACCCGCACCACGCGGGGTTGACGGCCGCCGAGGTCCGGCTGGCCGAGAAGGTCAACGCCCTCGTCAACGGCGCGTCCGCAACGAGCGGGTCCAAGTGAGCACGCTCACTGGGCTATGGCCCTCCGGCTGCCCTCATGTCTCATCGATCCAGCCCGTCGTTCCGCGCACTCCGGAGGGCTGCGAGGAGTGCCTGCGAACCGGCTCCCCGTGGCTGCACCTGCGCGTCTGCCTGACGTGCGGCCATGTCGGCTGCTGCGACTCCTCGCCCGGCAAGCACGCCCGCCGGCACGCGCACGGGGTCGGTCATCCGATCGTGCAGTCGTTTGAACCGGGCGAGGACTGGCGGTGGTGCTACTTCGATGAGACATACGTCTGAAACGAGTAACGACCTATGGAGGATGCGATGACGACGACGATGGTCGAGCCGAGCGTGCCGTGGCTGCGCGATTTCAACCAGATCCTGCACAACCAGGGGCACGTTCCGGCATTCATGCCGCCGGCCGATCTGTTGATCGACGATGACGGGGTGACGGTCTACGTGGACGTGCCGGGCCTGCACGCGGAGAACGTCGAGATCGAGCTTGAGCACGACGTGCTGACGATCCGGGGCGAGCGGCCGTTCCCGTATGCCCGGGAGGATGGGAAGGGTCCGGTGCGCCGGATCGAGCGTGGGTTTGGGCGGTTTGAGCGGACACTGCGCGTGCCCCCCGGGTTGGATCCCGCGGCCGTCGAGGCATCACTGGCCGATGGGGTGCTGACGCTCAAGGTTCCGAGGCCGGAGACGCTGCGCCCGCGCCGCATCGAGATTCGCGCTGCTGACGACGGCGCGCAGCAGGAGGGGATGCCGCACGTCGCGGCCTCGTGAGATGACCCGGCGGTCCGCGCCCGGCGGGCCGGGCGCGGACGCGGACGGACGGCTTCCGATCATGCGGGCGAGGAGGGGCGGAGCGGATGCCTGAGCAGTCGATCAGCGTCCTGGATGGGAACACCTTCGTCGTCTCGGGGCGGGGGGGCGACATGGATCCTGGCTCGCGTCTGCCCCCGCATGGCTTCTTCTCGGATGACACTCGGTTCATCTCACGGTGGCGGCTGCGGGTGCAGGGGCAGCAGACCGACAGCCTGAGCAGCCACCAGGCGGAGTACTTCATGGCCGATTTCTTCCTGGTCGTCCCCGCGCCCGCATTCCATGCCGCTCCGAAGCTCGGCGTCGTGCGCAAGCGACTCGTCGGGGACGTCTGGACCGAGGACCTGATCCTCGTCAACCACCGCGACGAGCAGACTCAGGTCTCCATCGATCTGGAGATCGGCACTGATTTCGCTGACGTGTTCGAGGTCAAGGACGCCGTCATCGCCGAGCGCGACATAGAGATCGAGCATGCTGATCGCGAGCTCGTGCTGTCCTACCGCAACGGCGGCCTTGTGCGCGAGACTCGGATCACCGTCAACGCGGCGGCCACCGTCAGCGACACCGGCCTGCGACTGAACGTGTGCCTTGGATCGCGAGACCGACGGACGATCACCTTCACCGTGACCCCCGTGTCGGAGCGCCACGAGGCAGGCTTCACCGGCCGGCGCCCGGCCGGCTCGCTGGAGGAGCAGCGAGAGGCCCACGCCGCCGAGCTGGAGGCCTGGATCACCGGTGCGCCGGAGCTTGTCACCAACTGGGAGACGCTCCGGCACACGTACCGGCGCAGCCTGGCTGACCTGGCCGCTCTGCGCTTCTATCCCCATCTGGAGATTCAGGATGAGAGCCTGCCGGCAGCGGGACTGCCGTGGTTCATGACGCTGTTCGGCAGAGACAGCCTGATCACCAGCCTCCAGGCGCTGCCGTTCCGGCCGGATCTCGCCGCCACCACGCTGCGGACGCTGGCGAGCCGTCAGGGAACCACCGTCGACGACTTCCGCGATGAGGAGCCGGGCAAAATCCTCCACGAACTCCGCTTCGGCGAGCTGACCGTCACCGGCCGCACGCCTCACTCGCCGTACTACGGCTCCGCCGACTCAACCCCGCTGTTCCTGATCCTGCTCGATGAGTATGAGCGGTGGACCGGCAACGCCGAGCTGGTGCGCACGCTCGAGCGCAACGCCCGCCAGGCGCTGGAGTGGATCGACAGCTACGGCGATCTCGACCGTGACGGCTATGTCGAGTATCAGACCCGGAATCCGGCATGCGGCCTTGTCAACCAGTGCTGGAAGGACTCATGGAACGCGATCCTGTTTGCCGATGGGGCCGTCGCTGCCGGCCCCATCGCAACCTGCGAGATCCAGGGCTACGTCTACGACGCCAAGCGCCGGTGCGCGCGTCTTGCGCGTCGGTTCTGGCAGGATGAGCCGCTGGCCGCGCGGCTCGACGCCGAGGCGGATGCGTTGCGCGAACGCTTCCTCGACGACTTCTGGATCGAGGAGACGGAGTGCTTCGCGCTCGCCCTGGATGGGCACAAGCGCCAAGTCGACAGCATCACCTCGAACGTCGGGCATCTGCTGTGGAGCGGGATCGTGGGTCAGGATCACGCCGACGCGGTGGCCGGGCGCCTGATGAGCGACACCATGTACTCCGGCTGGGGCGTGCGGACAATGGCTTCAGACCAGGGCGGCTATAACCCGGTCGAGTATCACAACGGCACCGTCTGGCCACACGACAACTCGATCATCGCCGCGGGGCTCCGCGGCTACGGCCACGACGTGGAGGCCGCCAGGATCGCCGACTCGATGATCCGAGCCGCCGGCTTCTTCGATCACCGTCTGCCGGAGGTCTTCGCCGGCTGCGAGTCCTCGCTCACCCACGCACCGGTGGAATATCCGACGGCCTCCAGTCCACAGGCGTGGGCGGCCGCCGCCCCGCTGCTGCTGCTCACCACCGCGCTCGGACTCGCGCCGGATGCCGACGGTCTTCACTCCGCGCCGCGTCTGCCGGAGCGCTTCGGCCGTCTGGCGCTTCGTCGGGTGCCCGGCCGATGGGGCCGCGCCGACGTCGAGGCGACCTCAGAGCACCCGGGGCAGGGCTGAGGGCACCACCATGATCGCCGACGCGAACCGAGAGCCGGATGATCTCTGGATCTCCATGAGTGACCCGCTCAGGGCGGGCTGCCGAGATCCCATTCAGCGCGAGTCAGGGCTCGACATGCGGACCTTTGACGTCGGCGGGGGTCGGCGCCCGGAAGTCGGGGTCAAGGTGCTCCTTGTGGCACTCCCCATCGAGCTCGTGGACGAGAATCACCTGCTCGCCGAACTGGCGGGCGTGGTTGACCGCGGCGGCGCGCGCCTCTGTCAGCGTGCGATGTTCGGACAGCGGGGTGACATCGCCGGCGTAGCGGACAACCCAGTGCTCTCTGGACAGGGGGATGATCTCGAGTTGATGGCCGCTCATGTCCTCTCGTCCCAGGCCATAGGCCGTTCGGTTGCGAATGCGAGGGTGTTCACGCGCCCGGCGCGGTGGTGGATACCTCGCATGGCGCCCATTCCTAGTACGGCCACCGGCATGATCTGCGCCGGTCCGGCCTCCCGCTGGCGCTCCACCGTTGGGCGTTTTGGAAGCCGTGCACCGGCGCGCGGGAGGGCATCCACCGCGTCATGAGGTCCGGCGGCCGGTAGCGAACCGGCGCCGTCCACGCCGCGCCGGGGCGCATTGAGGCGAGCCCGTCGCGGCCTACGGTCGTCACAGAACGCGCCGTGGAGCGAACCGTCGCATCAGCGGTCCTGCGCCGACGGGACCCTCCGCTCCGCAGGAGCCTCAATGCTGACTCGATCCCCTCCAGGTCGACATCCCCGCGTTTCTGGTCAAACCAGGCCGCGCGCTCCACGGGTTCCGCTCAGCAACGACTCTGCCGCTCGACTGTCCCCGTGGCCCGCCTCAGTGTCCGTTCCTGCGCGAGGGGCTTAGATGGCGGCCGCCGCCGGGGACGATCGGCCTGAACTCCACGGTGATCATCGACGACCTCTGGTCCTGTGGGAAGAGGTTCTCGCTACCGCCGCGGGCTCCGTGCTCGCGACGTTCCTCCTGTCGCGAGTTGGGGTCGCCGGAACCATTGCCGGAGCGGCGTGCACCCCGGTGATCATCAGCCTCACCAACGCAACCCTCTCGCCTCAGATCAGGCACGCCCGCGAGCGGGCAGCGTCCTTGGTCGCCAAGCCGCGCGAGTCGTGGTGGTGCGAGGTCATGGACCGCCTTCCACGAGGACGCCGGCTGGCCGGGACCCTTGCGACAGCCGGCGCCGCGTTCCTGATCGTCGCGGCGCTGATCACGATCGCCGAGGCACTCGTCGGTAAGCCGGTCAGCGATTGGGGGCACAACGGGGGGTCCGGGTACACGTTCACGGGCGGGGGTTCACCCTCGACGTCCCCGGTGTCAACCAACCGGGGGCTGACCCAGACTCAGACAAGCAGCCAGCCGCCCCAGGCAAGCAGCCAGCCGCCTCAGACGAGCAGCCACCCGGCTCAGAGCCAGACGACACGCACGACACAAGCTCCGCGGCCGACCTCGTCGACAACGAGCACGGCTCAGCCCACGACGACGCCGCCAAGCGGCTCCACAACCAACCCCGCCGGTGGTGCTCCCCTGCCGTGAGAACGCAGGTCTCTCCGCGGCAGCTCCGGTGGGGATGGGCGACCAGCGGACACGGGGCCAGACGGGCTGTGGTCTCGCAACCTGCCCAGAGCAGGGAGAGCCCGATGTCGGCGCCGGCGCATGCGAGGAGCCGCGAGCGTGGAGCCTTCCCGGAGCGCCGGACGGCCCAGCACCGTGGCGGGCCGTCCGGGATCGCGCTTCGGGTGCGCTAGATCGTCTGAACGTTCGTCGCCGCCGGGCCCTTGGGACCCTGCTCGGCGTCGTAGGACACCTTCGCGCCTTCGGCGAGCGACTTAAAGCCGCTGCCGGCGATCGACGAGTGATGGACGAACAGGTCCTTGCCCTGGTCATCGGGCGTGATGAAGCCGAAGCCCTTCTCGTCGCTGAACCATTTTACGGTTCCAGTTGCCATATCTTCCCTCCCGGGAGCTTGTGTGTGCTGCGAAACGCGGGAGGTGCTGAACGCGACCACTACGAACGCTGCCACTACTTTCGCCGGGCGTGATCGCCCGACCTTGAACCTAAGTATAGCCGCCCATCGGCCCGACGCTGCAGTAGGTGAGCTGTTACTGCGCTCGACCGGCGACCCGCTGTTCGCCACGGTGGTCGCGGCCGATCGCGAGGATGCGCGCCTCGTCACCCGCGAGCTCGCTCGCGTGCGGCTCGGCGTGGGTCGAGAGCAGGATGCGCCCCCCGCGGGCTTCCGGGGGGAGTGGGCGCGGGAACGGTGCGAAGTTCAGCGCCATGAGGAGCCGTTCATTCTCATGCTCGCGAGCGTAGGCAAACACGTCGGGCGCCGCGTGGATCGAGCGATATGAGCCGTGCTGCAGCGCGGGGGTCGCGCGCCGGAGCGCGATCAGCGCCCGGTAGAGCTGGAGCGTGGATGCCGGGTCGCGTCGCTGCACGGCGGCGGCGAGACGGCCTGCGTCCGGATGGGTCGGCAGCCAGGGCCGACCAATCGTAAACCCAGCAGCCGGCCCGGGCTCCCACGGGATCGGCACGCGCTCGGGATCGCGCCCGTCGACGTCGACGATGGCCTCAAGCGGGACGGCACCGTCGGTGAGGCCGAGTTCCTCGCCCTGGAAGAGGAATGGCGTGCCGCGCAGGGTCAGCACCATCACGGCGGCGACGCGCGCCCGGGCCAATCCGTAGCGCGTGGCGGTACGCGAGTGGTCGTGGTTGTTCAGGCACCACGCGGGCCAGCCGCCCGCGCTGGTGAGGAGCTCGAACTCATCGACGGCCGCACGGAAGCGCTCGGCCGACCAGGGCAGACGGAGGAAGTAGAAGTTGTGCGCCAGGTGTAATTCGTCCTCAGAGGCGATGTACGGCGCGAGCGCGCGCTGGTCGAGCAGGTAGATCTCGCCGACGGCGACTCGGTCGCCGTCGAACTCCTCGAGCACGCGCCGGATCGCCGCCAGTCGCGGGTGCACCGACGGCCAGTCCTCATCGTGACGGCGGCCAGGCTCGTTGTCACCGAGCGCCGGATCCTTGCCGATCTTCTGGGCGACGTCGATGCGGACGCCGTCGACGCCGCGCCGTAGCCAGAAGCGCAGCACGTCGTGCATCGCCGACTCGACCGCCGGCTCATCCCAGTTGAGGTCGGGCTGCTGGGGAAGGAACGAGTGCAGGTACCAATCGCCGGTCGCGGGATCACGGGTCCAGGCGGGCCGCCGGTTGCCGAAAGTTGACATCCAGTTGTTCGGCACCTCGTCGCCGCCGCGCCAGACGTACCAGTCGCGCTTTTGAGACTCGCGACTACCCCGGGAGGCGGCAAACCACGGATGCAGGTCCGACGTGTGGTTGGGGACGAAGTCGAGGAGGACGCGAAGACCGAGCTCATGAGCCCGTGCGATGAGCGCATCGGCGTCGGCGAGGCTGCCGAAGATCGGGTCTACGTCAGCGTGGTCGGCGATGTCGTAACCGAAGTCCGCCATCGGGGAGCGGTAGATGGGCGAGAGCCAGACGGTGTCCGCTCCCAGGTCGCGCACGTGCTCGAGGCGGCCCGTGATGCCCCGCAGGTCCCCGACGCCGTCCGCGTCGGAGTCGGCGAAGGACCGCGGATAGATCTGATAGACGACGGCCGAGCGCCACCAGGGAAGGGCCATGCTCGACTATCTCCCGGGCGCGTGTCGCAGACGGATCCAGCGATACCCGTACCCACCGACCTGGAGAGCCTCGAGCCTCACGTCTTGTCCATAGTCGGAATCGGCGAAGAAGTTAAGGGGGCGGTGGTCCGGGGCGTACTGTGACCTGAGATCGAGCGTGCACGGTCGGTTCGCGAGGTTGTGCGCGAACAGCGTGCTCCCGCCGGGGCGGTCAGCTCGGTGGACAAAGATGTGCGGTGGGCCGGCGTCGATGACCGTGTGATCACCGCTGCCGATCTCGGCGCATTCCCGCAGAGCGTGGAGGATGCGCTCGAACCAGGTGAGGAGGCTGTGCGGGTCAAGGCGCTGGGCTGTGACGTTGACGCGTCGGTAGTCATAGGGGCCGAAGTCGACGACCGGAGCGACAAGACGCTCGGGATCGGCGCGGGAGAAGCCAGCGTCGAGCGTGTCGTCCCACTGCATCGGCGTCCGGATCGCCTCTCGCTCGGGCAGTTCCAGGTTGTCGCCCATCCCGATCTCCTCGCCGTAGCGGATGACCGGGGTGCCCGGCATGCTCAGCAGCAGGCTGTACGCCAACTCGATGCGCCGCCGGTCGCCGCCGAGCATCGGCGCGAGCCGCCGCCTGATCCCCCGGCCGTACAGCTGCATGCTCGGGTCCGGACCAAACTTGGCGAAGACCTCCTGACGTTCTTCGTCGGTCAGGCGTCCGAGGTCGATTTCGTCATGGTTTCGCAGAAACGTCGCCCACTGGCCGTGCCGCGGAAGGCGGGGCAGCTCACGAAGCGTCGCCCCGATCGGCCGTGCGTCCTCGCGCGCCAGTCCCAGGACGATCGCCTGGTTGAGCCGGAACGCGAAGACCATCAGCACCCTCGTCGCGCTCCCGTCCGACTGTCCGAAGTACTCGATCAGCTCGTCGTCTGAAACGTTGGCCTCCGCCAGCATCACGGCGTCGCCGCGATGCCAGGACAGCCACTCGCGCAGTTCGCCCAGGAACTCGTAGGCCGCCCGCTGCTCAGCCCGCGTCTTGGGCTCGATCAGGAACGGAGCCGCGTCGACACGGAAGCCCGCGACGCCCAGCCGCAGCCAGAAGAGCGTGATCTTGCGGATCTCGCTTCGCACTGCCGGGTTGTCGGTGTTGAGATCGGGCTCGAAGCGATAGAAGCGGTGTCGGTACCACGCCCGGGCGATCGCGTCGTAGGTCCACGTCTCATCCTCGACACCGGGGAACACCATCCCCGCAAACCGGTCGGCAGGCTCGGTCTCCGACCACACGTACCAGTCGCGGAACGGCGATTTCGGATCGGAGCGGGCGGCCTGAAACCACGGATGGGCTTCGCTGGTGTGGTTGACGACGAGGTCGAGCATCACCCTGATGCCTCGTTCGTCGGCTTCGCGCATCAGCGTGGCGAAATCGCCAAGGCTCCCCAGGCGGGGGTGAACGCCGTAGTAGTCGCAGACGTCGTATCCCCCGTCACGGCGCGGAGACGGATGGATGGGGTTGAGCCAGATCGTCGTCACGCCCAGCCGGGCGAGGTAGTCCAGTCGACTCACCATGCCCTGGAAATCGCCGACCCCGTCGCCATCGGAGTCCTGGAACAGCCCCGCGTCAACCGAGTAGATGGCACCGGTGCGATACCACCGGGTCACCATGGCAGCCTCGCTACCAGCCCAGTTCGAGCCATGGATCTGCCCCGTGAGGTCATGCCTGGTCCCCTAGGCCGAGTGTCGCGCGCGCCTACCCGGGTGCGGGCAAGCGTCGAGAACTGGTCGGCCGTCCCTGCTGTTGCGGCGCTGTCTCCCAGGCGGGCTCCCGGTGGTGCGGATCGAGCTCGACGGCGATGCCGCGGCGGGCGTGCGGGCACTGACCGAGCGGGTGTCCGGGCTAGTGAGCTGATCGCCGGAGGGCTCGCACCAGCCGCAACGGCGTCAGCCCGATCGGTGCCCTGCGGCCGAGTGAATCTCGATCCTCATGATCGAACGCGATTGCAAACCGACGCGCCTGCTCCGTCGTCGGATAGCGCTTGGAGCCGCCCGCGCCGCAGCCCCGGGCGCAGGTCCAGCGCATCGTCTCCGCCTCGTTGGTGAAGCGGTATCGGTGACCGAGGAGCCGGCAGCGCAGCAGGGCCCTCAGCCTCGCGCCTGTGGCTGCTCGGAGACCGGCGCCGGGTCGCGGCCGGGCCCATCCTGCGCGGGCTGCGTGTCGAGCCGGCTCCCCAGGGGCGGCTCCACGACGTCGCGAGACCGGCGCCGGGCCCGCCCCTCGCTGATGGCAGCGCGCAATGCCTGTCGGAAGCGGCCCGGGCCCCAATATTGCCCGCCGACAAGGCGCTTGAGCTCGTTGTGCTCCAGCGGGCCATGTTCCTCGAGCGCCCGCCCGATGAGGTCGATCTCGCGGTCGAGCTGCTCCCGCGCCATGGCGGCCAGGCGACTGGTGGTGCCGGCCGTGCCGATGAGTCCGGGGGAGTAGAAAGTGCTGCCGACGCCCGGCTGGAAGCGATGCAGCCCCCGTCGCCCGTGGCTGAGCGTCTGTCCGCTGCGGTCGCGGATGCGTTGCTCCCGTTCGGCCTGTGAGAGGAGGGCGTCCTCCTCCTGAAGCGCCTCCGCCCTCGCGCGGTGCTCGGCCGCATCGACTCGCTGCTCGGCGGCCAGCGCGATCAGCTCGCGATCTCCGGCCTCCTGCTCATGCGTCGCCGCCGCCGTATCGTCGTGGTGGGCGCGCGCCTCGAACGCCCGGCTGCGCGCGTTGTGGACCGCAGCCCAGCTCTCGTGCATCTCGGCGCGGGCCCGGGCAAGCTCGGCGGCGCCGCTGCGCAGCTTCGCGGCCTCTGCCCGCGCCTCCACGGCCAGCGCCCGCTGCTCTCGCTCACGCGCCCGCTCTGCGGCCGCCTCAGCGAGCAGCATGTGCGTCTCGGCCTCCGCTCCGGTCTCCGCCGTCAGCGCTGCCGCGCGCTCCTGGTAGATGCGCGCACGCTCCTCTGCGGCGGCGGCGCGCTCGGCGGCGATCAGGCGCTCCGGCTCAGTCCTCGCGTACATGGCGAGCGCGCGCTGCTCGTGGGTGGTGGCTAGCTCGTCGAGACCCTGGGCGTGGAGCTCCGCCGCCTCGGCCTCTCGGTCTGCTCGATCCGGCGGCGTCATCGCCTCGGCAGCCCCGACCCGGCCGTGGAGCTCCTGCAGCGCCGCCCGACGCTCGGCGGCGACGGCACGCTCGCTCTCGGCCTGCTCGCGGGCATGTACGGCCTCGTGGCGCTCGTGGTAGGCCTGGGGGTTGGGCCGCAGCTCCGGCACGAGTGGCAGCGGGAGGAGCTCCTCGGCCTCCTCGACGGTGAGCGGCTTGGCGATGTTCTCAAGCGACTGGCCCTCCGCGCTGACTCCGAACAGCAGCTCGATGAGGCCGCCGATCGCCATCGCGCCGGCGCCGACGAAGAAGCCGATCGCCACGAGGTGCCGGCTGCCGCTGTGAATGAGCTGACCGAACAGCACGGGTCCGACGATCCCGCCGGTGGCGGTGCCGATGGCGAAGAAGAAGGCAATGGCGAGTGCCCGCGTCTCCATGGGGAAGACCTCGCTGACCGTCAGGTAGGCGGAGCTCGCCCCGGCCGAGGCGAGGAAGAAGGCGGCCAGCACGAAGCCCATGAACTCCCACAGCGTCAGGTGGCTTGTGATGAGCAGCACGCCCAGAACAGCGACGAGCGTGGCCGACCCCAAATATGTGCCGGAGATCATCGGGATTCGCCCGATGGTGTCGAAGAAGCGTCCCAGGAGCAGCGGGCCAAGGAAGTTGCCGAGCGCGAAGAGCGCCATGTAGTACGGCACCGTCCCGCTGCCCACGCCGAAGAATGCGTGCAGAAGGGTGCCGAGATCGAAGACGACCGCGTTGTAGAGGAAGGCCTGACCAACGAAGAGGGCGAATCCGAGCAACGCGCGGCGCGGGTACCGCGTGAGTGCCACCTTCGCCAGCTCGCGGAACGGGATGGCGTCGCGCTGGCGGACGGCGATCTCCCCCTCGGGCTCCGGCAGCTCCGCGCCCGTCCCCTGTTGCACCTCCGCTTCGATCTGCTCGACGATTCGCTCGGCCTCGTCCTCGTGTCCGTGGATGAAGAGCCACCGCGGGCTCTCCGGGAGGGACCTCCGGACGATCATGATTCCCAGGCCAAGCACCGCGCCGACCCCAAACGCAAGGCGCCAGCCCACGTCCCTGGCGAACAGCGAGGTGTCCAGGAACAGCAGGGCGGCAAAGCCGCCGATAGCCGATCCCACCCAGTAGCTGCCGTTGATGGCGAGATCGGCCCGCCCGCGGTTGCGAGCCGGGATGAGCTCGTCGATCGCCGAATTGATCGCCGCGTATTCGCCCCCGATGCCCATCCCGGTCAAGAAGCGGAACAGGAAGAAGTACCACGGCGCGAACGCGAAGGCGGTCGCCACCGTCGCCAGGAGGTACACGGCGAGCGTGAGCATGAACAACTTCCTGCGTCCGTAGCGATCGGTCAGCTGGCCGAACAACAGCGCGCCGACGCACCCCCCCGCGACGTAGATGGCTCCCGCCGTCCCGATGCTCGCCGAGCTCATCCGAATGCCGCTTCCGTGCTCCGTCAGCCGCGCCGCGACCGCGCCGACGATCGTCACCTGGAGGCCGTCGAGGATCCAGACCGTCCCCAATCCGATGATGACGCGCCAGTGGAAACGGGACCACGGCAGTCGATCGAGGCGAGCCGGGATGTTGGTGCGGATGATCCCACGGGTCACCGTGGCGCTCGCGGCGGCGGCTGGTTGTTGCGGCAGGGTGTCGGTGCTCATGTCCTCACCGTGAAATCAGTTCGTGCCGGCCTGAGACGACCAGTACCGACATGTCGTCACGCCGGCGCACCGACGGGCTCAAGTCGACGGCGACCGTCGTCAAACGGAGCCCCGAGCGCCTCCCGGTAGACACTCTCGTACCCGGCGGCGACCCTGTCAGGTGCGAATCGCTCTGCTGCCGTCTGACGGCACCCGCGCTCGAAGCTGGGGGTGGAAGCTGTCGATTCCATACCAGGCCAAGTAGGCCGCTGCTGCGGAGGGCAAGCCATCGCCAACGCGGCTTGGCGGCCCGTGGCGTGGAGGGTGATAGCCCGGGTCGTCGGCGCGGCAAGCGCACCCGCGGCCGGTGGATCATCGGCCGAGCGGGCGGGGGAGGTGGTCCGCCGGCCTGGCCGACCTACGAACTAGGCCACATGAGCCGTTCACCCCTGCATGTCATCCTGCTGGGGCCGCCGGGCGCGGGCAAGGGAACCCAGGCGGCTGCGCTGGCGCAGCGCCTCGGACTGGTGCACATCAGTCCGGGCCAGATCCTGCGGGAGGAGGCCGAGAACCACTCGCCGGCGGGGCGGCAGGTCCGGGACGTGATGGCCCAGGGACGGCTCGTCCCGGACGAGCTCGTCGATGAGCTCGTGCGCGAGCGACTCGAGGCGCTGACGCCGGCCCAGGGGTTCGTTCTGGATGGCTATCCCCGCACGGCCGGCGAGGCGCGGGCGCTGCGGGAGACGCTCGCTGAGGTGCACCGTCTTCAGCGGCGTCCGTTCGTGGTGTGGCTACAGGCTCCCGGTGAGGTGCTGCGCGCCCGCATACGGAAGCGCTCCCGGGAACAGCACCGTGTGGATGACACGGACGACGCCGTCACCAAACGACTGGAGGCCTACAGCGACAGTACCGGGGAGCTGCGGCGGGCGCTCGAGTGCTGGACGGATCTGATCGTCATCGACGCCGACCAGCCGCCTGACCGGATCACTGAGGAGATCGTGGCTGTGCTCTGTGGTCAGGCGGCGGCCGGGACGTCGGCAGCGATCTGCCCCCATTGCACCTGATGGGTCATCACGTGCAAGATCAATCGCCAGGTGAGCAGTTCGCCGGCACGCCGAGCCCGGATGCGCTGCTGCCCAAGCTCGACGAGCGCCAGCTGAACGTTCTGGGGCAACTGGGTCGCGAGTGGGTGCGTGTCCTGGGAGATCGCGGCGATTGGCAGCGCGCGCTTCCGGTGGATCCGAGCCTGCGGGCGGGGCCGGGCGCAGAGGAGGTTCGGCCCAAGGGCCTTGTTCGGTTTGTGCCGATCAGCGGGCCGAGCACCGAGCCTCCCGCGGTTGAGGCGACGACCGAAGCGGAAGCGCCCCCATCGCCACCGGGACGCATCGCCTACAGGGCTCGGCGGGTCCTGCTGGGGCCGCCGCTCACTGCGACGGCGGTGGCGCACGAGCGGATGCGCAAGCTCGTCGCGCTGCCCGTGCTGTCGGCCGATGCGCTCGCGTCCGTCGCCTACGGCCCCGAGGCGATGCTGGCGGTCCTCGTGCTGGCGGGCACCGCCGGGCTGCGGTACTCATTGCCGATCGCGGCGACGATCGCGGTTCTCATGGTCGCGGTGGGGGTGTCCTATCGCCAGACGGTCCGCGCGTATCCCCACGGCGGCGGCTCGTACATCGTCGCCAGCGACAACCTCGGCCGCGTGGCCGGCCTCGTCGCCGCGGCCGGTCTGCTGACCGATTACATCCTGGACGTGGCCGTTTCGATCGCCGCCGGCGTTGCGGCCGTCACCTCAGCGATTCCCTGGCTCGGCTCCGGCACGGTCCTCATTGGGGTCGGCGTGATCGCGGTCCTGCTGGCGGGCAACCTGCGCGGTGTGCGTCAGGCCGGGGCGATCTTCGCGGCGCCGACGTACGCGTTCATCGTCGCGATATTCGTCTTGACCGCCGTGGGGCTCATCGATGCCGCCGGCCGTCATTTCCACCCCACGCCGCCGCCGCCTGTGCCGGCCCTCCAAGGGGTCACGCTCCTCCTGTTGCTGCGCGCCTTCTCGTCCGGGTCAACCGCGATGACCGGCATCGAGGCGGTCTCAAACGCGGTACCGGCCTTCCATCCGCCTGAGTGGCGCAACGCGCGCACGACGCTCACCTGGATGGTCGGCCTGCTGCTCGCGATGTATGCCGGCACGGTCGTCCTCATGCATTTTGACGGCGTAGTCCCCAATGCGCGCGAGACGGTTCTCTCGCAACTCGCGCACCGGAGCTTCGGCTCAGGGGTCTTGTACGCGTACACCCAGGCGGCCACCGCGGCCATCCTGCTCATGGCGGCCAACACGGCTTACAACGACTTTCCCCGAGTCCTGTTCCTGCTGGCGCGCACGTGCCACGCGCCGCGGCTCTTTCTGCGGATCGGCGACCGGCTTGGGTTCAGCAACGGGATCATCGTCCTGTCGCTCGTCGCCGCCGCGATCTACGTCGGCTTCGGCGGACAGACAAACCCTCTGATCCCGCTGTTCGCGGTCGGCGTGTTCCTCGCCTTCACCATGTCCCAGGGCGGGATGGTCGTCCACTGGTGGCGTCATCGCGACGATCCCCACTGGCGGCGGAGCCTGCTGTTCAACGCGATCGGCGGATGTCTGTCGGCGATCGTATTCATCACCGCCGCGGTCACCAAGTTCACGGAGGGCGCATGGGTTGCTGTGCTGGCGGTTGGGCTGTTCGTCGCCGTCTCGCTGCGGATCCGCCGCCATTACGACCTCGTCGCGGAGGCGACGATGCTGCGCCCGGAGTCGATCGAGGTTCCGGTACGCGACCTCAAGCCGGACGGCGACGACGGCGGCGCGGGATCGGCGACGGCCATGACAAGGGAGAGCGACGGCGCGGCGCAGGCGGGCGAGGAGACCGAGGCGACTGAGCGCGAGGAGACGCCGCAGGAGGTCCGCCACCTGTTGATCGTGCCGGTCGAGGCGCTTGACCGTCCCGGCATCCGCGCCCTCGCCTATGCTGCCTCACTCCAGCAACCCGTGCTCGCGGTGCACCTCAGTCCCACCGCGGAGGAGGCTGAACGGTTCCGCGACTACTGGCGCAGGTGGGGCGACCTCCTGCCACTCGAGGTCGTCGTGTCCCCCCACCGCGCGATCGTCGCTCCCCTGGTCAACTACGTCGGTTCGCTGCACTACCAGCGTCCGGATCTCACCCTGACGGCGATCCTCCCTGAGATCGTCGCCCGGCACTGGTGGCACCGCATCCTGCAGGACCAGACCGCGCCGCGCCTGCGCCGCGCGCTCCGGCCGCTGCCGAAGATCATCGTCACGTCGGTGCCGTTTCACCTGCGGCGCTGAGCCACGGGATCGCCGGCCGTGAGGCCGGGTCTACGTCCGCACCAGTTGCTCGCTGCGTCCGTGCACCGGGTGCCCGCCGAAGGCGTTGCGCAGGAGGGCGACGGCCTTGGCCGACACGGAATCCAGGTCGCGAGAGCTCATCAGCGCCTGCTGGCTTTCGGAGATCACCGGGGATGGGATGTCGCGATCCAGCGCCCAGCCGAGAACCCACTTGACCTCGCCGGTGTCCTCGACGTAGGTCGAGAGCTCAGCGAAGTCAGAGACACGCTCGAGACCGTCCCGCATGAGCTCGACCAGCCAGGATCTGATGACCGAGCCGTGATTCCAGTTGTCGAACAGCGCCGGCAGATCGAGTTGGTACTCGGATCGGCTCAGCATCTCGGCCCCTTCGGCGATGGACTCGACCATCCCAAACTCGATCGCGTTGTGGATCAGCTTGACGAAATGGCCGGCGCCCGGGGGGCCGACGAACAGTGTCGCGCGGTCGTCGTAGGCGAGGTCCCTGAGCAGCGGTTCGACGATGTCATAGTGGCGGCGCTCTCCGCCGGCCATGAAGCAGGCGCCGTTGCGGGCGCCGGAGAGGCCGCCGCTGGTCCCGACGTCGAGGAAGCCGATGGCGTGCGCGGCGAATTCATCGTGTCGGCGGCGCGAGTCCCGCCAATGGCTGTTGCCGCCGTCGACAATGACGTCTCCGTCGGCCGCCACTGTGCGGAGGTGCTCGCAGGCGCGCTCGGTCGGCTCGCCATGCGGTACGTAGATGAGGACGACGCGCGGCCGGTTGAGCCGGCTGACCAGCTCCCGCAGCGACGTCGCCGGCGTCACGCCCTCGCCCGCGAGCCGGTTGCGCACGTGCTCCTGCGGGTCGTAGCCGATGATCTCGTGCCCGTGATCGATGGCGGCCAAAGCCAGGTTGGCGCCCATCCGCCCCAGGCCGACGATTCCCACTCTCATGGTGACTCCCCTGCTGGTTGGAATTCGATGATGGTCTTGATGTCCGTAGGACGCTTGTCGAGCGCCTCGCTCCAATGCTGGACCGGTACCCGCCGGGTGATCAGGCCCTCGAGCCACGCCGGGTCGGCCGCGGCGAGGGCGTCTGCGGCGGTGTTGAAGTGGCGGTGGTTCGCGTTGACCGAGCCGAGGACGACGTCGTTCTCCAGCACCAGTTCATCGTTGAGCGAGCCGACATCGACGCTCAGCTTTGGTCCACGCGGGGAGACGCCGAGCAGACACGTGACGGCTCCCGGGGCGGTGCCCATGACGGCCTCGACGACGATGTCCGGGACGCCCGTGCACTCGAGGACGATGTCCGGCTCGGAGTCGTGGCAGGCGTCGGCCACCGAGCCGGTGTGATACCGGGCGCCGAGTGCCTGGGTCAACGCCGGCTTGGGGCCGTCTGCGGCCTGGTCAAGCACGTGCACCGCCAAGCCCCGCTGGATCCCCAACAGCGCGGCCAGCAGGCCAATGGGGCCGGCGCCCGTGATCAGCACGCTCTCCAGCAGACGGCATCCCTGATGACGGACCCGCTCGACCTGCTCCCATGCCTTCGCGACGACGCTGGTCGGCTCGGTCAGAACGCCGAGCTGCCCCAGGGACGGATCGAGCTTGACGGCGTAGTCCGCCTCGAGCGTGACCCGCTCGGCGCCGTAGCCGTCCAGTTCCTTGATGCCCCGCTCGCGGTAGGCGCCGTTGCGGCACATGTCGAACTCGCCCACCGCGCAACACGGACAGGGGACCGGGTCAGGACGGCGGACGATCCCCGCCACAAGATCATCGACCGAGAAGTCTCCGCCGGACGGGGCCGCCACGACGCGGCCCAGCGACTCGTGCCCCAGCACCAGCCGGTCGCGGCCGGGCGGGGGCCAGCCGTACAGGCCGGAGACGATCTCGCGGTCGGTCCCGCAGACGCCGAGCGCCAGCATCTCCACAAGCAGGTCGTTGTCCCCGGGCTGCGGCTCATCGATGTCCACCAGCCCGGCGCCGTTCGGCGCTCCCGGTGCCGCGGCGATCGCGATCATGCACGGGAGGTACGGCGCTGCGCGCGCAAGTCAAGGCGGAGATGGAGCGGTGGCGGGGCAGCCGTGAGGTCGAACCGGATCATCGCGCAGCGACGCTCGGCTTCCGGCGGCTTGATCTGCGCTGGGCGCCACCTATTTCAGGAAGCATGACCATCGGCTCCGGCCTCTTCCTGATCGCCGCCGGCGCGATCCTCAACGGACGATGACCATGTCGACGCATCAACCTCCAGGAACCTCCAGAACATCGGGTCATCCTGATGGTCGTCGGTGGCACCGGCCTGGTCATCGGCCTCTTCCTGATGTCGTGGGCGACAGGGAGGCGTGGCATCACGTCCAGGTCATTGGCGACTGAACCGCACCTGTGAAGCACCACACCGAACACTCAAGCTCGCGCCGACTGCGGCTGAGGTGGGCCGCTCTGGCGCTCGTCGCCACGATGGTGCCAGTGGGCTGCGGCGCCACGACACATCACTCACAGCCAACGGTCACAGCGCGGCCGCAGAGCGGCCCTGTGATCGGCCAGCCGCAGCCCGCGGGCGACCAGCTCCAGCAGGAGTTCATCGACGTCGTCAAGCGGGTCTCGCCAGAGGTCGTCCAGATCCAGACCAGCACCGGTCTCGGCTCCGGAATCGTCTTCGACGATCGCGGGGACATCGTCACCAATGGGCACGTGGTCACCGGCGCCCAGCAGCTCTCGGTGACGCTGGGCTCCGGTCGCCAGTACCCCGCGACGGTGGTGGGAATCTATCCGCAGAACGACATCGCTGTCATTCGCGTCAGCGGTGCCAGGCCTCACCCCGCGACGTTCGCCGACTCCTCGACGATTCAGGTCGGCGACATCGCGCTCGCCATCGGCAACCCGCTCGGCCTGCGCTCGAGCGTGACGCAGGGCATCGTCTCCTCGGTGGGGCGCACCGTCTCGGAGGGAAGCGGAGTCGTGCTGCCCTCGGTCATCCAGACGAGCGCCGAGATCAACCCTGGCAACTCCGGTGGCGCGCTCGTCGACCTCAACGGCGATGTCATCGGGATCCCGACGCTCGCGGCCATCGATCCTGAGTCCGCGGACAGGTCTCAGGCACCCGGGATCGGTTTCGCCATCCCCAGCAACACGGCTAAGAGCATCGCCAGCCAGCTCATCGCATCAGGCAGCGTGGCGACCGCGGGACGAGCCTCTCTGGGCGTGGTCGTCACCTCGGTCATCGGCGGCGGCCTCCTCGTCGTCATCGCCGAGCCCGGAGGGGCAGCGGCGAAAGCCGGCATCAAGCGCGGCGACGTCATCGTCGCCGTCGCCGGCCAGTCGACGCCCACAAGCGATGTGCTCGCCAGCGTGCTGGCCGGGCTCCGGCCGGGTCAAACGGTTCCCGTCGAACTCCTGACCCCGGCCGGGCAGCAGGCGACGGTTCAGGTCACGCTCGGACGCCAGCCCGGCCATTGAGCCGGCCGCGATGCATCGTG
Organism: Solirubrobacteraceae bacterium; assembly: GCA_035551855.1. GTDB lineage: Bacteria > Actinomycetota > Thermoleophilia > Solirubrobacterales > Solirubrobacteraceae > Palsa-465. The sequence goes on from DASZMK010000189.1 coordinate 79,792, forward strand.
ATGCTCGCCCTCGTCGCTGCCGCGGCGGCCGTGGTGGTGGCGGCGAGGATCGGCGGCACGAGCGAGCATGACAGCCGCCGGATTGCCCGCGGCGCGCCGCGCCACCGTGCCGCCGGGGGCGCGCACGTGGTGCCTATGACGCTGACTCCGGGCGCCGCCACCCGGCCGCTCCTGCGAGCGCCGGTGACGGTGACGCTGGGCCGCGGTGAGGTGCGCATCCCCCGCTCCTATCTCGGGCTCTCGACGGAGTACTGGGCGATGCCGGCGTTCGAGCGCCAGATGGGTCAATTCGAGCGGATGCTGTCCATGGTGCGTGTGTCAGGAAACGGGCCGCTCATCCTGCGGATCGGGGGTGACTCGACCGATCACGCACTGTACAACGTCAATATCGGCAGAGCTCCGAAGGGAATCTTCGAGCTCAGGCAAACCTGGTTCCGCCAGGCGAGCTCGGTCGTGGAGACCGTCGATGCGCGGACGCTCCTCGATCTCAACCTGGTGAGCGATCTCCCCCGGATGGCCGCTCAATGGGCGCGCGCCGCCCAGGCCCAGTTGCCAGCAGGAACCATCATCGGCTATGAGGTCGGCAACGAGCCGGACCTCTACAACCCGTGGTACTGGTCCGCGTTGTTTGGGCCTATCGCCCGCGTGCTGGACATCCGACTGTTTCCCCGCCGGCTGACGCCGGAGACATACGTTGCGCTCTACCACGCCTATGCACGCGTGCTGGCGACGTTCGCGCCCGGGGTACCGCTCGTGGCGCCGGTCATCGCCTATCCGACGACAAACCTCAAGTGGATCTCCACGCTGCTGGAGGCGCCGCATCCGGCGCTGGGGCTGATCAGCGCCCACATGTACCCGTATTCGGCCTGCGCGTCCCCGCTGTCGCCGGAGTATCCGAGCATCGCCAAGATCCTCGGCGAGACCGCCACCGCCGGCATGGCCTCCTCTCTGGAGCCGGCGATCGCGCTTGCTCATGGTGCCGGTCTTCCGTTCCGGCTCACCGAGCTCAACTCCGTCACCTGCGGCGGCGTACCCGGCATCAGCAACACGTTCGCCACCGCGCTGTGGGCGCCGGATGCGCTGTTCGAGCTCGCGCGGGCTGGAGTGGACGGCGTCAACATCCACGTGCGCGCCTTTGCCATCAACGCGGCCTTCGCGCCGGTCAAGGACCGCCTTGTGGCGCGCCCGTTGTTCTACGGCCTGGTCCTGTTCGCCAGGACGCTGGGGCCGGATCCCCAACTGGTGCCGCTGCAGGTTGAGTCCGCGCCGCCCGGCCTGAAGGTGTGGGGGGTGCGCGTGCTGGGCAACGTCGTGCACGTCCTGCTCATCAACAAGGGCGCGGGCTCGACCACCGTCGATCTCCGCCTTACGCTGGCGGGAGCCGCGACGGTGCAGCGCCTCCTCGCCCCTTCGTCCGCGGCACGCTCCGGTGTGACGCTCGACGGCCAGCATCTGGGGCCAGACGATACGTGGGTGGGACGCGCCGCCACCGAAACGGTGCGTGCCGGCGCCGGCGGATATATGGTGCCGGTGCCCGGGACCAGCGCCGCCCTCGTGACGGCGCAGCTCGCCGCGGGCACAGTGTCACCGTGAGGTCACAATCGGCGTAACCGGCGCCCCTCCTCCATCTGGGCGGGTGTTGCGATCACCACGGGAACCCGAGGAAGTCTGTACGTACAGGCCACCGGGAGGACGTGCAGGGCGCGGAGAGCTTGGCCTCGGCCGCGACCGCCCTACCACCCTGGTGGTGGACACGCAGCGCTTCACAGACAGGGCCGACGCCGGGCGCAAGCTCGCCGGGCGGCTGCGCGAATTCGCCGGACGCGACGATGTGGTTGTGCTCGGTCTTCCGCGGGGCGGCGTTCCCGTCGCGTCGGAGATCGCGGCGGCGCTGGGCGTCTCTTTGGATGTCTTTCTCGTTCGCAAGCTCGGCGTGCCCGGTCACGCGGAGCTCGCGCTCGGGGCGATCGCCACCGGGGGGACCCGCGTGCTGAACAAGCCGCTGCTCGAGGAGCTCGCGATCCCCGCGGAGTGGATCGAGGCGATCGATGCCACGGAGCGCCGCGAGCTCGAGCGCCGCGACCGCACCTACCGGGGCGAGCGACCGCCGCCGGACCTGGCCGGGCGCACCGTCATCCTGGTCGACGACGGGCTGGCGACCGGCGCGACGATGCTGGCCGCCGTCCTGGCGGTCAAGCTGGACGGCCCAGCGAAGGTTGTCGTCGCGGTCCCGGTGGCCGATCCCGAGGTTTGTCGCGCGCTCAGCGCCGAGGCTGATCAGGTCGTGTGCCTGCTCGCGCCGGAGCGCCTGGGGGCCGTGGGCCGCTGGTACGAGGATTTTGCGCAGACGAGCGACGAGGAGGTGCGCGGTCTGCTCCAGCGCTCCAGGCGGCCGCCCGGGGCGCACCCTCCGGAGCCGACCCGCACGCTCACCGGCCGGCTCACCGACTACGACTGGCTGATCGAACGAGCATCGGCTGCGCGCTACGTGCTGCTCGGCGAGGCGAGCCACGGGACACACGAGTTCTACCGCGAGCGCGCTGAGATCACCAAACGGCTGATCGCCGAGGCCGGCTTCACCGCGGTGGCGGTGGAGGGCGACTGGCCGGACGCCTACCGGGTCAACCGCTACGTGCGCGGGGCGTCGGAGGACCGCAGCGCAGATGAGGCCCTGTCCGACTTCCGCCGCTTCCCGGTGTGGATGTGGCGCAACTCGGAAGTGGCGGAGTTCGTCGCGCTGCTGCGCGAGTGGAACGACACCCTGCCGCCGGGCGCGCAGAAGGTCGGCTTCTACGGGCTTGACCTGTACAGCCTGCATCGCTCGATGGAAGCGGTGGTCGAGCTCCTCGAAGAGGTCGATCCGAAGGCCGCGCAGCGCGCCCGTGAGCGCTACGCGTGCTTTGACCAGTTCGGCCGCGACCCGCAGGTCTACGCCTACGAGACCGGGATCGCCGGAGCCGAGTCGTGCGAGCAGCAGGCGGTCGAGCAACTGCTGGAGCTCCACCGGACGGACGCGGGGCTCGACGGACTTCTCGACCTGGACCGGCACTTCTTCGCCGAGCAGAACGCGCGCCTGGTCGTGGACGCGGAGGAGTACTACCGGGCGATGTTCAGGGCGGGGTCCAGAGCTGGAACCTGCGCGATCGGCACATGGCGCGGACGCTGGAGGCGCTGAGCCAGCATCTGGAGCGGGCATGGGCGCCGCCGAAGGTGGTCGTGTGGGCGCACAACTCGCACCTGGGAGATGCCCGCGCCACCGAGCTGGGCCAGGCGGGCGAGTTCAACGTCGGGCAGCTGATCCGGGAACGCGTCGCCGATCGGGCGCTGCTTGTCGGCTTCACTACATACACGGGAACCGTGACCGCCGCATCAGACTGGGGCCGACCGGCGGAGCGCAAGCGGGTGCGGCGCTCGCTGCCCGGCAGCTGGGAGGAACTGCTGCACGAGGTTCGGGCCGAGCGCTTCCTGCTGGATGCGGCGGCGCTGAAGGGCCGGCGCCTGGAGCGGGCGATCGGCGTCGTCTACAGTCCTGAGACCGAGCGCATCTCGCATTATTTCCATGCTGAGATGGACGGCCAGTTCGACGCGGTCATCCATATCGATGAGACGACGGCGGTGCAGCCGCTTGAGATCTCCAGCGAATGGGAGCGCGGCGAGCTGCCCGAGACGTACCCGACAGGGGTGTGAGCATGGCGATCGAAAGCCGGCAGTGAACGGTCTCGACGCCGGCCTCCAGAAGATGCGCCACGCCGGTATGCCCGATGCCGCGCTCAGAGCGTTCGCCCACTACTACAAGCGTTTGGGGGACCCGGACGCCGGGGCGCTGCCTGAGAGCGCGCTCGAGCCTGTCGCCGAGATCGCCGATGTCGAGGACCTGCCCGTAGACCAGGCGGCGGCGCGTCAGTCGCTAGACCGGGCGATCGTCCTGAAGCTCAACGGGGGGCTCGGAACCAGCATGGGGCTCAAAGGCCCCAAGTCACTGCTTCCGGTCAAGAACGGCCTCACCTTCCTGGAGCTGATCGCCCGCCAGATCCTGAGCCTCCGATCGCGCCTTGGCCGCCCGATCCCGCTGGTACTGATGAACAGCTTCGTCACTGACGGGGACACGTCCCGCGCGCTCGGGCGCCACCCGGGACTGGCCTCAGAGGTCAGTGGCACCTTCATGCAGAGTCGCTTCCCGAAGCTGTGGCCCGATGACCTGTCGCCGGTGAGCTGGCCGCAGAACCCGGCGTTGGAGTGGGCACCGCCAGGGCACGGGGACCTCTTGACCGGCGCATCCTCGCCTGGCTTTCCGCT